>JAQVYS010000085.1 GCA_028708605.1 Bacillota bacterium
ATTTGAAGCGCCTCTCTATTAAAATTTGCCAAAATAAACATATCGTTAACATAGCTAGTAATTTTGACAATGTTAATCAAAATTAAAGAAAGAAGGAGTTCTATGAAAGCTTTAGTTATCTACACGAGCAAACACGGTTGTACCAAACAAAGTGCAACAAAACTTGCAGAAACTCTCGAAGCAGATCTTGTTGATGCCAGCCAGAAGACAAACGTCTCTTTAGAAGCTTATGACACCGTTTTAATTGGCAGCTCTGTTTATGCAGGCCAAATATTAAAGCCAATATCGGAGTTTTGCTCCGTAAATCTTAAGACGCTTATGACAAAAAGAATCGTTTTTTTTGTCTGTTGTGGTTTTGAAAACAAAGCCCTTGAGATAATCGATCTAACCTTTCCAAAGGAACTAACCTCAGTTGCACTTACCAAAGGCTACTTCGGCTACTCTTTTAAAAATCTTGGCTTTTTTGAAAAAATGATCTGCAAAATGATTGGTGCGCCAATTGGAGAAACTGATATTCGTCTTGAAAACATTGAAAAATTCGCACAAACGTTTATGTAAGAAGCCTAACAATGATTAAAAAACCATACCAATAAGTGATATGCTCCACCTTGAGTAGACACCTGAAATAACAAAAGTTCAGGACTACGTAAGAAGGAGCATATCATTTATCACTAAAAAGGCTCTGTTCTTGTTCTTTACAGCTAATATGCATAGTAAATGCGACGAAAGAATTGCTACCATTCTTTTTTCCATAGCTCGCGGTAACAAATCGTTTCAAATCCAATTCCTGTATAAAAATCTGGCTCACCGCCAAAGCAAAAGAGTGCTCCAAGTTCCTTTGTCTTTTTCATACCTTGTGTAAGAGCGATAGTGGCAAGACCCACTCTACGATACTTTGGATCTGTTGCAAGTGATTCAAGGTACGCGTAGTTATTCTTTTTGTTAAACCACATACCTGTATAGCAAGCGTATTCACCGTTAGGTGCTTTAATTATTGTTGTCAGGTCCTTTCTAAAATGCGGACCGCTCTGCATAAGAAGACGACTATCTAAATCATCGTCAGGCTGATCTCCATGATCAAAGCCTTTCCAGAGACAATCATTAATTTTCTTACAGTCATTTTCATCCTCTAATGTGATAACTGAAAAACCTGCAGGAAGCGTGTAGTCTAGAAAAGGTTTGGTATACATAAATATTCTTACAGGTGCAGAATAAACTTTTTGGTAACTTCTACTCTGTAACAACTCCCTTTTCTTGATCTCGTTATCGGTTATCCATACACTAAGAACATGACTTTTGCCTTTAGTTAAGGATAATTTTTTTCTGCATATGCTAACATTTCAGGCAAAAGCATAGAATAGCCTTTTCTTGTAACAAGAAAACTTTCTCCAATATCCATTTCATAACAGGCTAAACCTACAAGCCTGCCTGTATCTTCCCAAAGACCAAAACGGTGTGTAAGCTTATGGTTAAAAGCAGGATGAGTGTGTGCGTACTCGAAAAATTCCGGTAAAAGATAGCTATTTAAGGTCTCAAGCGAATAGACCTCTGTAAGAAAGGTATAAGCTAACTTAAAATCTTCTAAAAGCTTATATCTTCTTTGAACAACCCCATATCTAGGGTTTTCCATATCCTCACACCTCCTCTAAAGTCTAATAAACTACGCTAAAGCCTGCTAGAAATTAAAGACAAGAAGTACA
This sequence comes from Bacillota bacterium, assembly GCA_028708605.1. Classification (GTDB taxonomy): domain Bacteria; phylum Bacillota; class DTU065; order DTU065; family DTU065; genus DTU065. The sequence goes on from JAQVYS010000085.1 coordinate 1,701, forward strand.
TTCCCTTGCTAGTGATAATCACCTCCCAAGTGACAAAAAAGAGGCATCCTAATTTAGAGGATGTCTCTTACCTTAATTAAACAAGCTTAGATATTCGCCGTAACCTTCTTCCTCAAGCTTCTCTTTAGGTATAAATCTTAAGGAGGCCGAGTTAATGCAATATCTTGCACCGTCTTTGCCTGGGCCATCGTCGAAGACATGGCCAAGATGAGAATCTGAAGCTTTCGCTCTTACTTCCATACGTCTTAATCCCTGCGAAGTATCGATTTTTTCTTCGATTTCGCCTCTATGCAATGGTCTAGTAAAGCTTGGCCAGCCACAGCCCGCATCATACTGGTCTTTGGAACTAAAAAGTGCCTCTCCACTAATAATGTCTACATAGATGCCTTCTTTAGTGTTATCCCAGTATTCATTTTTAAATGGCGGTTCTGTTTTGTTTTGCCTCGTTACTGCATATTGGATTCTGGTAAGTTCCTTTTTTAGTTCTTTTTCACTTTTGGTCTTCTGCCAATTTTCACGGATAAACCTAGACCTACCTGAGCCTTCTCTGTACATATTGTAGTGAAAAAAACTCTTTTTATAATAGTCTTGATGTTTTTCCTCTGCCCTATAAAATGGAGCAGCAGGTAAAATCTCTGTAACAATAGGCTTGTCAAATCTGCCACTTGCGTTAAGCTTTTCTTTAGAAGCTATCGCTATCTGTTTTTGCTCTTTCGAATGATAAAAAATCGCTGTTTTATAAGAGGATCCCCTGTCATGAAATTGCCCACCAGGATCTGTAGGATCGATCTGCTGCCAAAAAATCTCTACCAATTTTCTATACGAAAAAACTTGAGGGTCAAAGGTTATTTGGACTGCTTCGAAATGTCCAGTGTCTCCTTTGCAGACTTGCTCATAGGTAGGATTTTTGGTATGGCCACCAGTATAACCTGAAACTACCTCTTTGATGCCAGGCTGGGTGTCAAAAGGTGCAACCATACACCAAAAACAGCCGCCTGCAAAGGTAGCAAGTTCAAACGTCTCGCCCATAAGAATCGCTCCCTCTCTCTAAAGTAAAATACTCATATAATTTACCCTATCCCTCTTAGAAATTAACCTACGTGGACATAGCTAGTTCATCTAAGGTAGACAAATGACACAAATCTTCAGTAAGAATAGCTTTCATTAAAAGCTCATAACACTTAGCATCAGAAACCTCGGAATAAAAGATTCTAAAGCTACTTTTACCATGGTCATCTATTACAAGAGAGGCAGTGGCAACTAAACGATCATCATTATTGTCAATAACAATATAAGTCGGATTATTACAATCAGGGTAGAAACTCTCAGTTTTGCACTCTCGCAAAAGGGAAGTATCCTGTATCACCTTTGAATTCTTTACACAAAAGTCCATAAACTCTCGATTTCTCTCAATCGTTAATCTCTCAATTCTCATTTTTTATACCTCTCTAGTTGGCTTTAACCGAAATTCAAAGCTTTTAATGATAATACTATCTACCACAAAAATTTACAGTTTAATCATTAAATTACACCTTTATTTTTGTCTTACTGATTTTCTCCACAAAAGGAAGACCTCTCTGGAAAAAGAAGTAATTACGTACTACTGTGCCAATGGCTTAGAACAAGTTTGTTGATACAAAAAATGGTGATAGCTACACAACCTACCGTCTACAGCCACTTATTCCAGAAGATGAGAGTCTTGCGATCAAAATACCTATAATCTTTACCTCATATACGCTTTGGGTAAATGGCGCTAGTAATTTGTTCCTAAAACAGATTATCAGATAAGGTAATCTCTCATCTATAGGTCTTTTGGTCTTTACTTTCAGTCAGTCTTTAGTTTTAGCTAAGAAACCCTCATCTAGCTTCCACTCTGTTGAAGTAATGTCCGGAAAACTACACTAACTAAATAAAAACCTAGAAAACAGGATTTTAGAGAGAACCCAAGATTTAGAAGCCTCTAAATCGAGTTAGAAGAAGCCATACAATCTGTATCAATGTTAGAACAATCAAGGCAGCACCTTATTCAAATTATCTCTCATGACCTGCGTACTCCAATAATCTCCATCAAAGGTTATGTAAGCGCGATAGTAAACAGAGTTGTAACTACTCCTTAAGACAAGGAAAAACACTTAAAAAGAATCTTAGATAAGGTTTCTGCAGTTAATCTCTTGGCAGAACAACTGTTGGAGTTGTCTAATTTAGAAAGTGGAGAAACCAAACTAGATTACACTGAAGTTTCATTCGAAGACTTCACTAATTCTATCATTGAAAAGACTGCCCTGGATTTTTGTACTATTGACAGAAAACTCAATGCCCCTTTTCCTGAATTTTAAAAGGGTATTTTACTGAAAAGCTTATTCTCAGTATTGACCAAGAACAGCTTGCCCGGATTTTTGGTAATCTTTTTAGTATGCTGCGCGCTATACTAAGGCCAGCGATATTACTGCTTTAAAATTAAGCGTTTCTAAAGCTAGGACTGAATTACTAATTGACATTGCTGCTAGTGGTTTCGGCTTCCCTAGCTTAAGGTAACATCAAATATTACTAAACATTTCTTTAACCATACCTAGGGGTTACCCCTAGAGATATCATTTCCGAGGTCTCAAAAAGGGTGTGTCGCGAATTAATACTATAGATCGGACAAAACACAACATTAATAATCGGGCATGACCGCATAGAAATTGAGAAGATATAAACGCAGAGAGGAGGTAGTAACAGTGGAATGGATTGAAGGGATCCGCGAAGCTATCAACTATATAGAAAAAAATATAACCGAAGAACTAACAATAGAAAAAATTGCAGAACGGGCATTTGTTTCTCCGTTTTATTTTCAAAAAGGTTTTGCTATGCTCTGCGGTTTTACAGTTGGTGAGTATGTCAGACAACGCAGGCTCACACTTGCTGGCAGTGAGATTGTTTCAACTGATGGAAAAATCATTGATATAGCTCTAAAATACGGTTACAATTCACCAGATAGCTTCACGAAAGCCTTCACTCGGTTTCACGGTGTGACTCCTACTGCTGTGCGCAAGGATGGAGCGATGATTAAATCGTTTGCTCCGTTAAAAATCAAATTTACATTGGAAGGCGGTTATCTGATGAATTACAAAATTATTGAAAAGGATTCATTTACAGTCATTGGTGCCTCTAGGCTATTCAAGTATGATACTGCGAAAACGGAAATTCCGCAGTTTTGGACAGAGCATTACCAAACAGGGAAAGGGAGAATTGTCTGCGGAATGTACGGCGTATGTCTTGACGGGAGTGCAGGCCCTGATGAGTTCGAGTATTTGATTGCGGATAATTATGACCCGTCTACAGCAGTGCCGGATGGTTTTGTAACTAAGACCATTCCGAAGCACACTTGGGCTGTTTTTGCCTGCCGAGGCGCAATGCCGAAAGCCCTGCAAGATGTGAACCAAAAAATCTACTCTGAATGGCTGCCTAATTGCAAGGAATATAAAATTGCGGCAGACTACAATGTTGAGATGTATACAAATATTGATGAATATCCGAAGGGAAATCAAGATGAAAATTACTACAGTGAGATTTGGATTCCTGTTAAGAAAAAGTAACTGTACAGGAAAGACATCATCTTCGGTTTCTCAATAAACAAGTAAGGTACTCTATGCATTATTCCGTAGGGTGCCTTGATTGTTTTTATGTTTCGCTTCAACATCCACCGTCACGCCAGACCCCCATTCCAAGATTCAGAATGAGCGTACTAAAACTCCTTTACACCCAATCAAGCAAACCGCTTAGAATTCAAAAATTTAAGGAATTCAATGGGGTTTTTTCTTGTGCCTAAAAATAGTTCTAAAAAGGGTTTTTATTAAACTCTGCTTTTCACTAAAGATCGTAATTTTTAGCGAAAAGGGTTGTCCGCTCACTACCAAAATTAGCAGTGAGCGGACAACCCTCTTTCGAAAACTTAAAGATTAATTGTTTTACTTTCCTTTTTTTCTAAATAAGGATATGCTACCAAAACCACTAATAATTGCCATATAGAAGCCAAAATCATACCACCAACCAGTATTAAAGGTCTCATAGATCGTAATATTGTTTTTAAAAATTCCTATAATTAAAGATATCGGTGCAACCCAGCCATGCCATACTCCCCAAAAAAAGCCCGCAGGGTTTTCCTCTGTGTTTTTGCCATCTCCAGGTATGCAACCTGCAAGAACAAGCATTACCATAAACGCTAAGACAATAAACAGAAGCTTATTTCTCTTCACTTGAAAATGCCCCCTTCTAAAAAACTTCATTTTCGACAACTATCCTTCTAATTCTACCTAAACTATTTCGCTTGCAATTCTCTAATAGCACCTACTAAAATCCCTAGTGCAGCTCCTCCGACTATCGCCAAGGGACTTGGCCAAAACGTAAAGACTAAGACACCGAGGATTGTTCCAACGACCAAAAACAAACCGACACGTGCTCCTCTTTGCATCTTTATCCCCCTTCTTCCTTGAAGTAAGAATCGGTTTTGGAAATAAACCAAAAGACATCGTTTCCCCACTATCTCTATTTAGAAATTAATAGACTAGCCTTTACTCTTATCTCCTTGTCTTTGCCGTATCGCTTCATAAAAAACGATTGACGTTGCACAAGCAACATTGAAAGATGAAGCTGAACTAGAGTTTGCCATAGGAATTTTAGCGATAACATCGCTGGTCTCTAGCAATTTATTCGCTAACCCATCGGTTTCATTACCTATTAAAAACAAAATAGGTGAAGTGAGATCTAGCTCATAGATACATTTAGAAGCATGAGCTGAAGTCCCGACAACCTTCAGATTAGGATACTTCCCTTTTAAATTAGCTAACCAAAGCTCTATACTCTTGTTATCGTTCATCCTAACTACAGGGACATTAAAAAAAGATCCCATCGAAGCTACTATCGTTTCAGGATCATAGAGATCTACGCCATGACCTGTTATGACTAAGCCTTCGATGCCAAATGAGTCTAGAGAGCGAATGATTGTACCAAGATTACCTCTGTTTGAAGGTCTGTCAAATAAGGCTAAAATAGGATTTTTGCTTAAAGTAAATAAGCTCACGTCATCGGGTTGCATTTGAACTATAGCAATTAGCTCTGAAGCATCGGTTTTCCCACTCAAATCATCCAACAACTTAGAAGGAAGCTCATAATTAATCTTTGTAGGAGTTTTGCCAAGAGTATCAAGTGCCCAGTTTGATAGCTTTTTTTCATAGGAGTAGATAAAAGAATTAATCACCCAATTGTTTTTATTTGCTTGATTAATATTACGGACTCCCTCAACAAAGAACTCTTGATATCTATGCCGTTTGTTTCTATTGGTTTTTAAAACCTCAAACTTTTGATATGTAGCATCTCTTTTGTCTACTCTTTTTACTTTCATAATTGTTCGTTCCCTTAAACTAAATTTCTAAAAATGGGGTTTAAAGCTAACTTTCCTTTAAACTTCCTCAACTAAAAAAGATTTCATGCGGTAATGTCTAAAAAAATACAAGATAAAGACTGTTGACAAGCACCTTTATTATACACCATCTGTTACGCTTAAAGGTAGTGTCAAGAATCTTGTGTAAATCCATCCCCATACTTTTTCAGGAATATTTCTTGAAGTTCATCATGAGCTTGGACAAAGCCCTTCATTTTTCGGGTAGACCATTTAGAATTACTTTGGAC
>JAQVYS010000018.1 GCA_028708605.1 Bacillota bacterium
TTTTAGTTTAGTAGTAATCTAAGAAGTAAAATCTGAGATTAAGTGAGTGTTCAATATGTTGATTGGTAAATCCTTCTAGGGATCTTTATAATTAGACCTCTAATTCAGGTAACATGCTTTATACAGTTTTGTAGTTTTTAGATACAACACCGATTAGTAGTTGGTAATGGCTACAAGCCTGTATTAATCCAGGATGTGGGTCCGAAATAACGTATTTAGGACGGTTTAGATCACGGTCTTTAAGATAGTCAAAGAACTCTGTCCAAGTGTTGGTAGTTTCTCCACAAAGCGCTTTCAACTGCTTTAGAAACTTTATGTGTTGAGACTCCCTGAATAAACATCTCCATATGGTAATAAGCAAAGTTTTTTCGCTACGCTGGTATTGTTCAAATATCGTAGGAGAAAACTTTCTGTCCCTTGTACGAGGAACACGAAGTTCTAGCCTTCCAACCCTGGTAAGAAAGTCTCTAGCTTAGTAGCCATTGCGGGAAGTTTTCTGGTTATTCATAGAGACTCGCTGTCTGATGGTTTATCAGGTGAAGGGCACTGCTATATGTGTGGATTTTGTGGCTAAATCCAGTAAAGACTACGGTTAGTTGCTATAGATCATTTGACAATAAGGTCTTACGATCCAACTTTTAAAATATGGGTGATTGTCATTTGGATGGCAATCATCCGTATTTTGGATCTAAAAAAGCCCCTGCTAGAGGGGCATGAATTATGTATTGGTGCCGAAAGCGGGATTTGAACCCGCACGAGGAAGCCCCCACTACGCCCTGAACGTAGCGCGTCTGCCAGTTCCGCCATTTCGGCATTACGTAAGAACAATATTTAGTATAAGATTTAGGGCTGTAAATGTCAAGACAAAGCCGTCTCTATCACTGTTATCTGTTAGCTGTCGAGAACTAAAATTCCTTAATCTTAAAAAAGGTGCCCACCTTGTTTGTAAAGGTAGCACCTTAATTAAAGTCAATAATCTGGTTAGTGAATACGTACTTACTAATAACTATGAACAAATGGAATTAGGCTAATTAGTCCCCTGCCTTGCTTTTCTGCAGGCAGGTTTAGCCTTTTTGTACTATTTAAAAGTGCTTTAACTGCATCAGAACTACGATATCTAAGACCAAGAAGTAATGCTAGAGCTCCACTTACTTGTGGCGCAGCCATTGAAGTTCCACTTTCTCTACGATAACTGTTGCCTAGATACGTAGAAAGAATGTTTTCGCCATATGCTAGCATATCTAATTCTGGACCGTAGGAAGTAAAGGTAGAGAACGTACCATTGCTGTTTACAGAACCTACGCTAAGTACTTCCGGATATTTGGCAGGATAAAGCACTCCTGGATTACTTGTTAAGCCACTATTGCCAGAAGCAGCTACTAAGATTGTTGAAGACATAGCGGCTCTCCTTACAGCCCTGCGTAATGCTTCACTGGTTTCGGAAGTTCCCAAGCTAAGATTTGCGATATCCATGTCATTTTCAACAGCCCATGCAATACCTTCGATGATATCTGATACATAACCACTGCCGTATTTATCTAGAGCCTTAACTGCATAGAGATCAACATTAGGCGCCATACCAAGCAAACCTTGATTTTTACCAGAGGCAGCAATGATTCCAGCTACATGAGTGCCGTGACCATTGTCATCAAGATAGTTATCGGTGTGGGTTTCTCCTAAAGTTGATATTCCGCTTAAGACATTTAGATCCTGGTGTTTAGCGATACCTGTATCTATGACAGCAACAGAGACTCCTTTTCCAGTTGATCTTTGCCAAATTTGGGGGGCACCAGTAAGTGTAATGCTATCAGTGGGTATTGCTCCTGAGGGAACTGCCCCCTTTGTAAAATTTGAACAAGTAGCATAAACCTTGATATCTTCTTCAATTTTCAATGTTCTATCTAAAGTTAAGAGTTTAGCGTCTTGGCCATCTTCCATTTCGCATACCATGCCACCAATAAATGGGAGTTCTTTAACCACTTTGATACCTATGGAGTTTGCTCTTTTACAACAATCGTCCATAGACAATTCATCTTCGGTATAAAGGATGCGGCGATACGGTTTATTCTTTCTTGGCTTATTGTCTTTGTCAGGCAAGGAGAGTGTAGCAATGAGGACTAATAAAGCGACTAGAAAAGTGTAATCTCTCATTACATGTTCTCCTTTAGAAATTGGTCTATAGTATCTTGAAGAGTATCGGGGTCAAGATTAGGCAGCCTTTTTTTTAACATTTCTTTTAACTGTTCTGGATCATTTGTGCCAATTATTCGCATTGCATCTTCTGCTAGTTTTTTCCTTTGCTCTAAAGGCATTTTTTCAAGACGTGCTCGAACCTGCTTTATGATATCTTCATTATTAAAATCAGTCATTTAAACGCCTCCTATCAGTTGCGTTAGTCTATAATAGGCAAAACACATAAAAAAAGTGCCTATCTGCACTAATAAGAGGCTATAAAAAAAGGCCTAATTGGCCTTTTTTTATAGTAGATTATTCAATTTTTGACTAATCTCTTCTTGTCTTGTATACCCCACAACCATGTCAACGGGCTTGCCGTCTTTGAAAAACAACATAGTTGGAATTCCTTGGATATGGAACTTAGAAGGGGTCTGTGAGTTCTCATCTACATTCATCTTTGCAATCTTAGCACGACCGTCAAACTCTTTAGAGAGTTTATCGATGATTGGAGCCATCATTTTACATGGTCCGCACCAAGGTGCCCAAAAATCAACTAGAGTAACACCTGAGGCGATTTCGTTTTCAAAATTGCTGTCGGTTAATTCAATTGGCATAGTAAAAAACCTCCTCATCAACAGATTATGAATTAAGTATATGCCTATATGCTTAATCTGTCAACTGTAAATCTGTTCTTATTTTATGTCTTTTGATTTTTAAAATTAATGGCTTAGTTTGGTAAAGTAGGTGTATTAGAAGTCAAAGTGGGTATATTTAAAATGTAGAGGAATGAGATTTTTGTATAAGTTTTATAAATTAGTCGTTTCCTAAAGGAAAAAAGTATCTTGTAAAGAAATCTTTAACTAACAAGTTAGAAAGGGTGGTGGCCGTGAACAAACCATTTATTGTTGTCCTTGGTAAGCCTGGTAGTGGCAAATCAAGCGTACTTCGCAGGACTTTTTCACAGGTTCGTGAGTCAGCTGCTTTTTTGGATGGAGATCATGATTTTGAGCAAATGATGCATATCGTGCATGAGTCTGGTTTTCAAAAGTCCAGTTATTTCTACTGCCCGATTCCTGAAGATCTACCATCTATAGTTGAAGAGAGAACTGAATCTGTCATATTTGTTGATACGCCACGGTTGACTGAGGACCTTGTCAAGCAGATTGCTAAAGCTGCTAAAGATAGAAAAGTTGTTTTATCTGTCACATCATTAAGTGAAGAACTGCCTGTTGAACTAGAGCCATTAGTTTCTAATGTTATTATACTCCGTGAAAATAGAGAAGAAGTAACAAACGCTATTGTGGAAGCTATTGAGTCCTCAGTAGAAAATGTATGATGCCTACCTTAACTGGAAGGCTTTTTCTATCTAAAATGTGGTGCTAAACGAGGAATCCAGCGATTTTTAGTTCATATGCGGAGGCTAAATTTTCCTATAAGCTTTAATATGCACTACCTTTGAATTTTTTCTACATTTTTAATTAACCAGTAAATAGGCACTTGATTTATTAAGAATCAAGTGCCTTTAATTGTCTCTAAATTTTTTTTAGTATACTACACTTGCTTAGATTTAAAAAGCAATTTTAGCTGCAATGTAGTTTCTAAGCTCGTCGACATGCAGACGCTCTTGCTGCATAGTGTCCCTGTCTCGGATCGTTACGGTTTGATTTTCTAATGTTTCAAAATCAATAGTAATACAAAACGGTGTACCAATTTCATCATGTCTACGATATCTTTTGCCTATTGAACCAGATTCGTCATAATCTACCACGAACTCTTTGGCAAGGTTATTGTAAATCTCAACTGCGGGCTCAGAGAGCTTTTTGCTTAGAGGAAGTACTGCGGCTTTAAACGGAGCAAGCGCTGGGTGAAACCTAAGCACAGATCTTTCGCTTCCAGCCTCAAGTTGTTCTTCCTTAAAGGCTGCAGATAAAACAACTAGTAGCAGTCTGTCAACGCCAACAGATGGTTCAACTACATAAGGAACATACTTATCATTTGTTTCCTGATCAAAGTAGAGGAAGTCTTCACCTGAGTGCTCCATATGCTGAGAGAGGTCAAAATCTGTACGATCAGCAATACCCCACAGTTCACCCCAGCCAAAAGGGAACCTGTATTCAAAGTCTGTTGTAGCCACTGAATAATGAGATAGCTCTTCTGGCTTATGATCTCTTACTCTAATATCTTCTTCGGGGATACCTAGACTGAGTAGCCAGTTAAAGCAAAAGTCTTTCCAGTATTTAAACCACTTAAGATCCTCGCCTGGTTTGCAAAAAAACTCTAGTTCGGCTTGTTCAAATTCACGGGTTCTAAAGATGAAATTTCCTGGAGTGATTTCGTTACGAAAACTTTTACCAATTTGACAGATGCCAAACGGCACTTTTTTTCTTGTTGATCTTTGGACATTCTTAAAGTTTACAAATATACCTTGAGCTGTTTCGGGGCGCAGATAGATTTCGTTTTTAGAATCCTCAGTTACACCTTGGAAGGTTTTAAACATCAAATTAAACTTTCGAATCGATGTAAAGTCGTGGCTTTTGCAGCTTGGGCAAGGGATAGAATTGTCTTTTAAATATTCTTCAAGCTTTTCTTCAGACCAACCATCAACCTGTATCTCTTCACCTTTAGATCTAACGAAGTCCTCGATAAGTTTATCGGCACGGAATCTTTCCTTACACTTGCGGCAGTCGATTAATGGATCAGAGAAGCCTCCAACGTGACCAGATGCAACCCAGGTTTTAGGGTTCATCAAAATAGCTGCATCTAGACCTACATTGTAAGGGGATTCTTGTACAAATTTTTTCCACCAGGCTTTTTTGATATTGTTCTTTAATTCTACTCCAAGAGGGCCATAATCCCAGGTATTGGCTAGTCCGCCATAAATCTCCGAACCAGGGAAGATAAATCCTCGTGTCTTACAAAGGTTTGTAAGTCGCTCCATTGATAATGTCATAGTTAAAACTCCTCTCAGTAGTCAACAAAGTCTTCAATCTTGCAATTGCATGTTAACAGTTCAGCAACTTTTTCAAGCATTAATTTATCACTGCCAGTGAATCTAGATTTTGATGTACTATCTATATCTAGAACACCAAGAGTTCTCTCACCTTTTAATAGCGGAACAACAATTTCAGATTTTGAATAAGGGTCACATGCTATATGACCTGGAAATTCGTTAACATCAGGCACAATGATTGTTTCTCTTTTTAGAAAAGAAGTTCCACAAACACCTTTCCCGATATCAATACGGACGCAGGCTACCTTTCCTTGGAAAGGCCCAAGTATTAAAGCAGTGCCCTTTAGGAGGTAAAATCCAACCCAGCTAACATCTGGCATTCTCTCGTATAAAAGCGCAGCAGTATTGGCTAAAGATGGCAACCAGTAATTATCCGCTTTTATTAGTATTTCAATATCATTAAGTAGCCTATCCCGATCGTTTATATCTAGGGGACTATTTTTAAGATCCTGAAATTTGGTTGACATATCACACCTCCATAGCAATAAGCAGAAATAAAAGGCAGTTAACTAACAATATATTTTAAATTAGCTTTACAAGCATTATTCTACCATATTTCTTCTGGCAGTTTTAGTTTCAGGTAGGAATTAACGAGGTTCGACAAGAAATGCTACAATATATCTTTATAATACAGATTTTATAGATGAGAGGCGAGGTACTGTGACTCTTAAAAGAAAAGTAATGCTTTTATTAGTAATAATAACGCTTACTTTGAGTGTAAAAGCTGATTTATCTACTCTTCATCAAGCTTTAAAAAAGGATCTAACCGAGGCACAACAATATTACAATTATATGGAAAAAGCCTATTATAGTAAAGATATTCTTGCAGCTAAAAAAGATTTAGATATGGCTATTTCTCTAGCTGAGCAAGTAGAAACAGAAGGCGAAGGCCTATTAAGACAATCACGTATTAAACTAGAAGAATTTTGGGTAAATGTTAGCTATAGTCTTCCTGCCACTACTAAAATGGCATATATTAGTGCAGAAGAATTGACACGAAAAGCTTTAGCAAGAGATATTAGTGCGTATGTCCATGATATCAAGGAACTTGGTTTTAACGGAATTGCTGTAGAGACTATGAGAAAAGATGGTTATACACTTTTTCCAACTAAGGATCAAGAACAATATCGCTTGCTTCAAGGCACAGATGTCCTAAAAGAGCTAAGTAACATAGCAAAAGACTTTGAAATAGAACTTTTCTTGGTGATGGATATTGGCTTTGCAGCTAGAGATGAGTTGCCACTTATAGTTGCTAAATACCCAGATTGGGTAGCAGTTAGTGAAAGTGGTGAAATCTTCGATGAAATGAATAACGTTTATTTAAATGTTTCCCATCCGGAAGTGCGGAAATATTACGTTGGCCGCGCTAAAGACCTTGCAGACTATAACATTTCAGGCCTTATATTAAAGATAGATCCACCAAAAAAAGCGGAACTTGCAAATGACTATTCATATGACGTTTATTCGCGCAGTGTTTTTGAACAGCAATACGGCTATGATCCTCTGAAAGTTAAAGATAGATCTCGTGTAGAATGGAATGAATGGAGAATAGAACAAATAAATAGTCTATTAAGCCAGATCGCTTTAAATATAGAAATCAGTTACCCTCAAGTCAAGCTAGGGGCTACGGTTATCTTGGAAGATATATTTTTAGACGATTTAAGATATGAAAAACTCATCGACTGGGAAAGATGGCTTGAAAGAAAATATATATCTTATTTCCTACCTCAAATCAGCAGTGCAAAAGAATATGATGATATGCTAAAGGACTTAAATTCGGTAAAAGGCAACTTTTTGCCATACCCAGTCTACGTCTGGAATGATGATATTAGCGTGACAGAGTTTTTACAAAGCATTAGTAAGCTACAGCTTAGTGGAGGCTTCATCTTTAGTGATATAGATAAATTGGATCAGTTTACTAAAGATATGTTAGCAAGAATGTTGACAAAAAGAGAGTCGGTTTCTCTACACGACGACCCATGGCGAGCACTGATGTTGAATATGACTGAAATTGAGGCGCAAGCACCTCAAAGCTGGGCAAATGATATAAGACAGTTTACAGATAAGCTATCAAAGCTTGTGATGGCACAGGCAGGATCTAGCTACATCGGGGCTTTATCACAGGCTAGAAACCACCTTGAGTACCTAAAGGTTAAAACGATCACAGACTCTTCGCTGTTTGCAAAACGGATGGAATGCGAACTTATTTTTGCAAATCATCTTTTAGAATTAGGGGCTAGTAGTCGCACTCTACAAGGCAAAAAGTTATACTAGGTATACTCTATATCTTACGGTCAAATTGTGCTAAAATAACAATAACCCCGATAGACCAAGGAGAAAGGAGATAGCGATGGATTCTAAATATCCTTATATAAACTTAGCAAGAAGAAGTCTAAAAGACATCCTCAAAGACGATTTGATCTATCTTGCTTTAAGTATTATTCCTATCTTACTTTGGACTTTAGGTGTATATTTAGGAATACTTCCGCATAATATGTCAGCCGGATGGACGATCTTTTTAGCAGCCTTACTCTTTGTTTTAACCTACGAGTTTGCAGAATCATTCAATCGTCCAGAAGAACTCCAAGGTTTTGGATATGGAACTTATTCTCGTTTAATTTGGGTTATATATATTAAAATCTTATATTTTATAATGCAGATAACTTTCAAGATGCAGCTACCTGTAGAGCGAATCTTAAAAAGATGGGGCAAAAATGCCAAAGCTTTAGCTAAGCGTGATACAGGTAAATGGATGTATCCAGTAGATGCTTATTTGAAAAATGAGGGCTTGGCGCTTACTAATGAGTTAAGAGTTTTAGAGTATCAAAATATGACCCAAAAGACATTGAAACTCAATTTCTCTCCTGAAGATCATTATCGTCTGAGAGTACTGTTAAGAGAGTTGTGGCCAGAATATGAGCCAGAAGCTTCTAGCAAGTAGCAAGTAAACACTCTGACCAATATGGCAGAGATGGGAGGTATTTTAATGACGCAGAATAGAAATGTGAATGTCTCAACATCGGTACGTAAGATTACGGTTGCAGGTCTACTAGGAGGTATCGCTATTTTACTTGGCGCAACTTCACTAGGCTATATTCCTACACCTTGGGGTCTTACATTAACTCTCATGCATATTCCTGTTATCTTAGGAGCAGTATTAGAGGGTCCGTATGTTGGTGTAGCTACAGGATTGATCTTTGGCCTTTCAAGTTTTTTAATGCCTAGATCGCCTGCGATGGCTGATCCGTTGGTTTCTGTTTTACCAAGGCTCGTAATAGGTATCTTTGCTTATTTAGCTTTTAGAGCCACAGGGAAAGAATGGGTAGGTGCAATAGTTGGTACAGCAACTAATACCATTGGCGTATTGGGAATGATTCTGATCAGAGGGTATCTGCCTCTTGAGGTCGTACTTACCACAGCACTGACTAACGGAATCTTAGAGATTATTTTAGCAACAATCCTTGTACTGATTCTTGTTCCACCACTTAAACGACTACGTAATCGATAAGGCAGGGGTGTCCCCTGCCTCCTATTTTATTTAGAAGAAGGTGTTGTGGATGCTTTTGGTAGTTGATGTTGGTAATACTAATGCAGTATTGGGTATATATAACAAGAAGGATCTTATTGCATCGTGGCGAGTTGCAACAGATGTATCGAAAACCGAAGACGAGCTAGGGATCCTTATTAACGATTTATTACATGTCAAAGATATCTCACCAAAGGATGTAACAGCTACTATCATTTCATCTGTGGTACCGCCATTAACCCCTAATATCGTAGAGATGTGCAGACATTACTTAGACGTCGAACCTCTTTTGATAGGACCAGGGCTAAGGACAGGACTCAATATTAAGTATGAAAACCCGAAGGAAGTTGGCGCGGACAGAATTGTTAACGCAGTAGCAGGTTTAAATCTTTATGGAGGACCACTAATTATCGTAGATTTTGGAACAGCAACAACTTTCTGTGCTGTAAGTGGTGACTTTGAGTACTTAGGAGGAATAATCTGTCCTGGCATAAATATCTCTGCGGAAGCCTTATTTAGTAGAGCCTCAAAGCTGCCAAAGGTAGAGGTAGTTCAACCTGAACGTGTTATAGGAAAGAACACACCAGCTAGTATTCAGTCAGGTCTCTATTATGGTTATACTAGTCAGGTTGATGGTCTTGTAAATAAGATGAAAAAAGAACTCGCTTGGCAGCGGGCAAAGGTAGTTTTTACAGGGGGACTTGGAGGTCTTCTGGCATCTGGCTGCGAATCTGTTGACATTGTAAACCCAAATCTAACGTTAGATGGACTGAGGATGATTTATGAGCTCAACCAAAATGACAAACAATGAAACTGCTGTATTGATTGCAGTTAGAACAGGTACAGAAGATATTGACGTGGATAGGTCACTAGATGAATTAAGTGAATTAGCTTTAACTGCAGGAGCAACTCCTGTTGGTAGAATGATTCAAAACAGAGAATCTCCAGATAAGCTTACCTATCTTGGAGAAGGAAAAGTTCAGGAATTGGTGGATTTTATCACAGCCAATGAAGTAGATATAGTAATCGCTGATGACGAGCTTTCTCCCTTGCAAGTAGATCACATTAGCGAGCTTACAAGAATTAAGGTACTAGATCGTACCTCATTAATTCTCGATATCTTTGCTCAAAGAGCAAAATCAAGAGAGGGTCAACTCCAAGTCGAGCTCGCTCAACTAAAATATCTGATGCCCCGTCTTAAAGGCAGTAGAGAGGAGCTCTCTAGGCTTGGCGGAGGTATTGGTACAAGAGGACCTGGCGAGACTAAGTTAGAGGTAGACCGAAGGACCTATAGAACTCGCATTGCAATCCTCAGACGAGAGATTGAGGATATTGCTAAAAACCGTGAGGAACAAAGGAAAAAACGTAGACAAAACCAGATTCCGCAGGTATCCTTAGTAGGGTACACCAATGCTGGAAAGTCATCTTTGCTAACTGCCCTTACTGGGTCAGAGGCATATGTAGAGGATCAGCTTTTCGCAACATTAGATCCTCTTGTAAGAAGATTTGAACTCCCAAATAAGACTCAAATCTTATTGGGAGACACGGTAGGGTTTATTAGAAAGCTGCCCCATGATTTAGTTGCAGCCTTTAGAGCTACGCTCGAGGAGTTACAATATGCTTCGCTCCTTTTGCATGTAGTTGATTCCACAGGAATCGAATATGAAGCACAGATTAAAGCTGTAGAATCTACTCTACAGTCCATTGGTTGTGATGTACCTATTTTGCTTGTTTTCTCCAAAGCAGATCTACTTACAGACGGAGACAGGTATTTTATAAACACTATGTATCCCGATGCTGTGCTTTGTTCTTCAAAAACTGGAGAAGGTTTAGACACATTAACTGAAGAAATAATAAAATTGGCAAAACTAGGTAAGGTAGAGTTACAGTTAAAGCTTCCTTACAGTGATCTAAATATTTTAGATCGTTTATATAAAGATTGTGATGTTAAAAGTGTAGAATATGACGGAGAAGGTTTAAAGGTTGCTGCTGTTGTGAATATGTCTCTAGCAGAGAGCCTTTTGCCATACATTGCTGAGGAGGAATAACAATGAAGGTAGGTTGCAGTTCTTGGTCTTTTCATCGCACGATTGGGAAAAAAGAGATTTCTTTTAAAGAGTGGATTCGTCTTTGTGGTGAGCATTTTCGTTTAGATGGTGTAGAACTTTTGTCAAGCCACTTTGAATCCGAAGAACCAGAATATCTTTTAGATATTAAAAATCTATGTACTGAGCTTGGACTTACTATATCTTGTGTTTCTGCAGAAAATAATTTTACCACTGCAGATGAGGAAGAACTTTCTAAAGAAATCGAAAAAGTCAATGCTTGGATCGATATCGCAGCACTACTAGGAGCACCGGTTGTAAGAATTTTTGCAGGTGCATCAAGCCAGCTAAAAAGCGATGAAATCTGGGCAAACGTGGTCCGCGCAATTAGAGAATGTTCGGAATACGCAGCTGAAAGCGGAATTATGTTAGGTCTAGAAAACCATGGTGGCTTTATGGACGATCAGATTGTACGTATTATTAATGATGTAGATATGGAGAACTTCAAAGTAACTATGGATCTTGGTAATTTTGGCAGAGATGCTAATATTATATACAAGGCGATGGAGAACGTCGTGTCGCATACTATATTTGTACACGCAAAATGTCTTGATTTTACAGATGACTTGTTAGAGAAAAATTTGGATTACGGGCGTATCATGGATATCCTAGATAACGCTGGATACAATGGTTTCCTTTCTATAGAGTTTGAAGGAAAAGGAGACGAAAAAGAGGAAGTAACAAAAGCTGTCGCGATGTTGCGTCATTTAACAAGTGTTCATCACAAAAAGCAGGTTGAAAAGTTAGTTAAATAAGGACAAAAGCTAAAGTTGCGACCAGCTGGATCTAAGAAAGGGGTGAACCGGATGGGCAAATTTTATTACGGTGGGCAAGCAGTCATGGAAGGCGTTATGATGCGTGGACCTAAAACCATTGGTATTGCTGTACGCAAAGAAGATAATTCTCTTGTCACTCATAAAGAGAATGTTAAAACTTTCAGTGATAGATATCCTATACTCAAAAGACCATTTATCCGTGGTACAGTTGCCTTGGTGGAGTCATTGATTATCGGTACCAAAGCACTAACATTTTCAGCAAATCAGTTTGCATCAGAGGATGAACAAGAACAACTAACACCTAAGGAAATGGTTTTGACGCTTGGCCTTTCTTTTGGTCTTGCCATTTTACTTTTTATTGTCCTGCCGGCCTTTCTTACTCGGCTAATTGAGCATGCTATAACAAATACTATGCTGATTAACTTGACAGAAGGGCTTATTAAACTTGCAGTCTTCATTTTGTATATAGTAGCAATATCTTTGACACCTGATATTAAGAGGTTCTTTCAATATCATGGGGCAGAGCACAAAGTGATCAATGCCTATGAAGCAGGAGTAGAATTGACAGTAGAAAATGTTAGACCTCACACACGTTACCACATGCGATGCGGAACAAACTTTATTACCATCGTTTTAGTACTCAATATCTTCATCTTTACTTTAGTAACAGGGGGAGCACGCTTGACGTTTTTCCCACGTGTAGGCGCTCATCTTCTCTTAATGCCTATTGTTGCTGGGATATCTTATGAGGTTCTAAAATACTTGGGAAAAGACGATTCGCCTAAATGGGCTAAGGTATTAGCTCGTCCAGGTCTTGCAACCCAAGCTTTAACAACCAGAGAACCTGATGATGGCCAGATTGAAACTGCAATTGCGGCTCTTATGGAAGTATTAGAGGCAGATCAATCTTTAGATGAAAAGCCCCAACAGAAGTCTCAATTAACTTTATAACCGCGGCCTTCGGGCTGCGGTTAATTTCCGAATGGAGGGAGTGAAATCATGCTAGAAAAACTACAAGCAATAGAAAAACTATATCATGAATTAAATGAAAAAATGGCTGACCCCAAGCTTGCTCAGGATCGCCAGCAATTCCAAAAAGTTGGCAAAAAACGCTCTGAACTCGAGGTAATCGTTGAAGCTTATCATCGCTACAGAGACGTCTTAGGTGAGATCGAGAGCACAAAGGACTTACTTACGGAGACGACAGACAGTGAGATGCAAGACCTTGCTGAAGGTGAGTTAAATGAGCTAGAAGCATCTTTAGCCAAAATTGAAGAAGAAATAAAGATGCTACTTTTGCCTAAAGATCCAAATGACGACAAAAACGTTATTGTTGAGATCCGTGGTGGAACAGGTGGAGATGAAGCCGCGTTATTTGCAGGAAACCTTTACCGCATGTATAGCCACTATGCCGAAAATCGTCGCTGGAAACAGGAGATTTTAAGTGGCAACCCGACTGAACTTGGTGGATTTAAAGAGATTATCTTTATGATCGAAGGCCGTGGAGCCTATAGCCGTTTGAAATATGAAAGTGGTGTGCATAGAGTCCAAAGGGTTCCAGAGACAGAGTCAGGAGGACGCATTCATACTTCCACTGCAACAGTTGCTGTTTTGCCGGAAGCTGAAGAGGTCGACGTTTATATCGATCCTAGCGAGATTAAAATTGACGTGTTCCGTTCTTCAGGCCCAGGGGGACAGTCTGTAAACACAACAGACTCTGCTGTACGTATTACTCACTTACCAACAGGCATTGTTGTTTCTTGTCAGGACGAAAAGTCTCAGCACAAAAACCGCGACAAGGCTCTGAGGATTCTTAGAGCAAGATTAATGGAGCTAGCTGAGGCTGAAGCTCGTTCCAAAGAGGCCAAGGCAAGGAAAAGCCAAATTGGAACAGGTGATCGTAGCGAGAGAATCCGTACCTACAACTATCCTCAAGGACGTGTCACAGATCACCGTATTAATTTAACTTTGTATAGGATTGAAGAGATTCTCAACGGCGATCTAGATGAAATAATTGAAGCCTTGTCTCTCGTAGATCAACAAGAACGGTTAAAGGAGATGGAGTAGGATGCCTAGGCTGCTGGAGATTCTTAATTCAGCAGGGGAATTTCTGCAGAAAAAAGGTAGCCCCTCTCCACGCCTTGACGCAGAGGTTCTTCTTGCAAACATTTTAGATATGCAGAGAATAGAACTGTATGCAAATTATGACAGGCCTTTAGATAAGAGAGAACTTGATCTATATAGACAGGCTATAGCACGAAGAGGTAAGCTAGAACCTGTCGCTTACATTGTCGGTCACAAGGAGTTTTTTTCCAGGGATTTTGTCGTAACTTCTGATGTTTTAATACCAAGGCCAGATACGGAAATCATTGTAGAGAAGGTTCTTGGTTATTTAAAATCATTTAACATTGACGCACCAGAGATTCTCGATTTATGTACAGGCTCTGGAGTGCTGGCTATAACCCTTAAGTTGGAAGTTCCAAACAGTCGAGTAGTTGGAACCGATATCTGTGAAAAAGCCTTAAAAATAGCAAAAATAAACGCTACAAAACTAGATGCTAACGTCGACTTTATCCTAGGCGATCTATACGGGGATCTTGACAGGCAATTTGATGTTATAGTGGCTAATCCACCGTATATAAAGGCGAGCGAGATGGATACTTTAGAACCGAATGTTAGGCTATTTGAACCAAAACTTGCTTTAGACGGTGGAAGTGATGGGTTGGATTACTATAAAAGGATAATCAAAGAAAGCAGTAGATACTTAAAACAAGCCGGAGCTTTGTTTTTGGAGATCGGAGACGATCAGGCAGCTAAGGTAGCCGAGATTGGGGAAGAAGCAGGAATCTTTGCACCAGCAATGGTTGTTAAGGATTTAGCCAGTAAAAATCGTGGTATCTTTTTAAAACGACTAAAGTAGTGCTCTCTACCAGTTGAAAGGAGATCCTCTTTTCATGGAAACGAAAATATTTTTTAGAAACCAGCTAGACGAAGCAGCCACTTTGCTTAAAGCCGGTCATTTAGTGGCATTTCCAACTGAGACTGTCTACGGCTTAGGGGCAGACGCTCTAAATCCCGAGGCAGTTCTTAAAATATTTGCAGCTAAAGGCCGGCCTGCAGATAATCCGCTTATTGTCCATGTAAAGGAGGCAGAGGATGCCCTTGGTTTGGCCTTTACTAATGCTAAATTTTATCTTCTTGCTAAGACCTTTTGGCCTGGTCCGTTGACTATGGTGCTTCCTAGAAAGCCTATAGTTCCCAATGTGACGACAGGTGGTCTCGATACAGTAGCTCTCAGGTGTCCAAGAAATACCATTGCCTTAGAGCTGATAGCAAAGGCAAATACTCCTCTTGCTGCTCCGTCTGCAAATCGGTCTGGGAGACCGTCTCCTACAGAGGCATTCCATGTTTTAGAGGACATGAAAGGTATTATTGCAGGCGTTGTAGATGGGGGACATACTGGTATTGGGCTGGAGTCTACTGTTTTGGACCTCACCACAGATACCCCTCAAATTCTCCGCCCAGGTGGAGTTACTTTGGAGATGCTACGCGAGGTTTTGCCTGAGACTGATTTTGCTGTATATCACCATGGTGAGAAAGTTAAATCCCCCGGGTTAAAGTATAAGCACTACGCTCCTAAAGCCCCAGTCTACAGGGTATTTGGCGAGCCTGAAAAACAATTAGAGCTTATTTTAGAGCAGATTAAAGACAATCCTACAAAGAAGATTGGGGTTTTGGCAACATCAGAGTATTTTAGCCATTATCCAACAGAACACAAAATATCTCTAGGAAGTCGCAAAGATCCAATGGAAATAGCTGGTAATCTCTATTCGGCCTTGCGTTATTTCGATAGCACTGATGTAGAATATATTCTAGCTGAGACAATAACTGGAGCAGGTCTAAAAGTAGCAATTAATGATCGTCTCGATCGTGCAAGTGGTGGTAGGACATTAGAAGATTTTTTGCAGGACATTAGACGTTAAAGATAGAATGCAAGGAGTGATACTTTTGCAGGTGCTATTTGTTTGCACAGGTAATACTTGTAGATCATCCATGGCTGAGGCTTTACTGAAACATGAAATAGCTAGGGATGTAGCTCTAAGTCATATTAAGGTTAAGAGCGCTGGTGTTTTGGTAAGAGAGGATGGAGTAGCATCTTCTAGAGCGATAGAAGCTCTTAAAAGCAAAAATATTGACCTAACAGAGCATATATCAAGACAGCTTACTCAAGCTGCCTTAGACGAAAGTGATCTCATTTTAACAATGACAAAGAGCCATGCCGACTTTATCAAGCAAAGCTTCGATACATCGAAAGTTAAGGTCTATCCACTAAAAGAGTTCATTGGAGAAACTGGGGATGTAGTAGATCCTTTTGGGGGATCTGACAAAGAGTACGAGACTACTGCTTTAGAGCTTGAAGACTTGGTAAAGAAGGTTGCAAGATTACTTAAAAGGGAAGATGAAAAATGCAAGGAAAAATAGCACTAGGGTCTGACCACGGAGGATTTGAACTTAAAGAAGCTATTAGAAAGAACTTTGAAGAAAAAAAAGTCGCCTATGAAGACTATGGGTGTTTTAACTTAGAATCAGTAGACTACCCAGATATAGCTTTTAGGGTTGGAGAGAGTGTTGCTGAGAAAAAGCACCCTCTAGGCATTTTGATTTGTGGGACAGGCATTGGCATGAGTATCGCAGCCAATAAGGTTACAGGAATTAGAGCTGCTTTAGTTGCAGACTGTTATTCAGCCAAGATGGCAAGAGAACACAATGACAGTAATATTTTGGTGCTTGGAGGCAGAGTATTAGGTCAAGGTTTAGCTCTTGATATAGTAGACACATTTTTAAAAGCAGAGTTTACAGGAGGCAGACATTCAGGAAGACTAAAGAAGATCTCCGACCGAGAACGCTGTTAGTCTAAGTAGAAAGGGAGAACGATATGAGCGATGTATTTGTTTTTGATCATCCATTAATACAACACAAACTATCAATTATTAGAGATGTTAATACCGGGTGCAAGGAATTTAGAGAGTTAGTAAATGAGATTTCAATGTTAATGGCTTATGAAGTAACTAAAGATATGGCTTTGGAACCAGTTGATGTGCAAACACCTGTAGCAAAAGCTAAATGTCAGCACCTTGCAGGCCCTCAGCTTGCTGTTGTACCAGTTTTGCGTGCGGGTCTTGGTATGGTAGATGGTATTTTAGATTTAATTCCTAATGCAAGAGTTGGTCATATAGGGGTTTATCGTGATCCTGAAACACTTAAACCTGTTGAATACTACTGTAAACTTCCAAGTGATATTGGAGACAGACATATTATCGTTGTAGATCCAATGTTAGCCACAGGTGGCTCAGCTACCGCGTCAATAAACTTTATTAAAGCACGAGGCGGAAAACATATTAGATTGATGAATTTGATAGCTGCTCCAGAAGGAATTGAAGCAGTGCAAAAAGCTCATCCCGATGTCAATATCTACGTTGCTGGTCTTGATTCCCATCTTAACGAAGACGGGTACATTATTCCTGGACTAGGCGACGCAGGAGACAGACTTTTTGGAACAAAGTAGGTGGCGTAATGAGACCTTCTTGGAACAACTATTTTATGGATATTGCTACTTTAGTAGCTAGCCGCTCCACTTGCCTGCGACGCCAGGTGGGAGCGGTAATTGTTAGAGAAAAACGGATTATTAGTACAGGCTACAATGGTGCTCCGAGTGGAGTGGCTCATTGTCTTGATGTTGGGTGTTTACGTGAAGAACTCGGCATTCCCTCCGGAGAGCGTCATGAGCTTTGCAGAGCAGTTCATGCAGAACAAAATGCAATTATTCAAGCAGCTCTGCATGGGGTTTCTACTAAGGGCTCGACCCTCTACTGTACTACACAACCCTGTGTTCTTTGTGCTAAGATGCTTATAAACGCAGGAGTAGAGGAGATCTTTTTCAAAGGATCATACCCAGATGAGTTGGCGATTTCACTCTTGAATGAAGCTAAAGTAAAAATAAATCTACTAAAGTAGAGGTGAAACAGTAATGTGGCAGGGATTAAAAGCTTTTGTCGTAGCTTTCGTGACAACTCTGACCATAACGCCTATTGTTATTTTAATTTCAACTAGGCTAGGCTGGGTCGATAGACCCTTGCCACGGAGAATAAATAAACACCCTGTCCCTACTTTAGGCGGGCTGGCAATCTTTATTGGTTTTATCACTGCAAGCGTTTTAAGCTGGCCAGTTGCAAACTTTCGCCATTTACCTTCACTTTACTTAAGCGGTGCCTTAATCTTTATACTTGGGGCAATAGATGACATCTATGACTTAAATGCCAAGTCGAAATTTTGGCTAATGGTTTTGATTGCAGCAATTTATGTTATTACAGGACCTCGGATTCAGCATCTAACTAATCCTTCAGGTGGCACATTTGATTTGGGTGTATTTGCAATACCTCTTTCGATACTTTGGCTCGTTGGCACCTCAAACTTAGTTAACCAAATAGATGGTTTAGATGGTTTGGCTGCCGGAACGGTAGCAATTACCGCTTTGACTTGTATCTTTTTAAGTAGCCAAAAGTTAGACTGGTTTGTTTTAGTTCTAAATTGCGGGATCTTAGGAGCAAGTCTTGGCTTTCTTCCTTACAATTTTCACCCTGCGAAAATCTTTATGGGAGACTCAGGTGCTTTATTTCTTGGGTTTGTTGTAGGAGCATTAGCTATTGAAGGATCTCTTAAGGGAGCAGCAACTGTGACTTTAGTAGTTCCTTTACTTGTTCTTGGTCTGCCTCTTTTAGATACGATTTTTGCAATATTTCGTAGAGCAAAAGCCAAGAGACCTATCTATCTTGCTGATGGAGATCACCTCCATCACCGTGTGCTTCGTCTTGGTTACGGACAAAAAAAGACTGTCTTAATTCTGTATTTAGTTAACGTTTTATTTGCCATTGGAGCCTTTTTAGTGTTTAATGTAAATCCAGAGGTTGGATCTATTTATACTATTCTGGTGTTTATCGTTCTCGTCGTTAAAGCTGCTAAACAGGGGGTGCTAAGAGTTGGGGGAAAAGATCAAGACTCTAATAGTGTTTGGTACCAGACCCGAAGCGATCAAAATAGCGAAGGTAGTAAAGACACTAAAAAGTGATCCTAATTTTGAACTAAAAGTAGTCTCAACTGGGCAGCACCGCCAAATGTTAGATCAAGTTTTGTCCCTCTTTGAGATTGAGCCTGATATTGACCTTAACATTATGAAAACTAGTCAAAGCCTAACAGATATTACCCAAAATGTGTTGGTGGGCTTAGATAGGGTCTTTCAAGTAGAAAAACCTGACATTGTTTTGGTGCATGGAGATACTTCAACTGCATTTTCCGCAGCTCTTAGTGCCTTTTACCATAAACTAAAGATAGGCCATATCGAAGCTGGTCTTAGAACCTATAATAAAAGCGAGCCCTTTCCTGAAGAGATTAACCGTAGGCAAATCTCTCAAGTGGCAGATCTTCATTTTGCTCCAACACAGTCTTGCAAAGCCAATCTGCTTTTAGAGGGTGTAGATCCAGCTAGTATTTTTGTGACAGGCAATACAGTAATCGATGCACTGTTAGATATGGTTGAAGAAGGCTATACTTTTAATGATCCTGTCTTGCAAAACCTAGATTTTAGTAAAAGAATTCTTTTAGCTGAGGTTCACAGAAGAGAAAACATTGAAAACCTTGAGAACATTTTCGCTTCTTTTGCTGAGATCGTAGAGAAATTTAGCGATGTCGAGCTTGTTTATTCTGTTCATCCCAATCCAGTAATTAGGGAAAAAGCTGAACGAATTTTAAAAGATAGGCCTCGTATACACCTGATCGCGCCACCTGCTTATAAAGAGTGGGTTAATCTGATGAAGCAATCGTTTCTCCTTTTAACAGATTCAGGGGGATTACAAGAGGAAGCTCCGGCTTTAAATATACCCGTTCTAGTCTTACGAGATGTTACAGAGCGCCCTGAAGGGGTAAGGGCTGGGACTCTTAGATTAATCGGAGCAGACAAACAAAAGATTTTAGAAACCGCAGCTGATTTGCTTTCAGATAGAGCTAAGTATGAGGCGATGTGTAATGCTAAAAACCCTTATGGAGATGGAAAAGCCAGTACACGTATCAAAGAAGCTTTGCTTAACTATTTTTTACTAAATAAAAAACCTCAAGACTACATAGTAAATTAAGTTAAAAAGGCCACTTCTTGGACAAACTAGTCTAGGAGGTGGTTATATTATGTTTTTAAAGATTAGAAGACAGCTAACGCTGATGTGGAATCGAGGTGGTTTAGTTATCACTCTTACTTTACTGATTCTTCTTGCGATGTCTTTAGACAAACCTAGAGTTCCGCTAGGGGAGACGAGCATAGAACCTTCTAAAGAGACGCAGAATGAGTCTGTTCCAGGATACATGCTCGGAGATAGTGTCCCAGCAAATAGCTTTGGGTGGACTGAATCACAAAAAACTGCAACTTGGCGTTATTCCTCCTCGCTTTTATATAAGCTTGATGAAGGAAAAGAAATCGCTTCTCCAGAAGCTGGAGCTGTCACAGCCTATGGGGAAAAAATTATTATTGATCATGGGCAAGGTTATAAAAGTGAAATTTGGCCAATTAGAGCATATCAGTATAATGGTACGGTAAAAAAAGGTGAAAGTATTGGAGTTTTGTGTGGCCAAGAAATCAATTGGAAAATGACACATTACGGAGAACCAGTAGATCCATTAAAAGTACAAATAGTACAGCCATAGCATATTACCCTCTGACCCTTCATATAAATTATTAACTGAAGGGCAGGGGGTTTTATTAATGAAGGACTACATACGCACAAGAGTCTTAGACATTGCAGCGTATCTACTGAGCACAGGTGAAACAGTTCGGCAAGCCGCTGAAGTTTTTCATGTTAGTAAAAGTACAGTTCACAAAGATGTCACGGAGC
Organism: Bacillota bacterium; assembly: GCA_028708605.1. GTDB lineage: Bacteria > Bacillota > DTU065 > DTU065 > DTU065 > DTU065. Next base: position 20,529 of record JAQVYS010000018.1, read on the forward strand.
GTTTAGAAAAAATCAATAAGGAATTATACGAGGAAGTTTCTAGAGTTTTAGCTCACAATAAGGCAGAGCGTCATATCCGCGGCGGAGAGGCAACAAAAAAGAAATATATTAGTAAGCGCAAACAAAAATATCATTAAGTCACTATTTGGCCCATTGCGAGCTAGTATAGATTATCGAAATGAAAAATTAAGAAAACTCTTTGGAAACTGTATTTTTAAATTGTTTTATATAGTACTTTATACCCATTATGAATCATGAGGAAGGAAATGGAATCTAATTAATGGAAAACTTTTTACAACAAACACTGCGCAAGTATATGGCAGAGCTTGGAGGTGGAAAGTTGCTCCGGGGATTATATATTGCTGCTTCTGGAATGATTGCTGATGAAATTAGACATAGTGTTGTAAGTAATAACTTAGCAAATGCTAATACCTCAGGTTATAAGAAAGATGTCGTAATAGGTCAAACCTTCTCTGAAGTGCTGATCAGTTGTCAGTATAAAGATCGGAAAGCACCGGTAGGGCGCCTTCCACTTGGTGCAGGGGTTATTGATATATCAACAAAGACGACTCCCGGGATGATTGAAAATACTGGAGGTATTCTTGATTTGGCACTAGATGGCGATGGATTTTTTGTCCTTGAGACAGCTCAAGGTGAAAGAATCTCTCGCCAGGGTAATTTCCAATTGGATAGAGAAGGTTACTTACAAACTTTAAATGGTGATAGAATACTAGGCCTTAATGGTCCTATTAGACTTGACCCAAGCTCTTTTGCCTCTGAAATTAAGGTTAAAAGCGACGGGAGCATCTATCAAGGGGATCTATTTGTGGACAGGCTTAGTATTGTGGATTATGACTCTTCGTTACTGATAAAAGAAGGCAATAGTAGATTTACTGTTAGAGAAGGGGCTTTCCCTGCCCAGTCAGAGGCAGGGGTTATTCAAGGCGCACTTGAGAGATCGAATGTTAATGTTATCGAAGAGATGGTAAACATGATTACTCTGATGCGCACATATGAAACAGAACAAAAACTTGTACAAGCTCACAATGAAACATTAGATAAACTGATTAATGATTTAGGCGCAAATATTTAAGTTTATAAGGAAAGAAGGGTAAGTCTATGATGCGTTCTTTGTGGACTGCAGGATCAGGTATGATGGCCCAGCAGTTAAATATCGACAACATTGCCAACAACCTAGCAAACGTAAACACAACTGGGTACAAAAAGAGCCGTATTGATTTTCAGGATCTTTTGTATCAAACAACTCGCTCTGCTGGCACACCTGTTATTCAGGGAGCTCAGGTGCCAACTGGTATCCAAATTGGACATGGCGTAAGACCTGTTTCCACTCAGAAGATATTTACTCAAGGTGAATTCAAGCCTACAGATGGACCTCTAGATATTAACATCGAAGGTGATGGCTTCTTTCAAGTACTTATGCCAGATGGGTCTGTAGCTTATACTCGCGACGGTGCTTTTAAACGCGACGGCGAAGGCAGAGTTGTTAATTCAGACGGCTTCCCTCTCGCTCCTGAGCTTATAATTCCAGATGATGCTACCGATATCTCCATCAGCACAGATGGGAATATCTCAATTCGGGTCAAAGGCAACGACATACCTCAGAGTATCGGGCAGATTGAACTAGTTAAGTTTGTAAACGCTGCTGGGCTAAAGAGTGTCGGTCGTAACCTTTATAAAGCAACTGCAGCTTCTGGAGAAGCGATTCTAGGCATACCAGGTCTTGATGGTTTTGGTACATTAGCCCATGGTTACTTAGAGATGAGTAACGTTCAGGTCGTTGAAGAAATGGTAAGTATGATTGTTGCTCAAAGAGCCTACGAGGTTAACTCCAAAGCAATTCAAGCTGCAGACGAGATGCTACAGACTGCAAATAATTTACGTCGATAGGTGTGCCTCTAAATGTTAAGGCATAATGTTTGGACGGGGCACATACCCCGTCCAATTTGGGTTGTAGGCTTAGTTTTTGTATTAGTCTTATCTGCTTTTGGGTTAACTTTAAAGGATGAAGTAGAAGTTACTTGTGATCAGATCTATCTGAAAGACATTATTGAAGAAGCTAGAGAAGATTCTTCTTGGGGAGAGATCTCTGTACTTCCTTCGCCATCGATAGGCTCAAAAAGATCGATCTATAAAAGTTTTGTGGTAACAGTTTTTAGACAGAACGGCTATTTCACGGAAGCAGCAAACCTAACTGGACCAAACAAAGTTGATGTCAAAAGAGAACTAGATACGACACAAAACCTTGAAGTATCTAGACAGATTGACTATGAGAGACTTTGGAGCGAAGTTAGTCAGCAAATAAGCGCATACTTAGATGGACTCATTCCTGAGGGATTTAAGATAAGGATAACACTTGAGAGTTTTCCGAAGATCAATAGTAGCAAAAATATAGCTACTGTAAATGTGGACCTAAGTGTATTTAGAAACAGTCATTCTGGTAGGATGATAGTTCCTGTTCAGCTGCTTTTAGAAGACGGTGGAAATAGGCGAGTACTGTTTTCTGTGAACATTGGGTACGAAGGAGAAGTCTTTGTAGCGAAAAAGGATTTTAGACCAAGAGAAAAGCTAGACGGATTGAGATTATCGAGGGAGATTCGGACTTTTTCCAGTAGTCCTTATGATTGTTTCTTACCAGAGTACGAGATTGGAAAATATCAGTCAAAAAGTTATATCCGCGCTGGTGATATCCTTCTTACTAATAATATTGAACTTAGTCCTATAAAAAATAGGGGAGAGATTACGAAGCTCTATTACCAAATTGGTACAATTACGGTAGAGGTTACTGTTCAGCTACTAGAAGATGCCGTCTTGGGAAAATTAGTCAAGGCAAAGAATCTCTCAAGTGATAAGGAATTGCAGGGTATAGTCCAGCTTGACGGGACTTTGGTCTTTAGTTTATAAAAGTTAAAAAAATTGGTGGTGAAGTAGATGCTAGCTCGCTTCGCTTGTAAGACAAAGCCGTTTCGACTTTTTATGGTGCTTGTACTATGTTTATCTTTAACGTCTTTGAGTTTCGCAGAATCTTTATGGAAACAAAATGATTACAACTTTTTCAAAACCACTGTTGATTATCAGGTTGGCGATCTAGTTACAGTTGTTGTCATCGAAAGAACGGAGGCAAGCCAGAACGCTTCTAGCAGTGGCTTAAAAGACGGTTCTGTAGGCGTGAACCCAGGTGGAGGTCTACTAAATTTCATTCCTTTAATAAGTGCATCTGGAGAGTTAGAACACAATGCCTCAGGCTCCACATCTAAAGACAATACTTTCGAAACCAGTATAACTACAAAAGTAGTTGAGGTATTACCTAATAATATCTATAAGATTGAAGGTAAACGGATCATAAAAATCGACGGAGAAGAACAAGAAATAATACTTTCAGGCTATATTCGCAAAGAAGATATATCAGTAAATAACACCATTTACTCCACTTATTTAGCAGATGCACAAATAGAATTAAACGGTAGTGGAGTTATCAATAATAAAACCAATCCAGGTCTAATCAGCAGGCTACTGGAGTGGCTATTTTAGGGGGTTTTTGTCTTGAAGGAGACATTTAAAATAACTCCGATTCTTCTGATGCTATGTATTTTAATCGCTGCTCCGGTTTTAGGGCAAGATGCAGAATCGGCTGCTTTAGGACGGCCTGAAGCTCGTATTAAAGAATTGGCTAACATTGCCGGAATCCGTTCTAATGTTTTAACCGGTCTAGGTGTTGTTGTTGGTCTAAATGGCACCGGGGATTCTACGCGTTATGCGGCAGGTTCAACGATAATGGCAGCTACTCTTCAAAAATACGGTCTAGAAATTAGCTCTAGGGATCTAGCTAGTCGTAACATTGCAGTGGTAACAGTAACAGCTATGCTTCCACCATTTGCAAGAGAGGGTGATATGATTGATGTGCAGGTTGCCTCAATAGGCGATGCCAAAAGCCTTCAGGGCGGATACCTGATGCTTACTCAACTTCTTGCAGGAGACGGTGTTTGGGCATTAGCTCAAGGCTCTCTATCTACTGGCGGATATTCTGTTTCGAGTGGCAGCAGCGTTTCCTCGAAAAATGAAAGTGTAGTCGGAAGAATTCCTAATGGCGCCATAGTAGAGCAATCTGTTGATATCGATCATGATTTTGGCGACACAATCACCTTTAGTCTTTTTAATAAAGATTTTACGACCGCAACTCGAATTGCATATGTTATTAACCAAAACCTAGGTGGCGGTGCTGTATGTAAAGATGCCGGAACAGTAGAGGTGACTTTAACACAAGAGCAAGCAAAAGATCCAGTTGCTTTTATTTCAATGATTGAGAATCTAAGAATTGTACCTGATTCTGTAGCAAAAGTTGTTATTAATGAAAGAACAGGAACAGTTGTCTTTGGCGAAGGTGTAAAGATTAGTTCTGTAGCCATTGCACAAGGCGGACTAAACGTAGAGATTAGAGCACAAACACAGGTTTCACAGCCAAATCCACTCAGCGATGGTCAAACAGTTGTCTTCGAGCAAAGTGGCATATATACAGAAGAAGAGGATGCAAATACGTTTGTTTTGGAATCTAATACATCGGTGGGAGAGCTTGTAAACGCCTTAAATGCTATCGGAGCGACATCGAGAGATATTATTTCCATTTTACAAGCGATGAAGGAAGCTGGAGCGTTGCATGGCATTTTAGAGATAATGTGAGAGGTAATAGTATGCAAATTAATAATCTGCCAAGTGGCATAGATGTGTTTTCTCTTCCGGAAACAGCTAAGTCTCTTAATGACCAAGGATACACTGATGAAGATCTCAAAGTGGCCTGTCAAGAATTTGAAGCGATTTTTACACAGGAATTGCTAAAAACAATGTGGGCTACTGTTCCTGAATCTGGATTAATCAAAGAGAGTCAAGCTCAAAAGATCTGGAAGGATTTGTATATTGAACAGCTAGCAAAAACTAGTTCTGTAGGGAAAGGTATTGGTATAGCAGAAAACTTATATTACCAACTTAGAGCAACTCAAAGTTACAAGAAACCCTAGTGAATAGCTAGGGTTTCTTCTAATCAGGAAGATGTTTGTCTTTTAGAAGGAAGGAAAGAGAATATCATTAAAAGAAATACATAAGTATTAACTAGAAGATTATTCTTAAGCTTGACTGACAATAACTATACATTTATAGTCATTATTACTAGTTTAGAGTAATAGATTGTATTATTTGGGTATAGAGGAGGAAAATATCTGTCCGAGGTCTTATCTTGAAATAGAGGTGTTTACAGTGAAAAAATATTTGGTTTTGGCTTTATTGTTCATAATCTCGATAACGGGCATAGGTGCTAATTTTCCTCTTAAAGAGGTCACGCCTGGATTAGATGGTATAGGAAAAACAGTTTTTCTTGGTACGGAAATCGAAGAGTTTCCAGTGGAGATCGTAGGGTTAATTCCCGGTGATGGAGTTGTCCCTCACTACGTCATGATCAAAGTTGGAGGGAAAGCATTAGCTTTAGGTGGAGTGTCAGAAGGCATGAGCGGAAGTCCGATCTATATTGATGGCAAACTCTTAGGAGCTATCAGCTATGGATTTGATGATATTGGACATGCTTATGGTCTTGTTACACCTATAGAATCAATGGAAAAGCTGTTAGAATTGTCATCAGGTTTAAAGGCGGAAATTAGGAAAATTGATTCACTTACCACCAGACCTTTAAATGCACCTCTGTTTGTTAGTGGTTTTGGTAAGAGGAGTCAGCAATATTTATCAAGCCAATTAGGCTATCCTTTGTCTAAAGGTCTACAAAGTGGAATGACTGCCAATATTCCACCTGAAATCGCTCCAGGTGCAGCACTAGGTGTACAGCTAGTTAAAGGCGATGTAACTGTTGGAAGTTACGGTACTTTAACAAGTGTCTATGATGATGGAAGATTTTTAGGATTTGGCCATTCGATCTTAAGCAGAGGCACAACATCCTTTCTGGCAACCACAAGTTATGTACACGCAACTATCCAAGGTCAACCAAATACTTATAAGCTTGCAAGCTTAGGTTCTCCAGTTGGCACCATTAGCCAAGACCGAGGAGCAGGAGTCTTAGGCGTTTTTGACAGAACACCTAAGATGATTCCAGTAAGAGTTGTGACTAAAGACTTAGATTTAGGGAGACAGATTTTAACCAAAGCAGAGGTCATTCCAGATAATATGCTACTTGGAAAATTGGTTTCAAGTACAGTTTTAGAAGGCTTTGATAGAGGAATAGACAGAGTGGGCTCTGGAACGTCCAAAGTTAGATTTACCATCAAAGGTGAAGGTCTCCCATACCCTCTAGAAAGGAATAATTATTTCTATACCTATGCCGATATAGCAGCACTTAGCTTAAGTGAGGTTGGAGAAGTATTAGATTTGCTGCTTTACAACGACTACTACGATATAAAACTATCAGAAGTCACTGTTGAAGCAGATTTTACTGAAGAGAAAAACACTGCTGTAATAGTAGGAGCAGTTCCAAATACCCAACAAGTGGTTCGCGGAGAACAAGTGGAGATAGAGGTTCAAATACGTCCATTTAGAGGGGAGTCAAAAACGTTAAAGGTTCTGCTTCCAATACCAGAAGACATTGCAACTGGGAACGTTAGGGTTATGGTACGTCCTGGTTTGTCTATCCCTTCTTATGGTTTTGGGACATCTTCGGTAACCGAAAAGCTCGAACTGCAGTCTGAAGAACGTATAGGAACGCCTCTAACTCAAGAGGCCCAAGATTGGGAAAAGGTTCTTAAAGATTTTATGAACCGTGAGAAGAATAATGAAATAGTGGTAGAGTTTTACCCGCCATATAATGATATTATAAATGACGATTCTGTCTCAAATGAGGTTTCTTTGCCAATTCAAGTACGTGTAGAAACTGAGTATGTTATGGAAGGCGATTCCGCATGGGAGATGGATATTTTAGCCGAAAGCTCCGAAGAATCTCACACCGAGTAAATTATTTCTATAATATAACCAAGGAGGTGAATCCGGCCTAGACCGGTAGGATATGGCAATGAAAGCTTCAACTAAATCGGTGCACCCCGTTGCTAAGGCCGTTTTCATCACACTAGGGATTATTCTTAGTTTGCTTATTTTGGTCAATGTTGGGATAATTGTCGCCTTAAATCAGACCTCACTTACTGACACTATAAGATGGAAGGTTATTACTACATTAGAAGATGTCACTGGTAGGCATGTTGAAATCGGGGCAATAGGACCAGATATCTTTAGCCGTCTAGTAATTGACGACTTGGTAATAGGACCATCTCTTGAGAGAGGACTTGACGAGGATCTTAAAAATAGCGACGATAATTTTCTTAGAATTAATCGGATTACTGTTGAATATAACTTGATAAGGCTGCTATCTAGTAGAGGTGATTACCTTAAAGCATTAGATGCAGTCACTTTATATAAACCCTCTGTTAATCTTGAATATAACAACGAACTTAATCGGTGGAGCTTTGAAGATATGTTTAGGCAGGCCTCTGAGCCTGTTGCCTTCTCTGTTCCAGAAGGGATACCAGTAGTTGTAACTCAAGGCGATGCGTTTTTCTCGGGAATGCCGTTTATGAATTCAAATGGTAACTTCGAAAGTCGTAAAATCGGCTTAAGCGCAGAGATTGTTTCCGGTAATAAAATTAATGTTTCATTCGATGGCGAGCTTTCCTTTCCTATAGAAGGTTGGGGAGAATCAAAGTGGCCAAAACAGTGGCTGCCAGAAGGCAAAGATCAAACTGCCTTTTACCCTGTTAAGGGCACCGCTGTAATTGATCTAAGTGATGGCACTTGGACTGCTAAGGTCAGCTCTACAAATATTGATCTTGCAGATTTTAATTATTGGCTACCACCAAATCTTGGAGTCGATCTCCACAAAGGGAAAGGCGATCTTGAAGTTGATGTAGCATATAAATTAGGGTATTTAGATTATAACGGTATTGCACAGCTTAAAGGAGTAAATTTTGATTATTTCTTAGTGCCTTTTGAAATAGAAACATCCTCTGGGACAGTTAGATTCAGTGACCAGGGCATACAAAACTTTGAGGCTGTAGGCTATGGAGGAAAAACCACAGTTACTGCTACAGGTTATACAGCAGGAGGGTGGGCTGATCCTAGGGTCTATGCTGAATTTAACGCGGAAAAGGGTGACCTTAAAGCATTTGAGGGTTATCTCAAGCAAGGCTTATATCAGAGAATAGATGCTATAAGAGAAGGTGAACTTCCACCTAGTGCCCAGTATGATATTCCGTCTGTATCAGGCCCTGTGGAGTGGATAGAAGACTTTACAGTAGATGGAACGTTTGACGGGAAATTGACTGTTTCTGGGTATTTATCCCAACTTGCTTTAGATGCTAGCCTTAATTTATATCAAACAACTATTGAACATTCTGAGCTATATTCACCACTAAAGGATGTAAAAGGTGATCTAGTTTACGAAAATGGTAATGTGATAGTCAATTCTTTTGATGCTAAATTAGATGCAGGATTAGTTAATGCTTCTGGAAGCATCGATGATTTCTTTGGGAAACCCTATCTTAACCTAAAAGTTGAAACTAGTGATATCGATCTTAAGGCACCAGCTAAAGAATATCTAGGAATCGATGCAACAGGTCGAGCCAATGTAAATGCTGATTTAGTAGGATTTATCGACCAAATGTTTGCTCTATACGACCTGGAAGTTTCTCCAGGATCGTTAGAACACTATACCCATGATGGGTTGATCATGTCTGGTCGGCTTTCAAACGGTATTGTGGAAATCGACAATTTACTTTTAGGGGCCTTAGGAGCAAACGTTGTAGCTAAAGGTGCTCTAGCATTACCGAAAGAGGTTTCTACGGCCATTTATCCAAACCAAGATCATGTTCTAGATAGCTTTCTAGAAGTAGATATTCAGGGTTTGGTTCCAAGTGAAATTGCAAAATCTTGGCCATTTTTAGTAGAGGAATTGCCACTTGATATCTCTGAGATCCAAGGCAAGGTTGATCTATCATTTTTAGGTAGGATTTCAGATTGGAACCTAGAGGAAGCAGACATTGTTGGTAACGTAGACTCAGAAAGTCTGCAATATGATACTATCCAAGCAACAAATATTAGTGGTGGATTCTTTCTAAGAAAAGACTTAATTGGCCTTGAGAGTATTCAAGCTGAAATTAAACCTGCAAAACTTATGGTTTCAGGTACTGTTCCTTTAGAGGAAGGTAAGGATTTAGATTTAGATCTAAGCGTAAACACCTTTGAACCAGCGGCTTTTGCAGCCTTATATCCACATCTTAGAGATTTTGGCGGCAGGATTGATCTTAAGCTAAAGGTGGGTGGAACCTTAAAATCGCCACTTTTAACCGGTAACGTAGATTGGTTAAACCCAAGTTTCCAAAAATTTAAGATGAAACGAATCTTTGGTAAGGTGACAGGTGATTCAGA
>JAQVYS010000019.1 GCA_028708605.1 Bacillota bacterium
CGGAACTACGTGAAGGTCTGATCCTTGGCTCAGCTTGTGAGGCAGGAGAGCTTTTTCAGGCTATTGTAGAAAAGAAGACTTATTACGAGAAAATTGGCGAGATGATTGAAGACAAAGAGATTCAAAAGATCGCCCAGTTTTATGACTACCTAGAGATTCAGCCAACTGGTAATAACGCATTTATGGTTAGAGAAGGCAAGGTTTCTTCATTTAAGGAACTAGAAGAGATCAATCGTGTGATTTATCTTCTGGGTAAAAAGCTTAATATCCCTGTAGTAGCAACTGGTGATGTTCATTTTTTAAATCCTGAAGATGAAGTCTATAGAAGAGTTCTTCTAACAGCTCAAGGTTATAGTGATGCTGAAAACCAGCCACCACTCTACTACCATACAACAGATGAGATGCTTAAAGAATTTAGCTATCTAGGGGAAAATGAGGCATTTGAAGTAGTTGTTACTAACACTAACCTTATCGCTGATTGGGTAGAGGATGTTTTACCGATCTCTGATGAGTTTTGCCCTCCAGTTATTGAAGGTGCAGAGAAAGAGATCGAAGAGATGACCTATAATAAGGCTCACAAACTCTATGGCGAAAAACTTCCTGACATCGTTAAGGAAAGATTGGAAAAGGAACTAAAGGCCATTATCTCCAATGGCTTTGCGGTATTATACTTAATCGCTAATAAGCTCGTTCTTAAATCACTTTCAGATGGTTATCTTGTAGGCTCCCGTGGTTCTGTAGGGTCTTCTTTGGTTGCTACTATGTGTGATATCACTGAAGTAAATCCATTGCCTCCACATTATCTTTGTCCAAAGTGTCACTACTTTGAACTGGAAACTGATTCAGATTACGGTAGTGGCGTTGATCTGCCACTTAAAGATTGTCCTGAATGTGGTACCTTGCTAAATCGGGACGGCTTTGATATCCCTTTTGAGATATTTATGGGTTTTAAAGGAGACAAGGTTCCTGATATCGATCTTAACTTCTCAGGAGTTTATCAGTCTGTTATCCACAAATATACAGAAGAGCTTTTCGGCAAGGAACATGTTTTTAGAGCAGGGACCATTGGAACTCTAGCTCAAAAAACCGCCTATGGATTTGTGGCCAAATATTTAGAAGAACACAAATTAAACTGGCCTGAAGCTGAAATAAACAGAATTATCAGGGCTTTAGTTGGAATAAGAAGAACTACAGGACAACATCCTGGGGGTATGGTTGTTGTGCCTGAAGGAAGAGAGATTTTTGAATTTACGCCAATCCAACATCCAGCAAATGACAGTGAAGCTGGGTTTATTACCACGCACTTTGATTTCCATTCCATAGATGCCAACTTGGTTAAATTAGATATTTTAGGGCATGATGATCCTACTATGCTTAGGATGCTCTCAGATTTAACAGGAGTTGATGTAAGAAAGATTCCTCTTGATGATCCAAAGACAATGGCTCTTTTTACTGGATTAGATAGTCTTGGCCTTAGTCCAGAGGATATCGGAGGTTGCAATGTCGGTGTCTTAGGCATACCGGAGTTTGGAACTAACTTTGTAAGACGTATGGTAGAAGAGATTAAGCCAACGACCTTTGCTGAGCTAGTCCGTATTTCAGGGTTTTCCCACGGTACGGATGTCTGGACCAATAATGCTCAAGATTTGATTAGAGAAAAAATAGCTGATGCAAAAGATGCTATCGCCACCCGCGATGATATTATGAATTTTCTAATTCAAAGCGGTATGGAGCCAGCACTGGCTTTTAATATTATGGAGAGGGTAAGAAAGGGTAAAGGTTTGTCCGAAGAAAACATCATTGAGATGAAGAAGGTTAGTGTACCAAGCTGGTATGTCGACTCGTGTAAGAAAATCAGCTATCTATTCCCTAAAGCTCATGCCGTTGCTTATGTCATGATGGCGTTTAGGATAGCTTATTTTAAGGTACACTATAAAGAGGCTTATTACTCTACTTTCTTTACAATTCGAGCTTCGGATTTCCCAGCTGATGTTGCCCCAATGGGTGTAGATGGTATCAAGATGCAGCTTGCTGAATTAAAGGCTAAGGGAAATGATATCACGGAAAAAGAATCGGGCTTCATTACCAGTTTAGAAGTTGTTTTAGAGGCAGTTACAAGAGGCGTGGTCTTTCGTGCAGTTGATCTTTATGAGTCAGATGCTTATATCATGAAGATTACACCTTCTGGCCTTTTGCCACCGCTTTCAGCTTTAGATGGTGTAGGTATTACCGCCGCTGAAGCTTTAGCTACAGCAGCAAGCGAAGCGAAACAGTTCACATCAATTCAGGATCTACAAGAAAAGTCCAGGGTATCGAAGACAGTTATCGAGACTTTAAGGGCTAGTGGGTGTTTAGATGGGTTAGCTGAAACCAATCAGATGTCTCTTTTTTAACGAATTGTTAGGTTGTTGATATAATTGGGAATCTGTGGTATACTACCTACGTATGAAGTTGCTTGATTGATTCGTTAATGTAAAGAGTTTAGTGGAAGAGTGGGTCTGCCCACTCTTTCTTTTGTAAAATACCGAAAAATAAGGAGGATGGGGATGAAAGGTAGAGTGGTAGAGGTAGTTACCGAGATGGTAGGCCCTATGTTAGAAAACCTTAAATTAGATCTAGTTGAAGTAAAATACCAAAAACAAAGTAAGGATTGGGTCCTTAGTGTAACTATAGATAGACCACCAGAGGGCGTATCCATTGACGACTTAGAAAAGGTTAACCGTGCTTTGTCAGAAGCACTCGATACAGTTGACATAATCGATCATGCCTATATGTTAGAAGTCTCTTCTCCTGGAGCTGAAAGGAAGCTTAAAGACTTTGAGGACTTAAAAAAACAAGTTGGGCGTTACATGCAAGTGACTTTAGAAAAGCCAGTTAACGGAAAAGATAAATTGACCGGATATTTAAGAGCTGCAGAAGATGATCAAAAAATAGTACTTGAGAATGAAGATGGTATGGCTGAACTTTCTTATTCACAAGTGACCAGGGCTCGCCTGGCCATCAAGTTCTAGTGCGGAGGTTTATTTAGAAATGACCAGTGAAATTTACCGAGCAATTGAAGAAATTGCTAAAGAAAAGGGAATATCACAAGAAAAGTTAATGTCAGTATTACAGACTTCTTTAATAACTGCTTATAAAAACAATTATAAAGCAGAAGGACAATCAATAAGTGTTCGATTTGATAGTGATATGGAACTCCATATCTATGTACAAAAGACTATCGTTTTAGAAGTAGAAAATCCCGAGATTGAGATCTCTCTCGAAGAAGCTAGAGAGGTTAATCCAGCATATGATGTTGGCGATGTAGTAGAGATGGAAGTTACGCCAGCAGATTTTAAACGTAAAGTTGCCACCAATGCCAAGCAGAACGTGCGTAACAACCTGCTTGCTATTGAAAGAGGTTTGATCTTAGAAGAGTTTAAGAATCGTGAAGGTGACCTAATCACCGGGATCGTCGAAAGAATTTCAGGTAGTAATGTCTTTATTAATCTTGGCAAAACGGAAGCACTGCTTTTGCCGAAAGAGCAGGTAGCTACAGAGGTCTATAGACATGGTGATCGGATTAAAGTCTATATTGCTGAAGTTAAAGAGACGACTCAAGGACCAAAGATTATCTTATCCAGAACACATCCTGGACTTTTGTTGCGTCTTTTAGAGCTGGAAGTACCAGAGATTCACGATGGCATTGTGCAGGTAAAGGCAGTTGCTAGAGAAGCTGGAAATCGCTCTAAAGTAGCTGTTTGGTCGTTAGATGAAAACGTCGATCCTGTTGGAGCTTGTGTAGGCGGCAAGGGTACCCGTATTAGGTCTGTAGTCGACGAGCTTTATGGGGAGAGAATCGATGTAATTCCATGGGATAAAGACCCTGGTTTATTTGTTGCAAATGCATTATCTCCAGCAAAGGTTATTCGTGTAGATACTATTGAGGGTGAAGAAAAGGTCGCAAGAGTCATAGTTGCAGATGACCAGCTCTCCCTTGCAATAGGAAGAGAAGGGCAAAATGCAAGACTTGCAGCAAAATTAACTGGATGGAAAGTAGATATTAAAAGTGTAAATCAGGTTGGCCCAGAGGTGTTAGAGCAAACCGCAGAAGAGGTGGGTGACACTGAAGATGGTCAAGAAAATTCCTGAAAGAAGTTGCATAGGCTGTAGAGGTAAGTTTCCCAAACGTGAACTTATTAGAATTGTTAGAACACCAGAAGGTGAAGTTAAAATCGATCCTACTGGAAAACAAAATGGCAGAGGTGCTTATATCTGCTCAAAGCTTGAATGTTTAGAAAAGGCTTTTAAGGGTGATAAGCTAGCTAAAGCCCTTGATGCTGAAGTATCAGAAGAGATATTTAACAGATTAAGAGAGGAATTTTTAAGTAAATGAGCCTGTTGGGAATTGCACGCAAATCGGGAGATTTACTTATTGGAAGTAAAGCTTCTGAGGAAGCCATTTTGAGGCGTAAAGCCAAACTTATTATCTTAAGTGAAGATGCAGGTAATTCGACTAAGCGCAATTTTAGTCATCTAGCTCAAAAATTTCAGATTGAAATTATGTCCTTTCCAAGTAAAGAGAGTTTAGGTGCTTTGATTGGCTTTAAGGAAGCTGCTGTAATTGTTCTTACTAATGAAGATTTCGTTGAGAGTGTTAAAAAATTGATAAATTCCGGGGGTGAGTAGATGAGCAAAATTCGAGTCTACGAGTTGGCTAAAAAACTTAGCGTTAGTTCCAAGGACCTTATAGACTATCTAAAAGAACTGGATGTAGAAATATCAAGTCATATGAGTACGCTTGACGATGATCTAGTTGATATTTTAGAAGAGGCCTTTTCGCAAACTGAAGCCTCAGCCATTGAAGATGATGATTTTGATGATCTAGAAGAAGAAAAACCAAAAAGAAAAACTACCAAAAAACGAAACAAAAAGAAGGTTATTACTGTAGAAGAAACACTCACTGTAGCACAATTAGCAGAAAAACTAGGTGTACCTGCTGTTGACATAATTAAAAAGTTGATGGAATTAGGTATGATGCTCAATCAAAATGCTGATCTAGAATTTGATACAGCAAGTCTTATAGCAGAAGAGTTTGATTTTAAGCTAGAACTTACCAAACCAGAACAAGATGACGAAGACCTATTACTAGGCGAAGACCGAGACGATGGTGCATATGAAAGAAGGGCTCCTGTAGTTACCATTATGGGCCATGTTGATCATGGAAAAACTACTCTTTTAGACAGAATCCGCCACAGTCATGTTGCAAGCGGCGAAGCTGGAGGAATCACTCAACATATTGGCGCTTATCAGGTAGAGTTAAGCGGCAATAAGATCACCTTCCTTGATACACCAGGACATGAAGCATTTACTTCAATGAGAGCTAGAGGCGCTCAGGTTACTGACATCGCTATCTTAGTTGTAGCTGCAAATGACGGTGTAATGCCTCAGACTATAGAAGCTATTAACCATGCCAAAGCAGCTAATGTACCGATCATTGTAGCCGTCAATAAGATAGATGCAACCGGCGCTAACCCTGACCATGTTAAACAACAGCTATCTGAACATGGAATCATACCAGAAGATTGGGGAGGAGACACTATTTGTGTGCCTGTCTCAGCACTTCGTGGTGATGGAGTTGATGATCTTCTAGAAATGATCAATTTAGTCGCTGAGATGCAAGATTTGACTGCGCCTGTAGAAGGTGCTGCCAAAGGTACAGTAATTGAAGCAAAACTAGATAAAGCTAGAGGATCTGTGGCAACTGTCTTAGTTGAAAAGGGCACACTCCGTGTTGGAGATAGTCTCGTAGCAGGTACTGTTTTTGGACGTGTTAGAGCTATGTCAGATGATAAAGGTGAAACTATTAAAGCAGCAGGTCCATCAACACCTGTAGAGATTCTTGGACTAGGCGATGTGCCTCAAGCTGGCGATCTCTTTCAAGTGACCTCAGCTGAAAAAATAGCAAGAGAGATAGCTCAAAGACGTTTAAATAAAGATAGAGAACAGCTACAAAAGACCACTAAAGTATCTTTAGATGATCTCTTTGCACAGATCCAAAGCGCAGATATTAAGGATCTTAAGCTTTTAATTAAAGCTGATGTCCAAGGGTCTGCAGAAGCAATAAAACAATCTCTTGAAAAGCTTTCCAATGAGGAAGTCAGAGTACAGGCAATCCATTCAGGTGTTGGAGCAATCAGCGAAAGCGATATTAATCTTGCTTCTGCATCAAATGCAATTATTGTTGGCTTTAACGTACGTCCTGACTCTATTGCGAAAAAAGCTGCAGAGCGCGAAAAAGTTGATGTCAGATTATATCGTGTCATCTATGATGCAGTAGATGATATTGAAAAAGCTCTTAAGGGTATGCTAGAGCCTGTCTTTAGAGAAGAGGTTATAGGCCATGCTGAAGTAAGAACTGTCTTTAAGGTGCCTAAGGTAGGCAATATAGGAGGTTCTTATGTAATAGATGGCAAGATTCTTCGTAGCGCAAGTGCACGAGTCTTAAGAGACAATGTAGTTATCTATGAAGGAGAACTAGGCTCTCTAAAGCGGTTCAAAGACGATGTTAGAGAAGTTAACGCTGGCTTTGAATGTGGTATAGGCTTTGAGAAGTTCAATGATATCAAAGAGGGAGATGTCATTGAGGCTTATAAAATGGTTCAGATTGAACTGTAGCCTTGAGATAAAAGCAAGAAAGGCAGGAGTTAAAGATGCCAAGACCAAGACTCCATCATCGCAAAGATAGAGTACAGGAAGAGATAAAAAGGGAGATAGCTTCGATTCTACAACGGGATGTAAAAGATCCTCGCATTGGCTTTATCTCCATTACAGATGTAGAAATTAGTAACGATCTGACTTTCTTGAAGGTCTATTATTCAACGTTAGATGAAGATAAGCTTGAAGATATCCAAAAAGGTCTTATTAAAGCAACTGGGTATATACGTAGCGAAATCGGTAAGAGAATTAGACTAAGAGTAATACCTGAGTTGTCTTGGAAATACGATTCTTCTCTTAAGCGCGGTGCTCATATGGACCAGCTTCTAGAAGAAGTGCTTAAAAAGGGAGAAGATGGTGATGAATCTTCCCATAAAAATGACGATAAATGAGATTATATCTCACCTTCTTGAGGCAAAAAAAATACTACTTCTTTGTCACGTCAGTCCAGATGGAGACTGTATTGGTTCTTTAGTTGCTCTAGGTAGAGCTTTACAAAGACTAAATAAAGATGTTTGCATGGCAAGTGAAGACAAGATTCCGGGCTCTTTGAGATTTATAACAGAACCAGGCGAGATTCTCCTGACAAATGAGATAACGGAAAAATTTGACACGGCTGTTGCAATTGACTCAGGAGATATGCAAAGACTTGGCTTAATTGGCCAAGAGCTCTTTAGCAAAGCCGATTTCAGAATTAATATCGATCATCATAGTTCTAATCCTCTCTATGGTGATTTGAACTTAGTACAGCCACAAAGGGCTGCAACAGGAGAGATTATCCTAGATCTGATCTTCAATCTAGGTATTGAGATCGATCGCTCATTAGCTGAGCCTTTATACACTGCGATATTTACAGATACAGGCGGCTTTCGCTTTACAAACACGACAAAAGATACTCTAAATAAAGCAGCCCTTTTAGTTGGTTATGGCGCTAGCCCAAATTTAATCAGCCACGAAATCTACGAGAATAAACCGTTAGGGTATTTTAAAATGTTAGCATTAGCATTTGGACGCTTCACTATTGATGAAAAAATATGTTATACCTGGATTAGTTTTGACGAGATGGCAGAGTTTGGTTTAGATTTTGAAGCGTCTGAAGAGTTGTCTACTTTTGCAAAGATGTTAGAAAATACGAAGATGTCTTTAGTGTTTAAGCAAAAGGAAGAAAACCTAGTTAAAGTTTCTTTGAGATCTCAAAATGGGTATGATGTGGCAAAACTTGCTGAAAAGTTTGGCGGGGGAGGCCACAAACAGGCTGCTGGCTGTACGATTAATGCTCCACTTGATGTTGCCATAAAAGAAATGTTGCATGCTGCTAAAGAGGTGGACCATTAATGGATGGAGTGATTAACCTTCTTAAAGAGCCCGGTCCAACATCCCATGATATGGTGTATAAAATTAGAAAGCTATTAATGGAAAGAAAAGTAGGCCATGCAGGGACACTTGATCCTGGGGCAAGTGGCGTTTTAGTAGTAGGAGTTGGCAGAGCAACAAGGGTTTTAGAGTATCTATTGGAAGAACCTAAAACATACGCCTTTGAAATTATCTTTGGCTTTTCAACTACAACCTTAGACACCTTCGGAGAGATTTGTGAAGAAGGACAAGGTCAAATAACAAAAGAGGATCTAGAGAAGATACTCGTTCAATTTTTAGGACCACAAAAACAGATACCTCCAATGGCTTCTGCAATTAAAGTTGGCGGTAAAAAGCTTTATGAGCTAATGCGTGAAGGGTGTGAAATAGAAAGAGCTCCAAGAGATGTTACAATCTACTCTCTTGAGATGAATCATGCACCGGATGTAATTAAAAAAGGTAGTAGAGTATTTTTGAGAGCTCAAGTTAGCAAAGGCACCTATATTCGCTCCTTGTGTCAAGATATTGGGGAGAAAGCAGGCCTAAAAGCTCACATGGGCTTTCTTTTGCGCACAAAGTCTGGCGGGCTAAAGATCGAAGATGCTCTCTTTTTAGATGAGATCGAACAAAAGATGCAAAAAGGTCTTCCTTTTTTAATTCCTTTTGATCAGGTTTTAAATTTTACCGAGGTTATTGCTCTTCCTAGGAGACAAAAGGCCTTATTGAATGGTCAAAGCTTATTTGCCAGTGATGTTGAAGGTGGATTCAATAGCTTAAAGCCAGATCAAAAGGTTAAAGTTTACACAGGCGAGAAGCTCTTTGTCGGTATATATAGATACATTGATAAAGAACAACCTATATTACAACCAGAAAAGATATTTATTTCCTAAGCTGTGGCGGTGGTTAGATGGAGATAATTGGCTTAGATAATCAACAAAAAGAGCGTACAGTTGTTGTTTTAGGAGCCTTTGATGGAATTCACAAGGGACACATAAGCTTAATTGACGCAGGGAGAATGTTGGCAAAAGCAAAGGATGCTAAGCTTGCTATAATGACCTTTTTAGAGCATCCAGATACTGTTTTGAAAAATAATAGACTGAAAATGCTTACAACTCAAGAAGAAAAGCTAAAGGTTCTTCAGGATCTTGGCGTAGAGATTGTGTATTTACCAACCTTTGTTGATATAGCAGGGTTAAGCGCCACCAGGTTTTTTAATGAGATTCTCATAGAAAAATTTGGTGCGGTTGGACTTGTTGCGGGCCCGAATTTTCATTTTGGCAAAAAGGCCAGAGGGAATAGCAGTTATCTAAAGTTTTTAGGCGCAAAAAACAATATACCAGTTTTTATCGGTGAGGCAATTAGATATAGAGATAGAATTATCTCTTCTACAATGATTAGAAGACTGATAAAAAAAGGTCAGATAGAACTCGTCAATTCTTTGCTTGGTAGAAGATTTACTTTGACAGGAGAGGTTATAAAAGGTGAGGGAAGAGGTCGGAAGCTGAAGATGCCGACTGCCAACATAAATATACCAAAAGAAAAACTGCTACCGCCTTGCGGTGTGTATCTTACCGAGGCCTTTTGCGAAAACAAATCTTATTTTGGATTGCTTTCTATATCAGATAAACCGACGTTTCATGAAAAAGGTGATATTGTAGTGGAAGTCTATCTGTTTAATACAGAAGATGATCTTTACGGAAAATCTTTGTCTATAGAATTAATTCGCTTGCAAAGAGAGATATTTAAATATAACAGTGCAAAAGAATTAATGGACCAGGTTGCTTTAGATATAGAAGAAGCTAAGCATTACATGTCCTATTACTTATAACAATCAGGATAATTTTAACTCTGTTTTGATTTTCAACTGTTCTTACACAAAACAAAAAAAGCGATCAGTCTAAATCATCTCAGTTAGAAATGTTGTTAATTACCAGCTAGTGTGGTAAACTAAAAAAAGAACTAACCCATTGCTCAGCGTAACGAGCCTCCGACGTTTGGCTTGGCTTTGGGGGGTATAAAATAAGGAGGTGTCTATATGGCACTTGATTCACAAGAAAAGAAGACTATTATTGAAAAGTTCCAGACTCATGAAGGCGACACTGGTTCTCCTGAGGTTCAGGTAGCAATGTTAAGTAAAAGAATTAGTGATTTGACAGCGCATCTTAAACTTCATCCAAGAGATTTCCATTCTCGTCGTGGCTTGTATAAGCTTATCGGTCAAAGAAATGGTCTTCTCAAGTACCTGAGAGACAAAGATATTGGAAGATATAGAACTCTCATCGAAGACTTAGGCATTAGACCACTTAAGTAACTAAAAGGGAGCGGGGGTACCGCTCCCTTTTTTAGCACAGGAGGGAATTTAATGGAACGAAAAACCTATTCAATTGAGCTAGAAGGTAAGACTCTAACTGCAGAGTTCGGTGGCTATGCAGCACAAGCCAATGGCTCAGTAATGGTTCATTATGGCGACACCGTAGTTTTGGTTACCGCATGTATGTCCAAAGAACCAAGGGAAGGCATTGATTTTTTCCCACTTTTAGTAGACTATGAAGAAAAATTATACGCTGTTGGTAAGATACCTGGATCATGGGGAAGAAGAGAAGGACGACCAACTGAAGTTGCTACATTAAACGCACGTTTAATCGACAGACCTCTTAGACCACTTTTCCCCGAGGGCTTTAGAAACGATGTTCAAATTGTTGCTACTGTGCTTTCTGTTGATACAGATTATGCACCAGAGGTAGCTGCAACAATTGGAGCATCTCTTGCCCTTGTAGTAAGTGACATTCCTTTTGATCTGCCTATGGCAGGAGTAAGAGTAGGTCTTGTAGATGGTAAATTTGTTTTGAATCCTACTATTAAAGAACAAGAAAACACAGACATATACATTATGGTTTCAGGTACTTCGGAAGCAATTACAATGGTAGAGGCTGGCGCAAACGAAATTAGTGAACAAACCGCTTTAGAATCAATCTTTTTTGCCCATGAGCATATTAAGCGTATTTGCGCTTGGCAAGAGACTATTCGAGAAGAGATTGGCAAACCGAAGCTTGAGGTTACTTTAGCAACCCCTGACAAGGCTCTACAAGACAAAGTCTCTAAACTTGGCCTTAGCAAAATGAGTGAAGCCTTAAGAACTATTGAAAAGCTGGCAAGGGCCGAAGCTGTTGATAATGTAAAGGCAGAGCTTTTAGAGAAACTAGCCGAAGAGCTTGGTGAGGAAGTTTTTGCAGAAAAGCAAAAAGAACTCAAAAGCCTCATTGAAGATCTTGAAGCAAATGAAGTACGTCGTATGATTACAGACGAAAAGGTCCGTCCCGATGGGAGAGGTCTCAAAGAGATTAGACCGATTAGATGCGCAGTAGGACTTTTACCTAGGGTTCATGGGACAGGCATGTTTCACAGAGGACAAACCCAAGTTCTTTCAATTTGTACCTTAGGAGCACTAAACGATGTGCAGCTTCTTGACGGGTTAACTGAAGAAGATAAAAAACGTTACATTCACCATTATAACTTCCCAGGGTTTTCTGTAGGTGAAGTACGTCCTATGAGATCACCTGGACGTAGAGAGATAGGTCACGGTGCATTAGCTGAAAAAGCATTACTCCCTGTTATTCCAAGTGAAGAAGAGTTCCCATATACTATTCGTGTAGTCAGTGAAGTTTTAGAATCTAATGGTTCATCTTCGCAGGCTAGTATTTGTGGGTCTACATTAGCTTTGATGGATGCAGGTGTACCAATTAAAAAACCTGTAGCAGGCATCGCAATGGGACTTATTAAAGGTGAAAAAGACTTTACCGTCCTAACTGACATCCAAGGCTTAGAGGATCACTTCGGTGATATGGACTTTAAGGTTGCTGGAACCAAAGATGGTATTACAGCATTACAGATGGATATCAAAGTAACAGGTGTCAGTCAAGAGATACTTGCTGAAGCTTTGGCCCAGGCTAAAGAAGCAAGAGAGTTTATTTTAGGAAAGATGATTGCAGTTATTCCTGAGCCAAGAAACGAGCTTTCTCCATACGCACCAAGAATGGTTACTATGCAGATCGATCCAGAGAAGATTCGCGATGTTATCGGCTCCGGTGGTAAAACTATCCGTTCAATTATTGCTGAAACTGGAGTAGAAATCGACATTCAAGATGATGGTACTGTCTATATTGCTTCTGTAGACTTAGATGCAGCAGATAAAGCTGTTAAACGTATCAACGAGCTTACCAAGGAAGTAGAGGTTGGCGAAGTCTACGAAGGAACTGTGACAAGAATCGCTAAATTTGGAGCTTTTGTTGAAATTCTACCTGGCAAAGAAGGTCTTATTCATATCTCTAAGCTTGCCAACGAGCGTGTGGGAAGCGTAGAAGATGTGGTTCAAATTGGAGATAGCGTCAAGGTAAAGGTCGTCGAAATTGATCAGCAGGGCAGAATCAATCTCTCCAGGAAAGCATTGTTAGAACCTGCAGACCAAAAATAAAAAAAGCTCCAGGGGCGAGATTACTCTCCCCCTTTTTTTGTCCACAATAGGAGTGGAGGGATCTTTTGTGGAAATTGGTTTACGTAAAGGCAAAATAATTGAGGTAACTGAAAGTGGTCTTGTTGCCAAAATAATGGTGGAAACAGATATTGGTATAAGAGAAACGCTATCTTATACTAGTCTTACAGGTCCTGTAAAGCAAGGAGATACAGTTGTTATTAACACTACAGCGGTTGACCTTAACTTAGGTAGCGGAGGAGCCGATTTTGTGCTCATAAACCTAGACAATCTTCCTCTAATAATAAAAAAGAGTGGGCACATTATGAAACTTCGCTATACTCCTTTGCAGCTTAAAGTGTGGGCTGAAGAGGAAAAACAGGAGTTGCCACTTGAGATTAAAAACCCTGTAATACTTGCAGAACTTCACAGTATGCTACTTCCTGCAGCTTTAGGCGTCTGGGCTTATAACCCTAAGCTAACTGTAGGTTATATCATGACAGACGGTGGAGCTCTGCCGATTGATTACAGCCAAAATGTAAAACGGCTTAAAGAAATTGGCTACTCATTTCTTACTTTTACTTCAGGACATGCTTTTGGTGGAGATAGAGAAGCGGTGACCTTTTATAGTGCTCTTTCTTTAGCCTCTAGGGAATGCGATGTGATTATTGCTGGTATGGGACCAGGAGTTGTAGGTACCAGTAGCATCTATGGTACTACCGCAATTGAAGTTGGCACAGGTATAAACGCAGTAAGTGCGCTAGGCGGAAGACCAATTGTCATTCCAAGGATTATGCAAGCAGATAAAAGAGAGCGCCACGCAGGGCTTAGTCATCATACTTTAACCTCGCTAAAGATAGCGTTAGCACCTTCTGAAGTGGTTTTCTCAGATCGAAAGTGGGTGGCTTTAGATCTTGCGCCTCACAAGGTGGTTATCTGTAGATTCCCTCATCTAGATTACGGCGCATTTTCATTAAAGACTATGAAAAGAGGCTATGGAGAGGAAACAGAGTTTTTCCAGACAGCAGCAGCTGCTGGAAGCTTTGCAGCAAGTGTTTTAGTTTGAAAGAAGGTATTTAGATGAAGGTTTATGCCGATTTGCATGTACATATTGGCAAAGCACAAGATCGTTTTGTGAAGATCACTGCGTCAAAGACTCTCACTTTAAAAAATGCCTTAAGCTTTGCCAAAGAGATTAAGGGCATCGATGTCCTTGGTGTGGTAGATTGTGGTAGCAGACTGGTTACAAAAGAAATAGTACAGATGCTAGATAGAGGAGACCTTATAGAAATCGAGGATGGCGGCCTTTTGACTAAAGGCGGTCTCCTTCTTATTCTTGGCTGGGAGATAGAGCTTTTGAATACACATTTTCTAATCTATGTATCTTCTTTTTCTGATCTGAAGGTCTTAACTGAGGTTTTATGGCCAAAAACAAAAAATCAGGAACTTTCTACCCAAAGATATCAGATTCACCATCAAGAGGTTAGGGAGGTAACAGAGCTCCTAGGAGGGCTCTTTTTCCCTGCACATGCATTTACTCCTTATAAAGGCTTATACGGCAAAGCAGTAGACTCGCTTTATGAACTGTTTGATAAACCATTTACAGCCATTGAGATGGGGCTTTCCAGCTCTACTGAAATGATCGCTGGTATAAAGGAACTTGAACCTACGACGTTTTTAGCAAATTCAGATGCCCATTCTCTGCAAAAGATTGGCAGGGAATATAATGAGATTGAAGTGAATTCGTTGAGCTTTGCAGGTTTAAAAGAAGCGCTAGAGAAAGAAAAAATCGTCGCAAATTATGGACTTGACCCAAGGCTTGGCAAATATCATGAAACTGGTTGTCTAAAATGTGGTAGTCTTATTGGAGACGATGGATGCACCTGTGGGAGCTTAGAGGTCAAAGGAGTTAAGCCACGTTTAGAAGAACTAGGAGGTTATAAAGAGGGTAGAAAAAGACCACCGTATATTAAACAGATACCTTTAGAGTTCTTGCCCCAAATAGGTCCCAAAACGATTACAAAGCTTTACGAACTTGGCACTGAAATAGAGATTCTTAATACAGTACCAATCGGGCAAATAGAGAAAGTTACAAATAGTAATATTGCAGAAATTATTGCCAAATCAAGAACCAAGAGCCAAGACAACAATTTGCAGATCTCATCTGGTAAAGCAGGCATTTACGGCAAAGTAAGCCTCTAAAGTTTTTGCTTATATTCTAAATACCACCTCTAATGCATAGGTTGTCTAGGGGTGATTACTTTGAGACGTGCAGTAAGAAAGAAACCGGCTAAAAAAGAAACATTCTGGCCTTACCTCTTAATAGCACTGATGCTTCTTTTGGGAGTTTTGTTTGGTATTATGGCAACAAGCGTTCTCCACGAAAGCCAAAGTGCTGAGCTTAGACTGTATCTAGACAGTTACTTTAGCTTTGTAGGACGAGACAATGCTTTGCAAAAAGCCAGTTCTACGCTGCTTAAAGAGGCTTTGAGTTTAAATCTTTTAAAAACAGCCCTTCCCATGATACTGGCATCCTTATCTTTAATTGGAGTACCTCTTATTGCTGTTGTAGGCTTTTTACGAGGCTTTATTGTAGGTTTTGGAACAGGCTTTTTAATTAAAGAACTGCGTTTTAAAGGTGGAATGCTGTTTTTAACAGGACTTTTGCCGCAAAACATTTTTTTAATTCCAGGTCTTATTATCTGTGGGGGCGCGTCTGTTATTTTTTCCATTGCAATGATCAGTGCTTTGCTTGGCAATAAGAGGCAGCCTTTACAAAGAGAATTACAAGAGTATCTCGCAAGATCAGCAGTAGGTATTTTAGTTATTCTGTTAGGTTGTTTTATGGAAGCATATGTTACCCCTGGATTTTTACGGCTTTTAGTATGAGCTTTTGGTGGTGGTTTATTTGTGGGATAAAGGAATTGCTGAATACCTAGATTATCTTTTGATTGAACGTGGTATGGCAAAAAACACCATAGTGAGTTACGAAAGAGACTTAAACCAATTTGCTGAAATTTTGAAAGAGGCAGGCATTGTAGATCCAATTAAAGTCTCTTTAGACGATCTTTATTTGTATCTTGCGGTTCTTTGGAGAAAGAAGATGGTCTCAACTACAATCGCTAGAAAAATCGCTTGTATTAGAGGTTTTTATGAGTATTATAGATTAGAGGGCAAGATCAAAGTGAATCCTACTAAGAAGCTAGATACTATAAAAAGGAAGCAAGCGCTTCCTGAGGTCTTAAATGAGTTTGAAGTAGACAAGCTTTTAGCGGCTCCAGAAGGCGATGTTTTAGGGTTAAGAGACAAAGCGATGCTAGAGCTGTTATATGCAACAGGTATGAGAATCAGTGAACTCTTAAATCTTAATATAGGTGATATCGAACTTGAAGCTGGGTATGTAAGAACTAAAGGAAAAGGAGATAAGGAACGAATTGTGCCTTTAGGTGAGGTAGCAAATGAGGCAATCAAAAAGTATCTCTCGGCTAGTCGTCCGAGACTATTAAAAAGGCCAACTGATGCTTATTTTGTTAATGCCCGAGGAGGACGTTTGTCTAGACAGGGCTTTTGGAAAATTTTGAAATCTTATGCGTCAAAAGCTGGTATCACAAAAGACGTCAGCCCTCATTCTTTAAGGCATTCATTTGCAACTCATCTTTTACAAAATGGAGCAGACCTGCGCACAGTGCAAGAGCTTTTGGGACATGCTGATATAGCAACTACTCAGATCTATACGCATCTTAGTCAGTCTAGAATACGGCAAGTGTATAATCAGACGCACCCTAGAAGCCAAAGAAAAAACAATGAAGGTAACTAGCTTAAGTAAACTAAAGAAAAGAGATTGTAGATTTAGAGAAAGGCAGGTTAGTTATGAGTAGATTTATCGTCTGGGTTTTAGATAGTGTCGGAATAGGGGAAATGCCAGATAGTTATCTTTATAACGATCAAGGCAGTGCCACCTTGCAGAATATAGCCACTGAACGGGGAGGTTTATACTTACCTAACTTGGCTAAACTTGGTTTGGGTTTAATTGAAGATATCTTAGGCGTAGATAAACCAAATGATCCTACAGCTGCATACGGTAAAATGGCCGAGTTTTCCAAGGGTAAAGATACAACTACAGGCCACTGGGAGTTAGCAGGGCTTCACCTTGACAAACCTTTCCCAACTTATCCAAATGGATTTTCCAAGGAAGTAATTGCGGAGTTTGAAAAACAGGCTGGGTTAAAGGTTCTTGGCAACTATCCAGCTTCAGGAACAGTTATTATAGAGGAGTTAGGGGAGGAGCATCTTAAGACAGGGCGTCCCATAGTCTACACCTCAGCTGATTCTGTGTTTCAGATTGCAGCTCATGTCGATGTTATTCCTCTTCAACAACTCTATGAGCTCTGCGAGATTGCACGCTCGATTCTAGTTGGAGAGCATGGGGTTGCAAGAGTGATTGCGAGACCATTTGCAGGCGAACTAGGAAGCTTTTACAGGACAAAAGATCGCCGCGATTACTCACTTGCCCCAGTAGAAGAAACTGTGTTGGATAAGCTTGTGGAAAAAGGAATACCTGTAATAGGAATAGGGAAGATTTCTGATATCTTTGCTGGTAGAGGTATTACCAAATCCTTAGCAGCTAAATCGAACAATGAAACTATTAGTCAGCTCTTATATGCTTTAGATACAGAAAAAGAAGGGTTGATCTTTGCTAATTCTGTTGATTTTGACATGATCTATGGACATAGAAATGATGTTGAAGGATACGCTAATGCTCTAGAAGCGACAGACCGTTACATTCCAGATATTTTAAAAAGGTTAGAGCATGGAGATATTCTGGTTATTACTGCAGACCATGGTTGTGATCCTACAACTCCTAGTACAGACCATTCACGTGAATATGTCCCGCTTCTGGTTTACGGTATTGAGCCTGCATCTTTAGGAGTACGTGAAAGCTTTGCGGATGTGGCAAAATCAATAGCCGATTATTTTAGAATCTCGTATCCTAGAGGAAATAGCTTCATAGCATAGAAACTAGCTTAGCTGTAGAAGTGTCTAATGCTGATTTTAACTGTTAAAAGGTAGGTAGCAAGAAAGATTGAACTGCTCCCTGTCAAGTAGACAATGGAAATAACTAAAATTTGTTCGAAGCACCAATCGTGATGATTGGTGCTTTTTATTGGTTCACCCAGCATGGGCGTAATCTAATCGGTGCAAGACCGTAGTGTGCCCTAATAGTGGGAAACACATAGCCAATGACAAGGGTGTTCACCGCGAGTTGAAGTCTGAAGGAAGGCGGATGGCAAACCTCTGGTCTGACGGACAGCAACCACATATAAGGCATGCTATATCGGGTAAGGTTGCCAAACAAACTGAAACCCAATAACTATCCGAAGATATATTATTTAAATGTAGCAGATAGGTGGAGGGAAAGATTACGAACCTTAACTTGGGAGATCCGTACGGTAGGCTATGTAAAGCGATACTTAGTTCGCTACATAGTAACCTTTATCAAGAGATAAAGCTGAATGTACAGATTGCTCTGCATATCTGTTTTGCAGATGGGGTTAAAGAAACCCTGTCGCCTAACCAGTGGGAAGACAACCAGAAGGTAAGAGCGTCGTTGGTAAAAACGTGGTCTAAAAAAAACGATAGGGGCGAACTTGGAACGCAGCGCAAGCGAACTGGTGTTGGCTTAGAGTTTTTCTTGTGGTCTGCATTTGTCTCTTTGGTCAACTAGTCCATCAATACTTAACTCGGCATGTTTTGTAACCCAGCTGTAGACCTGTTGGTATGAAACGCGGTATTTTTCAACCGCTTGACTATAGTTTTTATCATGCTCAATGCAATATTTGAAGATCTTAACCCGTTCTTCAAATGTGGTTTTTCGTCTCTTGGTCACGAATAATGTAGATCCATTCCTTGAAGGCTTTGTCTTTTTTACTTCAGAGCCCAATCTCAGAGTTGTGTAAATGGTCTAATACCGTATTTTTTGCATATATCAAACACGGAATCCGTACCTTCTAAGTACTGCTTAACAGCAGATAATTTTTGCTTATATGTCCCTATAGACTTTCTTATTATAAAAAATGCCCCCTATGATAAACAGTTTTATTATTTCAACTGTCTACCACAAGGGGGTCAGATCATTTTTTGTTGGAGATATGCTTTTTCGGACTTTCTTCAAAAGCTAAGCGTCGGTGGAATTGTTATTTAGTAATTCAGAGGGTATATACTGAGAACTATAAAGCTTGGCATAGATTGTAGAGTCTTTTAAGAGTTCCATGTGAGTGCCTTTTTCTACAATTTCACCATCTTCTAGTACTACAATCTCATCTGCATCTTTGACGCTTGATAGTCTATGAGCTATTAGAAAGACGGTTCTACCTTCACTCAGCTTCTTTAAGGCATTTTGGATGCGATATTCAGTAATATTGTCTAGAGCAGAGGTTGCTTCGTCCAAAATCAAAATCGGTGGATTTTTTAAGAACAAGCGTGCGATGGCAATGCGCTGTTTCTGTCCCCCTGAAAGCTTGATACCGCGCTCGCCTACATAGGTGTCATAATCATCTGGTAGGCTCGAGATAAAATCGTGGATTTCAGCATTTTTGGCTGCCTCGATAATCTCTTTATCTGTTGCATCGGGACGGCCGTAGAGGATATTGTCCTTTATGGTTCCGGCAAAAAGGAAGACATCCTGTTGCACTAGTCCAACAGTTTGTCGAAGAGAAGCTAAGGCTATATCTTGGATGTCGACATCATCTATCTTGATGGATCCAACATCTGGCTCATAAAATCTAAGTAGTAAGTGGCAGAGAGTTGTCTTTCCACCGCCAGAAGACCCAACTAAAGCAATGGTTTTGCCTGGTTCTACTTCTAATGAGACTTCTTTAATCACCTCAGAATGGCTATTATAACCAAAAGAGACTCTATCAAAGGTGACTTCGCCACGCACGTTTTTTAAAGTAACTGCGTCTTCTTTATCGATGATTTTTGGCTGAGTTTCCATGAGTTCTACAAAACGTTTAAAACCAGCCATACCTTGCTCATACTGCTGGGCAAAGTTAGTTAGTTTGCGAATTGGTTGAATAAACATAGTAACAAAGAGTAAATAGGCAGTAAGATCAGCTAGATCAATTCTACCAAGGTACGCAAGATAACCACCAAAAACTAAAACAGCGCCGTTTAAGAGGTTAGTCATAAAATTTAAACCAGAATAAAAGACAGCCATATGATGATAGGCTCCTTCGCGAGCTTTGCGATAGGAGTGGTTAGCGCTTTGAAAACGGCTTTTTTCGTAGTCTTCGTTAGCGAAGCTTTTAGCTACTCGAATACCACTGATGCTGCTTTCAATATCGGAATTGATTTCTGCAGTCTGTCTCTTGACACTTGAAAAAGCGCTGCCCATACTTTTGCGTGTTTTAATAGCAAAGAAGATCATAAGAGGGACAAAGGCTATGATTAGTAGGGTAAGAGGAACATTGATTTGCATGAGATAGATAGTAGAGCCGACTAGCATAACTGTGGCAATTAGTAGATCCTCAGGACCGTGGTGTGCAAGCTCACTGACTTCGTGCAAGTCATTGACGATTCTAGACATTAGACTGCCTGTACGGTTATTATCAAAAAACTCTACGTCTAGCTTTTGCATATGGCAAAACAGGTCGTGGCGCATCCTTGTTTCAATGCGAATGCCTGCTATATGGCCGTAATTGTCAACGATATACTGGAGAATAAGTACAGCAATGTACATCAATAAAAGAATGATACCGTATTTTAAGATGCCAGACAGGTCATAATTTGGAATAAAATCCTTCATCATAGTTCTAGTTATCATGGGAAAGAGCAAATCAAGAACTGCAATTAATGCTGCAGCAGAAATATCAAGCAAGCTTAGTGGTAACTCGTAAGCATAGTAACTTACAAATCGTTTAATGAGATTCAATGTAGTTAGCCCCTTTTTTTCATATCTTTGTTTGATTTGTCATAAAAAGGAAAATTCCTTTCTAAACCTATTAAACATACGACAAGCTTAAATCGCATAAGAATTAATCGCCAAGATTTGCAAGGGAGGCTTGACTACTATGTTCAAGTTTAGGATATGGGTAAAAGGATCTCTAATCTGGGTTTTAGTTTTATTTCTGTCTGTGCTTTCTTTAGCACAACCAGTAATTAGTGCTCCGTCTGCAGTATTAATTGAAGCAAATGGGGGCCAAGTTTTATGGGAGAAGAACGGGGATGACAAGAGGCATATGGCTAGCATTACTAAAATCATGACTATGATTTTAGTAATAGAAGCTGTTGAAAATGGGAAATTTGGACTTGAGGATATGGTGACAGTAAGTGAGGCAGCTAAGCGGCAGGGAGGCTCTCAGATTTGGCTTGAAATCGGCGAGCGGATGAGTGTAAAGGATTTGCTGTATTCGCTTGCTGTAGGCTCGGCCAATGACTCTGCTGTTTGTTTGGCAGAGTTTCATAGCGGCTCTGAAGCTGCTTTTGTAGAGAAGATGAACACAAAAGCTAAAGAATTTGGCATGACAAATACACATTTTGTTAACAGTAACGGTTTACCAGAAAATAACCATCGAGCAATCGAGGGGGATCATTATTCTAGCGCTAAAGACATTGCTAAAGTTACCTACGAAGCTTATAAACTGCCGCTTTTTGCTGAACTTGTATCGACCTATGAGTACACAGTCAGGCCTGGGCAAAAAGGAGAAGTCGTTCTTTATAATTACAATAAGATGTTTTTAAGGGGTTACCCCGGTGCTGATGGTGTAAAGACAGGTATGATAGAAGCTGCTGGGTATTGCTTAAGTGGATCAGCAGTTAGAGATGACTTAAGATTAATCGCTGTCGTTCTTGGCGCTTCAAGTAACAACAACCGTTATAAAGATATGGTAAGTATCTTAGATTATGGCTATAACAATTATAAATCGGTTCTTTTAAGTGATACTAAAGCGCCTGTAGTAGAGATTATTGTTAGACACGGTAAACAAGAAAGCTTAGCTTTGTATGCGAAAAATGATCTAAAAGTTACAGTTAAAAAAGGTGCTGATACTATTCCCACGCTTGATATACAGGTGCCAGAATCGATAAAAGCACCTATTAAACACGGTGATAGTCTTGGAGTTATTTTCGCACGAAGTGGAGAGGAAATCGTCGGAGAAGTGGAGTTAGTCGCAGCAAACGATATCGAAAGAGCTAGTATACTCCAAGAGATATCCAGAAGTTTTCTGCAACTTTTGGGAATAAAAAAAGGATAAAGAAGGAAAAATCACCCTCAGGAAAGAAAGTTGACTCAAATAGCTTGGGGGTGGTTTTTTATGTCTGTTAACGTTAACGTGAGAAAGATAGGCACTATGTTAGTGGCAGAGGTTCATGGGGATTTAGACATGGTTAGTGGGGCTAAACTAAAGGAATCTGCTGACAAAATGTGGGACCACTACGAGACTTTAAATTGCTTTGTACTTGATTTAAGTAATGTAGGTTTTAATGACAGTACAGGTCTTGGAGCAATTTTAGGACGATATAAGAAAGTTAACGCCAGAAATGGTACAATGATTATTGTAGGTGCTAAAGGTAGTGTTAAAGACGACTTAGAAATATCAGGGATATCAAGGCTCTGTTCATTTAAAGAAAGCCTCAAAGAGGTAGCTCCTGCACAAGAATAGGCTGATACTTTACTGATTATTGTGAGGGGAGGATGGCACTTGTTACCTATGTGCCAAAACTATATGACACAAAAAAATGAACTTTATTTCCAGTTTTTAAGTTTGCCTGTAAACATTGCTTTTGCTCGATCTACTGTAGCTGCTTTTGCTGTGCAAATAGAAGAGTTTACTGAGGCAGAATATAATGAAATTCGTAAAGCCGTATCTGAGGCAGTCTCAAATTGTGTTCAGCATGGTTATCCAAACTCAACTGGCATGATTAACATCAGTGTATTTATAGAAAACGATCTACTTACAATAGTTATTGAAGATCAGGGTGCAGGTATTGAAAATATTGAACTGGCTAAAAGAACTGAATTCACTACAAGACCCGGAGAAAATCTTGGCTGGGGTTTTAATTTCATGGAAGCTTGTATGGATGAGATTGAAATAGAGTCTGTTGTGGGTAAAGGCACAAAATTGACCATGAAAAAGCGCCCACAGAATAAAGATGCAAGACCAACTTAACTTGCTCAGCCAAGCCAAAGCAGGTAATAAGGAAGCCAGAGATTTATTTTTAGAAAAGAACACTGCTTTAGTTATTCATATAGCAAAGAGATTCTCTTCTAGAGACAATGAAGATCTTATTCAAGCTGGGTTTATTGGACTGATCAAAGCTTTAGATAATTTTGATCCGTCTTATGGTACTGCTTTTTCTACCTATGCCGTTCCTCTAATAATGGGTGAGATTAAAGAGTGGCTTCGCAAAGAAAAGCAGATTAGCCTTGGGAGAAAAGCTAGAGACCTTTACTTAAAGTATAGACAGATTAGTGAAAAACTCTATCAAGAAGAAGGCGTTGAGCCAAGCCTAGCTAAGGTGGCAGAGATCCTTGATGTAGATTCAGAAGAATTGATCTATGCTTTAGAGGTGGCAAGGACACCTAAGTCTTTAGATGAACCTATCGATGATGAAAATAAACTTCTTTTTGGTGATTTAGTTGTAAAGACTGAGGATAATAATGATACTAAGATATTAATCGATGAGATGCTAAATAATCTAGATGACCGAAGTCGCTATATTGTGGTGCAACGGTTTTTTGCAGAGAAGACTCAAGTAGAGTTAGCAGCAGAGTTAAACCTTTCTCAAGCCCAAATTTGCCGGATTGAAAAGAAAGCGTTGCATATTTTACGAGACTACTTAGGAGACGATTAGTTTGATTGATCTACATCTTCATACCACGTTCTCAGATGGGACTAGAACGCCTACTGAGCTTATTGAAGTTGCAGGTAAAAACTTTACTGCAATAAGTGTCACCGATCACGATACAGTAGGTGGGGTTTTAGAGGCGGTAGAAGCTGCTAAGGAGCAGAATGTTGGCCTCCTTGTTATTCCAGGGGTTGAACTGAGTTCTGAATACTTAGATAGAGAGGTCCATATTCTGGGATTTGGTCTGGATGTAAGAACCCCGATCTTAGTTAATACCTTGCACGAACTAGAGTTAGAACGGATAGCACGAATCCAAATGACAGTAGCCCAGATCTCGCGCTTTGGCATGCCTCTTAGCTATGAAGAATTGCCGATTACAGGCCTCCCAGGCAGGGCTCATGTTGCCAGAGCTATGGTGAAGAAAGGTTATGTGTCATCAGTGGACAGGGCTTTTAGAGACTATTTAAACCCAGGAAAACCTGGTTATGTTGCAAGAAACAAACTATCTCCAAAAGATGCTGTAGCCTTAATTCATAAAGTAGGTGGCGTAGCAGTCCTTGCACATCCTGCTCTGATACGTCTAGAGCTAACCGACAAACTTTTAGCAGAAATACCGGTAGATGGAATTGAAGTTTTTCATTCTGCTCACTCTCAGGAACAGACACTTGAATATGAAAAGTTTGCTTTATCGCACAATCTTCTTGTTTCCGGAGGCTCTGATTGTCATGGGCCAAAAGGGAAAGATAAAGAGTTGTTAGGAACAATTGATCTGCCAAAAACACATTTCACTAAGCTTTTAGCGGCCATGGATGGAATTGCCTAAAGGTAAGCAAGTATTATATAGAGAAAACCTCCATGAAAGTTTAATGGACCTTTGTTAACGTGGTGTTTTATGGAGGGAAGAGAGCAGATGTCAAAAGACTTAATACGTCTCAGGCGACCTGTAGAAGACGACATAGCAAGTTTTTTAGTTTGGAGCCAGGATACAGAATTAGGAACTTTAATGGGATGGGAATATCCTCGCGAGGAAGAAGAGATTAGAGACTGGCTGTTTAACAAGACGCAAAATCGTGACAGACGCTTTTTTATTATTGAGTATGATAGTAAGCCCATTGGCGATATTGAGCTTTGTAATATTACCTGGAGATGCGGCAAAGCAGAGCTAAAGATCTGTATAGCAGAAAAAATGTATTGGAATAGAGGTTTAGGGACAAGGGCAATAAATTTGATTTTAGAAGACGCCTTTGATTCTTTAGGGCTACATGAAGTT
This sequence comes from Bacillota bacterium, assembly GCA_028708605.1. Lineage (GTDB taxonomy): Bacteria > Bacillota > DTU065 > DTU065 > DTU065 > DTU065. Next base: position 24,633 of record JAQVYS010000019.1, read on the forward strand.
TATTTACGTGTCTATGAGTTTAATAAGAGAGCGGTCCACACTTATGAGAAAGCTGGCTTTCTTCTTAAAGGTTTTTTAAGAAGAAAAGACCCGAATTGGCATGAGATTTGGTTAATGTCTCTTACAAAAGCACGCTTTAGAAAAAGCAGGGAGAGAATTGGTGCTTAAAATGCCGTTATTTTTGATGTTGCGGGATTAAACGTCTAAAGAGGGTAACTTTAAACGTTTAAACTCTCAATACCGTTTCCTAAAAACATAATAGATCAAGATAAGTGTCTTTGGCGTTTAAACTTTTGTTTAAGCGCCACATTTTAAGAACAAAAAAGGGATATTTTTAATAAAATGGTATGTTTAGGTAACGTATTGGTTTTTGCCTATACTAATAGGGTAGTACTGGTGAAGTTTACAGGTACTTATCCTTTGTGATCGGAGGAAGGATAATGCTTATGAAAATGCTTGTTATTTGTGCACTGTTCTTGTTAAACCCGTATGTGGGTAGAGCTGTTAATGAGCCACTAAAGACAGTGCCAACAAAGCTAGACAGTACAGAAATTGTAGAAAACTCAGGCTGCACGATTTTACTTTTACCACTTGATAGTAGACCAGCTAATACCTATTCGCCAATGATGGTAGCAAAAGCTTCTGGTCTAGAGATGATTATGCCATCAAGTGAGGCTTTAGATCTCTACAAAAAACTGGGAGATATAGAAAACTACCCCAGTTGGCTTTTAAGTGTTGAAGCCGATTATTATGTAATATCTCTTACTCAGCTTTGTTATGGTGGTTTGGTAGCATCTAGAACAAGTGACACACCTTTAGAGCTTGCCAAAAAGAATCTTGATTCTTTAAGACAGCTAAAAGAAAAGATCGGCGACAAAAAAATCTATGCTTTTGATACGATCCAGCGCCTTGCAATTACAAGTGGTGATGGCCGTACGTCGCAGTATTATAGTGCTACGTATGAGTGGGCGATTCTAAAAGATGAGGTGGAAAATTTAGGCTATACCCATAGACAGGGTGAACTAGATTGTCTTGAAAGCTCTATTCCTCAGGATATTAGGGATGACTATCTTCAGGCAAGAAAGCGAAACCATATAATTAATAGCGCAGCTATTGATCTAGTAAATGACGGTGTTATTGATTACCTTATTTTAGCCCAAGACGATGCCTCAACTACAGGGCTTCATCGCGCTGAAAGAGAGATACTAAAAGACAAAGTAAAAGACCTAAAACTGAGTGATCAAGTGATGATATTTCCAGGGGCAGACGAGGTTGGGGTTGTTTTAGTAAGCAGAGTAATAACAGAGCACTATAACTTAAAACCGACTTTTAGTGTTTTCTATAGAGGTGTAAGCGGAAATAGGTGGATTGCTAATCTAGAGGATGTTTGCTTTGCAGAAAATATTTCTAGGCATCTAGATGCTTGTAATGCCACAATAGAAGAAGATGGCCTTATTGATCTATTTGTTGTTACCCCTGGAGGCAGTAGTGCTTCTTTTGTAAACCTAATTAATGAACGTATCGAAAAAGGCAAGAAGGTCGTTGTTTGTGATGTAGCAATTACAAACAAAGCAGACCCTGAATTTTTTCAGATGATGTTAAACGAAATAGACCTAACGAGGCTAACTGGATTTGCAGGATGGAACACTGCAGGTAACACTCTAGGTCTTGCAGTAGGTCAGGGTATAGCAGCTCTTGCAAGAGAGAATGTAGAGAGCGAAAAGTTACAAGAAGCAACAAAAGCACATTTTGAATACCTGCTTCATCGCTTTACAAAAGACTACTACTACAAGCATCTTGTTCAATATCAAATGGAGGTATGGGCTAGAAGTTTGGGGTTTGATCCTATGAATCTACCAGAGCATCTAAAGTCTTTTATAGAAGAAGAGTTAGATTTTAGGCTGTGGCCCCATCTTACTAGCTTTTACAATAAGTACTTTGCCAATAAAGAAGTTGCTGATTATCAGTTAGGAGATTCTGCTGATTGGAGATTGGAACTAGCTTGGCCAAGGTTTTTTGAAATACAAATTAGGCCTAAGATTAGTATAGTAGAAAGTAGAGAGGAGTAAAGTTGATGAAGAAACATATGCTAAGTATCATTGTTCTAGGAATTATTCTATCAAATCTAGCTTTTGCTGCACTACCTCCCACTGATGTCCCGAAAACCCACTGGGCATATGAAAGTATCATGAAGATTTTAGACAGTGGTTTAATGGAGGGTTACCCAGATGGTTCTTTTAGAGGACAACAAGCTGTAGACAGGTATGAGATGGCTGTGTTTGTAGCTAGGTTAATGGATGTACTAGCTCAAATTCAAACTGACTATGAATTAAAAATTACAGATACTAATGAAGCAGTATCTGAGATCGAAAAAACCCCGCCAGTAGTTCAGTCTGATAACCAAATGGTAAAAGAGGTCTTGAGTCTAGTTCAAGAGCTTGAAGCAGAATTTGAAAATGATCTGCTAGAGATTAATGATCGTTATTATAATATTCAATTAGATTATGGGAAGCTTGAAGATGCTCTACAAAACTTAGAGTCAACTCAAATTGGTCTTTCGAGGCGTTTAGATCTGCATCAAGTACAAATAGATAGTCTAAATCAAAAGTACACAGCTGTGACTAGTACTCGTGAAGAGGTAGAGCTCCTTAGGAAGGATATTGTTAACTTAAATCAGGAACTTGAAGATCAATCAAGGACGATTAGAAGTTTGTTTATTGCCTTAGGCGTCATGGGCGCAGTGGTTTTACTTGTTGGGTTAAATTAACTGCATCTTTGTGATATGCTAAGAAATAATTAGAAAGTAGTTCAAAAAAGAAAGCTCCAAAAGCCGATATTTTAAGCGCTTTTGGAGCTTTTTCGCTGTTTTTTCTATAAATTTCGTATAGTCAATGAACTAGATACCCCAAAAACTTAGTGGTCTTTTGCAGTTTTTTTTGTTTTGTACTGTAACTGCTAACAAGTAAGATAGTCAGATTAATAGTGAGACTTTGTTATTTACAAAGCTACTATTTTAATGGTTTCTAAGGATGTATCTTCAGGCCCCTGTATCGGAAGACCGTAACTTTTTGCATCTTTGATATACTCTAGCACGGATTGATTAATAATTTCGCCTGGCATGACAATTGGGATGCCAGGGGGGTATACCATTACCATTTCCTTAGTGATCTTCCCTAAAGCTTTTTCTAAAGGAACTGCATCGCCTTTGCTATAAAAGGCCTCGCGGGGAGACAGACAAAGTTCTGGGGTGTGAGGAAGCTGGGAAGGAAATCCCGGCACCTTGATCCAGGCTTCACTTTCTCTAGATAGGACCATCAAAGCTTTAACTAATGTACCTACTGTTTCTTCATTGTCACCAATACTGATTACACATAGAATATTATAAAGATCGCTGAGTTCAACCTCGATATTGTAGGTGCTTCTAAGCCAGTTATCTATCTCATGACCAGTATGGCCTAGATCCTTGACATGAATCAATAGTTTTGTTGGATCATAGGAAAAGACGTTCTTTTCGTCGATTAAATCAGTACCAGGGCTATAAAGACCAGGTAGAGTATTGATAGCGAGACGGGCATTTTCAGCTAACGTCATTGTTCTTTCAAGGTTTCTTTGCCCTTTTACTGCTAAAAAACGTCTCGCGGCATCTAAAGATGCCATTAGTATATAGGATGTTGAGGTGGTAGTTAACAGACTAATGACAGTTTTAACACGTTCAGGAGAAACAAGACAGCCTTTTTGATTTAGCACAGAGCTTTGTACAAGTGATCCACCTAACTTATGAACACTTGTAGCTGCAAGGTCAGCGCCTGCCTGCATCGCAGATAAAGGAAGGCCGTCGTGAAACCTAATATGAATACCGTGAGCTTCATCAACTAAGACAGGAACATTTCTACTGTGACAAATCTCGACAATCTTTACTAAGTCAGTTGCAAATCCATAGTAGGTTGGGTTAATCACCAAAACGCCTTTTGCCTCAGGATGTTTGAAAAGAGCTTGTTTCACGCTCTCTGGAGTAACTCCGTGGGCAATACCTAATCGTTCATCGATTATCGGATTTAAGAAAACGGGACGAGCTCCTGAAAGAATTAGACCAGTGACCACAGCTCTATGAATATTCCTAGGAACAATGATAGTATCACCAGGATTGATAACAGAGAGAATCATAGCTTGAATAGCACCGCTTGTTCCTTGAACTGAAAAAAAAGTGCGATCAGCTAAGAAGGCTTCTGCTGCTAGAATCTGAGCTTCTTTAATTATCCCGTGCGGATTATGCAGATCATCTAAAGGAGGTATGTTGATTAGATCGATTGATAATGCGTTTAAGCCAATGAAATCACGGAACTCTGGATCCATGCCACTACCTCTTTTATGTCCTGGAATATGAAATTGTAAAGGCTTAGATGCCACATAATCACGAAGCGCTGTAAACAAGGGAGTTTCCTGCTGTTTCAAGAATCCTCTCCTCTTTCTATAAGTAGTTTAAATCACATCTAGAGTTTTTGTTCCAATCGAAATATACTAAAACGCGATTGATAGTGTAAAATATTTTGTGTAAATAAAAGGAGAAGTCCTTTAGTTCGGGTATAAGTTTTGTGACAAAAAAACCAAACCCCGAAGGAGGGCCTCTCATGATTAATAATACTCAAAAACTTAAAGAAATCCTCTCCTCAAATTCAATTTTGGAAGATTTTATCTTATCTCTAATCAAATCAATGATGGAGACACTGATGCAAGCAGAACTCACAGAGC
>JAQVYS010000020.1 GCA_028708605.1 Bacillota bacterium
GCATCACTATAGTTACCCCTAAAAGACTTGCACCGACAACGGCCATACCCATTACGGCTCCGCCCTTAAATCCAACCATAAAAGAAGGTTTAAGACCTTTTACAGCTGCTTGAGCACATCTAACATTGGCAATGGTAGCTACTTTGATGCCTATTTTGCCTGCCATGCCTGAAAAAACCGAGCCTGCAATATATGCTAAAGCCATCATTAGATTTTGGCGTAGATTGCCTTGCCACAAAGGTTGAGGTAAAAAGAGAAAAATAATAATAGCAGCTATTAAAACAAAACAAGTTAAAGCTCTGTATTCTCTAGAAAGAAAAGTATTAGCTCCTTCTTGAATAAGCTGACCAATCATTAAAATCTCCTGATTGTTTGATGGCTGTTTTTTAACCCAGAAATAAAACCAAGTTGCAACACCAAAGGCAAGTATTGACACTATAACAGAAACAACAAACCAGTTCATAGCTATCGCCCCCAAGATCATTTTCCTAGTCAAGCCATTTTCGCAAAAGAGCAAAAAAAGCGTTTACAAACTTTAGAAGCATTATGCTACATGATTTTTAATCTCTATTGATTTAGAAAGCTATATAACCTCATGCAGATACAAAAGTACCGGTTGTGAGTTTTGCCTGAATTATTAATACGATAAGCCTCGTTAGATCTAATCTACGCTTAACAAAGTCAATACGTTCTTCTTTATCAGAGGTTTCTTATGTTGACTCTAACCAGAAAAAATCTGTAGTCTTTTTGCTGTTACTAACTAAAACTTAGTGCTTAAAAGGCTATCTCCGAACACAATTAATATCAACGTTATGTTTTTATCTAGAATAAACGATCGTTCTCTAGTTATTAGGCGTTTTTTAAGAAATGAATCACGTTTAGTGCCTCTTTTAAACCAAAAGAATTTTTCAGCAAATAGTTCTTTTCATTGCCCAAATAATTACCATATACTTGCTCTAAACCTAAAGCTCTACAGTTATTAAAACAAAAGAAACATATGGTTCTAGGGGGTAGGATCTCTACACTGCTTTGTTTGGACGTACACTCAATAATGTTGTAGGCTTTTAAAACAAAAAAAGAGCAAGATAGAATAACTACCTTGCTCAAAGAGCAAACTATTTCTTTTCTTTCTTAAAGCACATAAACCAATCGAGGCAGTATGTGTCTTCGTCTTGACTTTCCATTCTCTCTTTGGCTGTGCCACAAGACCCCGCTGTTGGGACGATAACATCATCGCCAGGTCTCCAATCGGCTGGTGTAGCAACATTATCTTTATCAGCTTTTTGAAGAGCTAGAATAATTCTCTTTAGCTCGTCGAAATTTCTGCCTGTTGAAAGTGGATAGTACAAAATTGTACGAATCTTTGATTCTGGATCAATCACAAAGACCGCTCTTACAGCTTGAGTATTGGATTGTCCAGGTTGGATCATGCCGTATTTATTTGCAACATCCATTTTAATATCTTCAATAAGTGGGAACTTAACTTCTACATCCTTCATACCTTTCCACTCTATCTCTTGAATCTTACGGAGCCATGCGATGTGAGCATAAAGTGAGTCAACTGACAGACCTACAAGCTCTGTATTAAGCGCTTTAAACTCATCTGCCATAGTAGCAAACGTCATAAATTCTGTAGTGCAAACTGGTGTAAAATCAGCTGGATGTGAAAAGAGAATAACCCATTTACCTTTATAATCTTCGGGGAAATTTATATTACCCTGTGTTGTTACAGCCTTAAAGCTTGGAGCAGTGTCTCCAATAAGTGGCATTCTTGTTACTTTCAATTCTTCCATCACGTTCATCTCCTTTTTATAACTTTAATAGACCTGACAAAACAACAATAACTATCTTTGGTTTAATGATTATAATCGTCAAGAAGCTAAGTCCCTTCTTGATAATGATAATCATTACTGTTATTCTTTCATATTTAGCTAAATCTGTCAACAGGGTTGGTCAAAGTTTTTTAACTGGTCTTCAAAATTTTTACCGTTAAAGGCCCGCAACACAAAGCAAAGACATAACCTCTTCTCTCTTCGCTTTTACTGTCATTTTCAATACATAGTGACTACATGGTCACGTACTTAGACTTTGCAAATTCATGGTTTTACCACACTAGTTAGTTAAATAGCCGCTTTTTTGTCCGGGACTTTCTACCTACTATTGCATACTGTAGACTAAGAGATATCTTTTTAGGTTAAGGAGGTTCTACCATGTTTTCTGGAGGCCCAAGATGCCAGATCAGTAACGAATACTATAATCTTAACAACTCTATGCGCCTTTTGTGGGAGAGACAAATTAGCTGGAAAAGATTAGCTATTATAAGCATCGTTGACAAAACAAAGGATGTCGAACTAGTTTTACGTCGTCTATATAAAAACTCTCACGATTTCGCAAACTTTCTAGAACCCTTCTATGGTGCTAAAAGTGCGAACACGCTCGGAGCGCATCTAAAGGAACATTTAGTAATTGCGGCAGAGCTAATATGTACAGGTAACATTGGAGATTTAGAAAGGGTTAAAGTTCTTAAAGAAAGATGGTATCAAAACGCTTTAACTATCAGTGGTTTTCTTAATGAGATCAATCCATATCTAAATTACGAAGAGTTCTTAGGAATGTTTAACGAGCACCTTTCTCTAACTGAGGCTGCGGCTTACTACCGTATCAACCAAAACTTTGAAAAACAAGTGATGATGTTTGATTTACTGGCAATCCAAGCATTTGATATCTCTGACCTATTAACAAATGCTATCGCAGATCAGTTCCTCGAATTCAGTCTCACCTTAAAAACCTCTACCGAAGAGATTTTACTCCTAAACTAAGCTTAAATCTTCAAAAGCTCTAGTGTAGATTAAACCTGTAACTAAAAGACCCCCAAAAGCTAGACCAAACTAGCAAGTTGTGGGGTCTTTTAGCACACCTTTGTGTTTATGATCGTTGTGTTTGACCTTTTCCTTTATTCAGCGAGAGTTATTTCATCTTGTTTAAGCTTAGAATCTAGATCGTCTTTCTTAATCTCATCATTTAAACGTATCTTTTTTCTTGCATAAAAGAAGATTAAAACTTGCCCAAGGCCTGCCAATGCCCAAGTAACTGGGTAAGCGGCAAAGAGCACTGCTACTGTAGGATACCAAGTAAATATGGTTAACAACCAAATAATCCGCATAAGTACCGCGCCTATTAAAGTAGATAGCATAGGTAACACAGAATAACCCATAGCTCTAGTGAGGCCAGGATAAACGTTCATCGCTCCCGCGGTAAAATAAGCTACCATCATAATCTTTATCCGCAGCACTCCCAGTTCAATTACCTCGGGATCGGGAGTGTAAAAACCTAAAAGCTGCTCACTAAAAAGGACTGTAAGGCCACCTAAAACAATCCAAGTAGCAAAGATTAATACTGTTAAGACCTTGGCTATTTCGTCAATTAAATCATAATTCTTAGCTCCCATAGACTGACCTGTAAAGGTGATAGCTGCATTGTAAAGGGCATTAGTAGAGGTACTTACTATCCCTTCAATATTAGCCGCAGCTGCACTAGCTGCAACCATTACAGAGCCAAAGGAGTTAACAGCAGACTGAATCAAAACATTGGAGATAGAAAATAACAGACTCTGTAGCCCTGCTGGAAGGCCAATCTTTACAATATCTTTAAGCTTTGATTTATCAACGCTCATTTTTTTATATCTAAAGCGCAATGCTCCACTTTCTTTGGACAGGCAAAGTAAAATTATATACATCGCAAGATACTGGGAGATAACTGTAGCTAGTGCTACGCCATCAACACTCATATTTAAAACAATTACAAAGAACATATTAAGTATCACATTAACAATACCGGTAATTGTTAAGTAGTACATCGGTCTTTTACTATCGCCTGTAGCTCTGAGAATTGCAGCACCGAAGTTATAAACCATACTAGCAGGGATGCCAACAAAATAGATTTTCATATATAAGGTAGAAAGATCAATAATATCATGTGGTGTGCCCATTAAAGCTAGTAAAGGCTCACAGACTAAAATGCCCAGTATCATGACAAAGATTCCGCTTATCATACTAACCGTAATTGATGTGTGGACAGATCGGCTTATATCATCTGATCTGCTTGCGCCATAGTCTCTAGCAACAACGACACTAGTTCCAACCGACAGTCCCATAAAAAGGTTAACAATAAGGTTAATCAGAGAGCCTGTCGCCCCTACTGCAGCAAGAGCGCTACTTCCTGAATAGCGCCCCACAACAATCATATCAGCTGCATTAAAAAGCAACTGAAGAACGTTCATCGCCATTATTGGTACAGCAAAAATTACGATTTTTTTGAGCAACGATGTATCAAAAATATTTCTCTTGATGGTTTGAGAAATCATTAAAGTCCCATCCTTTTTCTAATAAACATTTAATATTCATTATAACATACAAAACATGAAGTAGCAGGATTTTCACCTCACTAGCTCAGGAAGCAAAACACCGTAGCCATTTGAGCACTTAAACTCTAACACAAAATAGCAGGACTTTCTCTACCAATTAGGGAAGAAAAAAACAACTAAGACTACTCTAGGGAATCTACGCTCTACGGTTTATTAAAGTTAGCCAATGCTTGAAATATCTTTAGCATAAACCTGAATTTAAGAGTCTTTAAACTTTTTCTAGATGTTTTAGAGCTTCTTTAGATTTAAATGCTTATTACTACTTCCATTTTCTTGAATAACATAAAACATGTGTTGTCAATTAAGCATTGTCAATTAAGCATTGTCAATTAAACGATGCTTACCTACAATAAACATCAAAAGGTTAAGGGGTCTTTAATTTGATTACATTAAAATCCGCTCGTGAAATCAAACAGATGCATGAGGCAGGAAAACTACTTGCATCGTGTCATAAGGAGATTAAAAAGCTGATTAAGCCTGGAATATCTACTTTAGAGATCGACAGTTTTGTTGAAGCTTATTTAAGAAAAAACGGAGCCACGGCTGAACAAAAAGGCTATAAAGGCTACCAGTACGCTACCTGCGCTTCTGTTAATGATGAGATCTGTCACGGATTTCCAAAAAAAGAACCCCTTAGAAATGGAGACATTGTAACTATCGATATGGTAGTAAATTTAGATGGAGGCTTAGCTGACTCTGCTTGGTCATATGGAGTTGGTAGAATCTCAGCAAGAGCTAGAAAGCTCCTAACTGTTGCAGAAAAGTGTCTCTATAAAGGAATCGAAAAGACTGTTGCTGGAGGTAAAATCTCCGATATTGGCATTGCAATTCAGCCTTATGCAGAGTCCGAAGGGTTTTCAGTTGTTAGAGATTTTGCAGGTCACGGCATTGGTCCATCCATTCACGAGTCTCCGCAAGTACTCCATTTTATAACCCCTTTTAGAGGAGCCACGCTTAAAGAAGGCATGGTGCTTACAATTGAACCTATGATTAATGAGGGCACTCCATTTTGCAGAATCGAAGAAAATGGTTGGACTGCAACAACTCTTGATGGCAAACTCTCTGCTCAGTTTGAGCATACAATTGCAATTACCAAAAATGGTCCATTAATCCTTACTCTTCAATAAGGAAACGTGAAGACTTACAAGTTGAAAAGCCAGCTTACTTGCTATACAATTTAGTTAGACTATGTATTGTAGGTGATCACAATGAACCTTATCGGTCAAATTAAAAAAATAGATCAAAATTATGCTTATGTGCATATTCACCCTGATTCCTCCTGTGGCGCAACTTGTGGATCATGTGGCGGCTGTTCTTTCCAAGAAGGTAGGCACGTCAAGATCAAAAATGATAACTATCGCCAGGGTCAGCTTCTTGATATTCATGTAAATAGCAACCAAGCGCTCATTGCACTTATAGTTTCGGCAGGAATCATTCTTGCTCTCTTGATCGGTGGTTACTTTTTAGGCTCTACTCTCTTTAAATCACCTAGCGAGACCCCTGGTGTCATCGGAGGTCTTATTGGTATTGTAGTCGGTGCTATTGTCGTCAAGGCTTTAGAACCATTTTGGCAGAGGGTCGAATACAAAGTAGTTCCCATAGATTGATTAGAAAATAGGTCAACTAAATAACTTAAGTTCCGCTTTGTAAGTTAGCTTATAGAGTAGTTGAGTCTGATGATCAGATTTTGGAAAGATATTTGCATCTCTTAGAAACGCTAACATCAACTGACTATCGACAAAATGGGCTGCCAGTAAGACTTCTACCCCTTTAACCCAATCTACAGTATCCAGGTTAACAATAAGAGTATCTGGGTTTTCTTTTAAAAATAACTCGAAATCAGCATCCTCCTTTTTTGGGGTAAAGGATGCTTTTTTTGAGAGATACTATATAATAGAAGATACGAATATACGTTCGCCAATGAAGGAGGCGGTATTATGCCTGAGTTTATCCTTAAAAGTGAATTTACACCTAAAGGCGATCAACCAAAAGCTATTAAAGAGATAGTAGATGGTATAAATAAAAAGAAAAAGCACCAGGTTCTATTAGGCGCAACTGGTACCGGAAAAACCTTTACTATGGCTTGTGTAATTGAAAAAGTTCAAAAACCAACCTTGATCATTGCTCATAACAAAACCCTAGCCCAGCAACTTTGCAGTGAGTTTAGAGAGTTTTTCCCAGATAATGCTGTACACTACTTTGTCAGTTATTATGATTATTACCAGCCAGAGGCCTATGTCCCTCAGACAGATACTTACATTGAAAAAGACGCTTCTATCAATGACGAAATCGACAGACTACGCCATGCTGCTACTTCCTCTCTCTTTGAGAGAAAAGATGTCATCATTGTCGCTAGTGTAAGTTGCATTTACGGGTTAGGTTCTCCTGAAGACTATCAAGGAATGACGATTTCCCTCGGCCACGGAGAAACTAGGGATAGGGACAAGATCATTAGAAGACTTGTTGGGATTCGGTATGTCAGAAATGACATCGGTTTTGAACGCAATACCTTTAGGGTTAGAGGTGATAGTATCGAAATTATCCCAGCATATCAAGATAACCCTATTCGCATCGAATTCTTCGGTGATGAGATTGATAGAATCATTGAAGTCGATCTTGTAACAGGCGAAATCCTTAAAGAGCTCGATGAATTCACCCTCTACCCTGCTACCCACTACATCACAACCGAAGAAAAGATGAAACAAGCTATTAAAGATATCCACTTTGAGCTTGAGGATAGACTTAAACTCTTAAGATCCGAAAACAAACTTTTGGAAGCTCAAAGACTAGAAATGCGAACTAGATATGATCTCGAGATGCTAGAAGAGATGGGCTTTTGCTCTGGTATCGAAAACTATTCGAGATTTCTTACTGGAAGGCAACCCGGAGAGGCTCCCTCTTGCCTCATCGACTATTTCCCAGATGATTATCTGCTCTTTATCGATGAATCTCACGTTACCGTCCCGCAGATTGGCGCGATGTATGCAGGAGATAGAGCAAGAAAAACTACACTCGTAGACTTTGGGTTTAGACTTCCTTCTGCTTTAGATAATCGGCCGTTAAACTTTACAGAGTTTGAGTCTCATATGAACCAAGTTGTTTATGTTTCAGCTACACCCGGCCCCTATGAACTAACGCATCAAGAACAGATTGTAGAACAGATCATTAGACCTACTGGTCTTGTCGATCCTGAAATTGTGGTAAGACCGATTAAAGGTCAGATCGATGATCTGCTAACTGAAATCCAGAATCGGATTGAAAAAGACGAAAGAACATTAATAATTACTCTCACCAAAAGGATGTCAGAAGACCTTACTGACTACCTTAAGGAGATTGGAATTAAGGTTCAATATATCCACTCTGATGTTCTAACAATGGAACGATCCGAATTGCTACGAGATCTTCGCCTTGGTATCTACGATGTTCTGGTAGGTATTAATCTCCTTCGAGAAGGTTTAGATCTTCCTGAAGTCTCACTCATTGCTATTTTAGATGCTGATAAAGAAGGATTTTTGCGCTCTTCTACCTCACTTATCCAAACGATTGGCCGCGCAGCAAGAAATGTTAATGGACAGGTTATTATGTATGCTGATATTATCACCGACTCTATGAAAAAAGCCATTACAGAGACTGAACGGCGCCGCAGAGTCCAGCTAGCATACAATGAAAAAAACGGTATTACCCCAGAGACTATCAAAAAAGCGGTTAGAGATCTTGTAAGATCAGAACTCGACGACGGCGATAAGGTAGATGAACTACCGACTTTAGTTAACATCAACCCCGAAGAAGCTATGAAAGATATCAGAAAAATGGAAAAAACGATGTTTGAAAAAGCTGCAAATCTCGAATTTGAAGAGGCAGCAAAGCTTCGCGATGAGATCGCGAGAATCCGAGAGCATCTAGGTTTAAGTGTTTAGTCTTAGTTCAAAACCAAAAAAGGTTCTTTTCCAAAGCTACAGGGCTATTTTATAGATAATCCTGTAGCTTTTATTGATCTTTAAAAGAACTCGTTAAAAGACAGATATAACTTGAGGAAAACGGGCATTAATCACTAAGTTATCAAAGTTTGCAGGATATATTTACAAAGCTTGGAAATTTCTAGGTAATGCATGTAAAGGAGGCCTATACCGTGAACGATTTATCTCTTGGCCTAGTGGTGATTGTTGTTAGTTTCGTACTTTTTTCTAAAAATTGCTTTGCAATGGATTTTGAATGCGATGCGTGGAAAACGGAATTAAAGGGCAAAAGATTCGAATTAAAAATTGGTACAAGAACTCTTGTCTCAAATCTAGAGATCCTAAATAACGACGTGGTTTTAACGCCGAAAATTGAGTCTGAATCTGACGAGCCTCTATTTTATCAAATCGTAGTAGGCCTTTACAAAGATGAAGTATATGTAGATGAAGTAACTATGCGTCTTGCCGAGTCTGAGACTGATTCTTTACTCAGAATTGATCTTAATCCACAGCTTACCATAAGAGGTAAAGTGAGTTTTGGAGCAAATCCGCTCCCCTGCCGCTTATCCTCTAATGATGATGAGAGTGTCTACCAAGTCAGAAGTGGAAACGGTCTCCCTCCAAAGGTTGACTCTCTCTTTGAGCTAAATACTGATACCGCTTTAGAGTTGAACGGCTTTACTTTACAAAAATCAGACAATGACTTTCTAATCACCGCGAAAAATCAAGAGATGGTACGTCTTTGGCTTAGAAAAGATGTCGTTAAGAGACTTGGTGTTCCTGAATTTAGCCCACTAGACAGAGAGTACTTTCCTGCAGCTCCTACTGGTTGGTGTAGTTGGTACTCCTATTATCAAAATATTACCTTTAAAGAGTGGGCAAGAAACGTTTTGTGGCTTAAAGACAACCTCAGAGATTACGGACTAGAGTGGGTGCAGCTAGATGATGGCTGGCAAGGTGTAAATACAAGTCCTAACACCTCAGGTGGTAGAGATTGGTTTAGCACAAACTCAAAATTTAGAGAAGGTATGAAGCAAGTTGCTGACATTGTTAGAGAAAACGGTATGAGACCAGGAATCTGGCTTATTCCTCAAAAGATAGATCGAGATGACATCTATTTTGCAAATCCCTCGTACTTTCTTCACTACCGAAAAGGAGATCCTGTAAAGCATACAGATTGGGCGCCCGAAAATAGAGCGATGTATGTTTTAGATCCAACCAATCCCGAAGCGATAGAAAACTACTATAAACCTCTTCTTGAGATGATTATCAATGAGTGGGGCTTCGACTACTTAAAAATAGACGATCAGCCTCGTATTGCGGCTCTCATGAATGAGTACAACATCGTCTTTAATGATCCAACTCAAAAAGGTCTTCCTGCATACCGCAAAAGTCTTACTGAGATCAAAAAGATACTTGGAGCTAACCGGTATCTCTTAGGCTGCTACGGAACTCCTCTTGAGGGTGTTGGTATTATGGACGGAAGTCGCACAGGAGGCGATATGGGAGCTAGCTGGGATGGTAGCCAGATCATTATTGAAGCCATCTTTAGATACGGGTTCTTAAATGGTCTAGGTTGGTGGTGCGACCCAGACACAATCTGTGTGAGGGATCCCTTAACCCTTGACGAAGCGCGTCTTTTGGCATCAATAGTAACCTTAACTGGGCAAGCTTTTATGGCCTCTGATTTTATGTACCAACTTCCTAAAGACAGAGTTGATGTTTTAAGACGTTCCATGCCTACTCTATCAACCTACCCTGTTGAACTTTATCGCTGGGAAGTATCCCAAAAAAAACGACCAAGCGTTATTTTAACTTCAATCTTTAAAGACTTTGGCAACTGGAATATAGCTGCAGTCTATCAGTGGTCTGAAGATCTTGAAGACAGTCGCGGAGCTAAGCCACAAAACAATCAGAGTGTAAAAATCATAGGTTTGCTTGATGGTAAACTCCTCACTGAAGATGAGATAGAGAAAGTCTTAACAAGCAAAGAACTATCCAATGAATATAACAAGAAAATCAAGGAACAGAACTTAAAGCCAAAAGAATGCGAAACTTTTAGAGTTGATCTAACTGGGGCAAAACAGATTGAGCTTATTGCTACAAATGGTGGAGACAACAACCTTAGTGACTGGTCGGTATGGGCAGATCTTGTAATCACTAAAACAGATGGTACTAAATTGTACCTCTCTGACATACCAAATGGCGTTAAAATCAGTGTTTATGAAGTTTCCTGGGGTATTTGTGGCTACAATCAAGGACCAGAAGGTAAACCAATTCAAATTGAAGGAAGATCCTATAACAAAGGATTTGGGGCTCACGCGCCGAGCCGAATCGTAATCGATTTGGAGGATGATTTTGTCAGCCTTTCAGGTGTTGCAGGTCTTGATAAGGGGCATAACGGCTTGGGGTCAGTAAGTATGCACGTGTTAGTCGATGGAAAGACTGTTTATAACACTTATCTCTCGAAGTTAGAAAAACTAAGGCCCCTAGTTGATGGTCCTAAAGAGCCAGAGCTAATAAAAGAGGTTACTTTTACTGAACTTGGACTATTAGAAAAGCCTTACCACGTATTTGACTACTGGGAAAATGAGTATCTAGGTATATACGACAAAAAGATCAACCTCTCTCCAAGACCATTTAGCGTCAATATCTTGTCTATAGTTGAAGCTAAAAACAGACCTCAAGTAATTTCAACTAATCGCCATATTTCACAAGGAGCTGTGGATCTTTTGGATGTAGTCTTTGACGAAGCTTCCCTAAGGCTCTATGGACAAAGCTTAGTTGTCTCTAACGATCCTTATGAAATCAGAATCGCTGTTCCTAAAGGGTTCAGTCTAAAAAGCACAAAAGCAAGCGATCTTGAGACAACAATTATCAAAGAGGATAGTTTAATTAGGTTTAGCTTCACCTCACCTACAACAGAAAAAATAATGTGGGAGCTTACCTTTGTAAAAAACTAAATATAAAAAAAGATGGTAAGCTAAATGACAAGGCTTACCATCTTTCGATCATTAATAAGCTATCTCTACAAAATCACCTATAAGGATATCAATTATCAACGGATTTCTTGAGCCATGAGTTGATATGACAAAACCATCTTCTGGAATTGGGCAGATTTCATTAGTATCATAAGCTCTTACGTGTATTACTTCGTCTTCTACAATAACTATCTCTACTCCATATTGATTGTTGTATGTTTTATCAGCATAATCTGAGTTATAGGCTAAAACCTCATTAGCTCGGCGACCTTTGTTCCAAGCTTCGATGGGGATTACGCTATCGTCAGCGAGAAAGGCTGCTTCAGGGTACTCTTTCTCTCTAAAGACTGGCGTATAGTCCACAACAAAGACCTCATCGCCTACCTTAAATTGAGTCATAAAAGCCTCTGCTGCTCGGCCATGACCGACTACTAAGTAACCGTCTTCAGGAATTCTTGGGGCTCCGGCATTTTTGATAATCTGAGTTACCTTATTATCTCGTACGACAAAAATACAAACTCTTGCGCTTGAAAGTGTCCTTATTTTGCCATCAAACTCTGGCGTAAATACAGCAAGTTCTGACTCAAAACTCTGTATAACTTCATGCGTAAAGTTGTTGTTATACTGAGAAAGCATCATATAAACGCCGTTCGGTCCAACAAATCTTTTGTTAGGAGCATCGTCTCTGAAAAAGCGCGTGTCATCAGCGAATAAAACCACACTAAATAAAGTGGCTAACAGTAAAATCATCAATAGTCGTATAAGTTTTTGTTTCATGTTTTGTGCACTTGAGCGTGCACTTCCCCTCCCTTTTACACTAATTTCGTCGACATACACTGATGTCAATATAAGATAACCTTTAACACCCACATAGCGCTACTACAAAAAACTGTAAGGTTTTGCCGTAATGGTAGTGGACTTGGACTTTCCCCTATAGTGTCTTTATCAAAACTCCTAGAGAATCACTTAAAAAACTTGGTTCATGGGAAGGACTAACTGTTCTAGATTTAACGGAACTGACAAGTTTTCTCTCAGCACATCTAAAAAGACGTTTAAGCTTGGAGCGTGCTGAAATCATTGGGCAACTCACACAGGATAAACATGGTGCTCAAGAACCTATCGACTATACATATCACGCCTTTTCTTATTTAACCCTCTTTTTAATTATTTGACTAATCAACAAAATGACCTTTTTATCAGTTGCTTATTTTCCTCCTTCTTCCTCTGCAAAAAAGACGCGCTTTTTTCAGCGCGTCTTAAACAACAGCAATCGCTAGCTTTTCTCATTTTCCGTCTGCGTAGTTTTTTTCTCTTCGATTTGAACAAAAATCCACGCAACCACAGCAGCAATTATCAAATATATACCAGCAAATAGCCCAAACAATGCAGCAAGTGGCCAAGGTAAAATTCTTTCTTCATTTTTAAAATAAAGAAAACATTCTCTCCATAGATATCTTGCAGCAATTGTGCCGCCAACAATGCTTACGATAACTTTCACTAAACCCAAACCAATATCAGCTAAAAAAAACACCACATCTACCTCCTTTGATTTTTTATCTGGAGACAGTCTATGGTGCTTTTCTGTTGTATCTATTTCATTCATCAGTTTAAGTTTACTTCGATATTTTGGTTGAAAATCCTCCAACCTATCTCGTAAGAAAAACGTTTATATAGATTAGTCTAATTCAACAAAATCTCCTGGATAGACCATACTGATTTGACCTATCATCGATCCATGCGCTGACACAACATAACCGTCTTTAGGAATTTCCATATAATCTAAAGCTGTCACTGCTCTAGTTTCCCAAATCTCATCTCTTTCTACGGAAAACTCAAAGCCCCATTCGTTGGTGTAGGTTCTGTCCGCATAGTCAGCATTGTAGGCAACAATATCGTCTGCACAACGAGCTCTGTTCCAACCGTTAATTCTTACTTCGCTGCCATCTGGCATAATAACAAATTCTTTATATTCCTTGTCTGTAAACTTTGGAGTATAATCTCGAATTGTAACCTTATCCCCCACCATAAACTCAGCCATAAAGCCTACTGCAGCTCTCCCGTGGCCTACGATGATATAACCTTCAGTGGGCACTTTAGGAGCCGTAAGAGCTGTAGTAATGATCTCAGTGATTACATCTCCCTTTACTATAAATACATTAACAAAAGCATCAGGGAAGATTACAATTTTATCCTTAAATTCTGGTGTAAAGACCTGGAGTTCACATTCATAGCCCTGTACTGATGGGTTGCTAATATTACGGTTATAGTGAGATAACATCATGTAAATGCCATTTGGACCTACGACGTGTTTGTTTGGCACATCATCCCTAATAAATCTCAGGTCATCAGCAAAAACGCCCACGCAAACCAAAACTAACACTAAAATAACCCCTACATAACGTTTCATCTCTAGTGCACCTAGTGCACTTCACCCCCCTTTTTGATCTAATTAAGCCATTCTTTAACAGAGACTTTTTTCCTTTTTTCTAGTTAAAATTGATATTTATTTGACAAGAGAGGTGAGTTTAACAAAGTACCAAGGTTCTAGGTTTGTCTAGCAAACTTATTTTTAATAGTTGTACAAAGATGCTAATCAAAAACCGCGTCATATTTCAGACGCGGCCAATCTATTAGAAACCGAAACCATTACCCATTGTCATGATAACTAAGAGGATTAAAATCAAAAATAAAGTTGCTGCTTCTGAGCCGTCGTCAGGTTTACCGCACATCATATGGCCTCCTTTTGTTAACAGAGATTTTTTATTTGGCTTATCTTAAAACATGCCGCCACTCATGGTCATGATAACTAAGAGGATGAGAATTAGAAATAATGTTGCTGCACCGCTTTCATTTCCGTCTTTGTGACCAGTCATCTTTAACCCCCCTTTACTAATGAACTGTCATAGGTGTTCTAATGTCTTAGAACAACCCATTACCCATTGTCATGATGACTAAGAGGATTAAAATTAAAAATAAAGTTGCTGCATTAGAACCATTTTCTTGCGGTGGATCTTTTCTTCTTAAGTTTCCTACTCCAGCCTCAGAGGTATAGGATGGTATATTCATCTTAAAACCACCCATTACCCATTGTCATGATAACTAAGAGGATTAAAATTAAAAATAGTGTTGCTGCTCCGGAATCTATATTTTCTTGGTTCATTTAATTTCCTCCTTCATTTAAGGCCCAACCTTCCATTTGAAAGGCTTAATATAAGGTTATGCTAGTATAGTTTCAATGCTCTATGACCTAAAACACATTATACTTTTGTAGGCAGGAGACTTAAGAGTATTAATCTAAATACATAATTACTGTAATTTTAGGTGGAAAGGGGTTTGTATTAATGAAAACAAAAAAACAATACATCCTAATTGTTCTTCTAGTATTTATCCTTAGCTTAATATCTACTGCAGACGATTTAAGGCTCGGAGTTGCGATTATCAAAGACAGAAATTCCTCAATTTTGCTTGGAGAAGAATATGAAAACGTAGTTGATAATGCCTATAATGCTTTTTACAACTCATTTGTGCCTGCGGTAATTATTGAATCAGATTATCTAACCGATACTACTTTTAACTACGTCGATGCTATAGTCATTGTCTCTGCAGCTGCACTAAATGAGGACATAGAAGAGGCTATTGATGATTTTATCTCCGAAGGAGGAATCGTGGCCGCAACCTATAATTCTGGTTTGTACGATATAGTCGGAGATAAAGTAGATAAAGTGTGGCTTCCAGAGCTTTTAGGTATCAAAGGACAAATTTTTACCTTAGAAGCAGATACCTTTGAGCTTAATTTAGGAGAAGAAACGGTTTTATATGATGGAAGCTCGACTTTAGTAAACCCTGCTAACCCAGCTAACTCCTTAGGTGCTTTTAGTCAGCCAAGCGGCTATGCACCTTTTATCAAGACAGAAAACACTCTTTATACATCCCTTGATCTCTTTGCTTCGTCAAATAAGGAGATAGAAGACTACTTTATAGATCAAATAGTCGATTTAATTGGTAAGGATTATGCAGGTTTGATCTCTATTGATTATTCAGAGATTAAACAACTTGCTGGTGAAACTAGAAGCCTGCTTAGAAATGCCCAAAGAGAGTACAGAAAAGCTATTAAACAAAAAGAGTTAAGCGAAGAGATAGCTACACTTTACGAAGAATCTTTACTATGGTCAGATGCAATGCAATTTGCAGTGGAAAACCGCTCTGCCTATCATCTTGCAAAGTGTACCATGCGTGCAAATAAACTCGCAAACGAACTCTATGAGAAAGCCTCGCTTCTACAAATCCCCTACAGTACTCTGCAAGCGAGAGGTGCCTACTGGGAAGGCCGTGTAAAGATATTTGTAAATGAAAACCTCCCAGAAAATCCTATCATTTTTATCGGTGATTCCTTAACAGAAAGATACGATTTGAAAAAATACTATCCAGGACTACCTGTAGTAAACCGCGGAATTGGTGGGGACATGACAAGTGGTGTTTGGGATAGAAAGCATCTTCTTGGCTTAGAACAAAATCCAACTAAAATCTTTGTTATGTTAGGAACCAATAATGTCCTTTACGACCGTTCTAGCAATGCACTTGAAGGTTATCTTGCGGATCTGGAAAAAAGCCTACTATATATCAAAGAAAATGCTCCAGGGGCACAAATCTATATTCAGTCGATTTGTCCTTTAGCCAAATCAACTGGTGTAGATCCTCAAACCGTACCTAAACACAACAGTGAGCTTCAGCTCTTTGCTAATGAACACGGCTTTACCTATATTGATGTCTATAGTCTATTAACAGATGAAGACGGCTACCTTAGACCAGAACTCACAGTTGACGGAGTCCATTTTACGCCAAAAGGCTACGAACTTTGGACAAACAAAGTTAACGAATATCTCTAAAAACTCAAACAAAACCCCCGTCGTTTGGCATTCAAATAGCCTTCAACGGGGGCTTTATTTCACCTTGTTTTAAGGAGTCTATCTTCTATTTTTTTAACTATGAATAAGTTAAATGCTCAATTTCATACTAAATCAAAAAGGAAATAATTCTCTTAGGTACAATATCAGATATGAAGAAAATTACAAACAAGCACAGAGAGAGAGGAATTTTAGATGAAAAAGTTCAGGTTATTAGCTTTTTTTGTCCTATTTGTCCTGCTGTCTTGTATGATATTTACTATGGAACTACCTCTTTGGCCTGAGAATCTAGAAGAGATGAACGAAGAACGAGTATACAGCAAAAGCACTATCACAAATGGTTTACAAGTTGAGTTACAAGAAGTTTATCTGCTCAGTTATTGTTGGATTGAAACACTCGATGACGGCAAAACTCTCGAAATAACTCATTTTGTAAGTAACGAAATGTATGTTAACGGAGAAAAATCGGAAAACCTCGTTGCTGATCTACTAAACGATCTAGTCCTTGCTGTTGAATTTGACGAGGATTTCTTTATTATAGATACTCATGGATACGAAGAACTAAACAGGAGAATAAATGCTATCTCTGATCCAATTAGAAGACAAATAGTTAATAATTTGATCAGCAAAGAAAAGTTAAAAGCCTCTACAGTGAATGAATGGAACGACCTTAGGAAGTTGATTTTCCTTGCAATTGAAGAGTTGAATCAAGCCTTAGAATGGGACTACGAAACAGTTTCCAACGGTATTACCATTCCCTATACAGCACAGCTTCTTGGCGAAAAAGGTACATATCAAGGCCAGGAAGTGTATGTAATCCAATTTAACCAGTTTTATAACAATGCTAAACTAGAAAAAGGCATTGAAGATGAATTGGTTGATATGATGGGTTTATCTATACCTCCGGGAATTAAGTTACATGACGTTGACAGCATGGTTTTTAATACCACATATACTACAATGGATAACAAGTATCCGATTGCTACAGAAAAATATGTTTACTACTTGATTGAACTTGAAGCAGCAGGAGAAGTTGTTACTATAAAAATGGAAGAAGAAACGTTAACCTACTCTGTCAAATATGTCCAAAAAACTATACCTGAATAAACTTTAACCCAATCATTTTGGACTCCTACAAAACGACTGGGACGCTTTCTAACAAAGTAATTCCTCCGGTATCTAGTCTCGAGCCATAAGCGACAATCTTTACTCCAACGGATTTTGCTTTAGCTAGTGCTTTAGCAAATTGTGGATCCGTTTTTCTATTTGGAGAAACCTTTTTAGCATCAGATCTTTGGACAATAAATAAGACAGCTGCATTATACCCTGATTGTTTGAGCCGGATTAACTCGTTTACATGCTTTACTCCCCTTTTCGTGGGAGCATCTGGGAAAAGAGCTACTCCATTTTCGACTAAAGTGACTGACTTAACCTCAACTAAACAGTCTGGCTTAAAAGGGTCTTCGTTCTTTTTAGCAAGAGCAAAGTCGAATCGACTGTTCCCGATCGTGTATTCCGCTTTAACATGAGGAAAATCTGCAAACTCAGAGATCTTTCCATTATTTAGGGCTACATAAGCTAGTCTGTTTGGCAACTGGGAATAGACGGAGACTAAAACACTTGCATTTTTAACAAGAACTAACTGCCATCTAGTTTTGCGATTTTCTCCTTCTCTAGGAAGTAAATAAACGTCTGCCCCTGGAATTAAGAGTTCTTTTAGTCTGCCAGGATCTGCAACATGCGCTGCGACCTCTTCTCCTTCTATATCAACATACGCTAAGAACCGGTTAGGACGGCTACAAAACCTTCCCTTTATTAGCTTTGAGCCAAAACAAACTTTTACTTCCTCATTATTCTTGTTCATTTTTTACTCCTTAAATAGACAGATTTTAAGGCTTCTATTGATTTCTAATGACCTTGAAGTATCATTTTGTCTTGAACCTGGTTGTATCCTCTAAAGTAATGTAATTAAGTAATTGTTTGTAGAGCAAACTAGTTTTGATTGTCTATCACAACAAAAAGCCGGGTTAACCCCGGCTTTTTTAATCTATCTTTTATAACGGTAAAACAATCTCGCGATTTCTATCTGACGAAACTGCGATTGCCTCTAGCATCTGCACAACAGTTGAACCCTGTCTAATTGGAGAAAGTGGCTCAACCTGTTTTTCAACGCAATCTAAATAGTGATTTATTTCAGTTTGGAACCAATCATTATTAGAATAAGTGAGCTTGGCATCCATTAAAACATCATTCTTTTCGGTGTAGTAAGCCAATGGATTGAGAGATACACCACCTTTATCACCAAGAATATCAACATTAATGCCATCAGTAGCAGGACCATTGACTGCCCATGCTATTTCGAAAGTCATAGACATACCATTTTTAAACCTAATCAAGGCTACCGATAAGTCATCTACATCAAAAACACTTTGATCTTGATTGTAAGGATTGCTTGAACGCCAACGATTAATCGTCAATGTGTTAATTGGACCTACACTTTGAATAGTGTGTCCTGAAACAGTCTCTGGTTCAGGAGTTCCAGCCAAATACCAAGCAAGATCCAAGAGATGAACACCAACATCAAACAGAGCTCCACCACCGGCATAAGCTTTGTCAGTAAAAAAACCAACGGGTACGCCGCGCCTTGAAACTAATCTAGCGTTTATGTGCTTGATGTTACCTACTTGCCCTCCATCGAGTACAGCCTTAAGAACTTTTACATCATTACGGTAGCGATGAGTCATACCAACCATACCAACTTTACCGTTTTGCAAAACTTTTTCGCTCAGCTTTTGAGTGTCGTTATAGCTTGTTCCAAGTGGCTTTTCAACAAGCACATTTAAACCTTTTTCGACAGCTAAAAGAGCTAGTTCAACATGATTACAGGGGAAACTGCATACGCTCACAGCGTCCAACTTTTCATTTGCTAGTAATTCTTTTGCTGAAGCATATCTTTTTGAGATGTTGTACTTTTGGCCAATCTCATTAAGCCTTGCCTCGTTAGTATCACAAATAGCTACTATTTCAGCCTTAGGGTTATTCCTGTAAGCTCTAATGTGAGATTCACTAATGGTGCCAGTGCCCAATATACCAATTCTAATCTTACCCAATTTACTACCCCCTAAATTTAGTTGAGAAATATTTCGAATACCAAACCTCTTTAGGTCACCTTATTATTCTAGAACTGGTTATGCATTCCTGCCAACGAAAGGTAAATAGCCATATAATCGAATTATTGTTATAATACATATATAATCATTCTTATTTTTTACCTGAGTTGCTAATCAGAAGGAGGGCCTATAATGATTAATAAAAGACGATTTGGTATCATTCTTGTTATTGTTCTTATTGCTTTTTTAATAACAGCTGCTTTCTTAAGCTTCAATGACGAAAGAGGCACTAAGCTTGTTGAGCCTAGAGATACTCACCTCAGAGTTTATACCTTTGGTCCTGTCTCAGAGGAAAACTACTTTGAAGACACCCTAGAGATTTATAAGAACAATAATCAGAAAATATCTACTGATCTAAGAGTAGTTCCCCTTCCTCCACCAACTCACCAAACTGGTGACTTTGTTGCAGGTTATGAATATCTTCTTCTCGCTGACTTCTCCGCTCAAGATCCGCCTGATATCTTTACATTAAACAGCGGAAGAGTTCCAGCTTACACTCAAAACGGTGCCTTACTTGACCTGTCTCCGTATCTCTCTGGAGAATATAAACAAACTAATAATCTTCCCTTCGATGAACCCATCTATTCTCTGCCATTTTATGATTTCGTGGATTTAGTTGCAGCATTTTCTACAGCTAAGCCGCAGGAAACTGTTGATCTGCTAGTTTATTTGTCATTAGATCGCACTCAGCGCGATCTAAGGCTTGCCAGAGAAGCTGAAGAAAGGGCTCTAGAAGCAGCTCGAAGAGGAGCGGGAATCTTAGAACGTATCGATGATCAGATCTTGTTTGATCTATGGAATAACTACGCACTTTCTTTGGGTAATGATGAGATACTAATGGATGAAGACTCCAGAGACGGTCAAGACTATCTAATCAGTCATGAGCAAGCCTTTCGTTATCCTTATATGGTCATTAGATTTAGTACCAACTCTGAAACTGGCGAGCCACAAGTGCTACTAGTCTTTAACGACCAGTATATTGAAAACCCAACTTTAGTAAGAAATATGTCAGATGCGATTATTGTTCTTATTCGTTCTATCCACAGAGATATCGGCGAAGGAGAAACAAAGACGATTCTTGAGGAGCTAGGTCTTCTTGAAGACTCTGAATCTTTGAGTGTCGATCTAGATCTAATTAATGAGACTAAAACAACCACCTTTGGTGACTACGAGTTTTCAAGCCTCAAAGATCCAGTAAGTAGAGCGATTAGAGTTGTAAAACTGCCTGAATAATGCATAGAGATAGCAGAACCATCTTTTGAAGATGGTTCTCTTTTTTTGTTTTATCGACTAACTCCACTCTTTAATCACAAACTTTTCAAAGTAAAAATCCTCTAGATAAAGATAATAGGTCAGATAAGGAATGCTAAACAACCAACCGCCAATTACACTCAAAAAGAAGAGGCCAAAGATACTAAAGTCTACTTGTAAAATAAGTATAAGAAATAATATAAGACTGATTGCTAAAAAGGGAACTCTACCTTTTAAATAAAACTTCTTAGCCTTGAGACTTTGGTATCCTAACCTTCTAATAAAGCAATTTACACTACTTATAATACCGGATAACAAGGTTGCCAAAGAAATACCTGTAAAAATACCGCTCCAGTTTTTTGTAAACCGTTGGATTATTAAGATCTCATTATTGGCGTCTCCACCTGTTACTACAAGGAACAGGTACGTGATAAGTCTAGGCAAAAACAACACAACACCAACAATCAAGACAGGAATTACAACCATCAAGATGCCAATTACAAAACCAAGCAACAACGTTTTTCTTGAAGAGAAGTTTTTTAGGATCTGGTTTTTTACATCAAAATTCCTCTCTTGATCTGTTTTGGGATTAAAAACTACTTCCTCCACCCTCTTTCATCTATGCTTTATAAAACAAAATCATTATTCTTAAAAGCCTAAAAAAACTATTTTTCCTCTGAAACTAGGTCATCCTATAATTGAATAGGAGGAGATTATTAAGTGCCACAAGGTTTTATTGTTCTAATTCGTTCCACTTTCTCTTTCATTACTTTATTTGTACTTACAAGAGTTATGGGTAGACGCCAAATCTCCCAGCTTAATTTTTTTGACTATATAAACGGGATCACCATCGGATCTATTGCAGCGACATTAGCAATAGATATTAGTCGGGAATCTTTACCTACTTTTATTGGCCTATTAGCCTACACCTTTTGGGTGATGTTGCTTACCCTTTTAGAGCAAAAAAGCAGGACTATGCGGCGACTAATAAACGGTAAATCCACAATTGCGATTCAAAACGGCAAGATTCTAGAAAACAATCTAAAGATATACGGCTATACTATCGATGACTTAAAAATGATCCTCAGAACCCAAGGATCTTTTAATCTATCAGATATTGAATACGCTATTATTGAGGCAAACGGCCAAATATCTACGCTTTTAAAGACTCAAATGCAACCGATCACTCCCAAAAATCTAAATATTGCAACTGATTATCAAGGGCTAGCTATTGACTTAATTTCAGACGGCAAGATAATCGAAGACAACCTAAAGCTCTTAGGACTAACTAAAGAGTGGCTCTTAAAGCAGCTAGTTGATCGAAATCTACAGGTAAAAGATATCTTCTACGCAGAGCTTGAAACTTCCGGTGATCTATACATCGACACCTACACCGATTATCACCCTAGTAAGGAGGTTAAAGATGAGCAGAACTAGTTGGGCTGTAATCTGCATCTTAGTAGCGATAATTGTCGTTATCTTTATTATTGAGTGGATCCCAAATAAAGAGCTTGCAAAAAATATCGATCGACTATCAGATGCAGTTCAAAGAAATGCCTATGATACAGCTCAAGACGAGCTTTCTCAGATAACTGACTATTGGAAAAAAAGCAAATTCTGGTTTAGCTTAGAAAACAGCTTTGACAAAATTGAAGACGTAGATGTTGCTATAGAGCGACTTAAGTTTTATGTAGAAAACAGGATCAATGCTAGCGCTCTTTTAGAGGCTAAGATCCTTAGCTATCATTGGAATCAGCTCGCAGAATAACTAAGGTTCAACCTTAGTTTTTTTGGCTTGACATTGACGTTACGTTAAGGTATATAGTGAGCCTAGGAGGAGGGTTTGTATGGAATACACTATCCAAAAAATCGCAAATCTAGCTGGAATAAGCACTAGGACTCTACGCCATTACGACAGTATTAATCTTTTAAAACCTATCCGCATTAACTCGTCTGGTTACCGGATTTATGGCGAAAACGAGATCGATAAGCTCCAACAAATTCTCTTTTTTAGGGAGCTTGGCTTTGGCCTTGATACGATTAAAGAGTTAATCTCTAAAAAAGATTTCGATCCACTTTATGCACTATACCATCACAAACAAAAGCTCTTAGAAAAGAAAAAACAGCTAGATCTCCTTATTGAAACCGTTGACAAGAGTATAGCTGAAAGAGAAGGGAAAATAAGAATGACAGACCAAGAAAAGTTCGCTGGCTTTAAAAAGCAGATGCTTCATGAAAATGAGAAACAATACGGAACTATAATACGTGAGAAATATGGTGCGGAGACTGTCGAAAAATCCAATCAAAAGCTTTTAAACATGACCGAAGAAGAGTACTTAAAGGTAACAAAGCTTGCTGAAGACATCCAGGTAAAGCTAGCTGAGGCGAAAAGACTAGGTGATCCTGCAAGTGTTGAGGCTCAGGAAGTAGCAGCTATGCACAAACGCTGGCTGAGCTTTTATTGGGCTGGATACTCCAAAGAAGCCCACAGAGGCCTTGCCCAAATGTATGTAGACGATCCACGTTTTGCAAAATATTACGATGCACAAGAGCCGGGAAGCGCAGCATTTCTGCGAGATGCCATCTTTATTTATACTGGCAAAACAAAGTAAAAATTAAGAATAGAAGAACTTACAAACTTTTGACTAAGAACCTAAAAGATCGCTTGCCTTCAATTAATAACACAAGTCCGAATAGGGCATATCTATAAAAAGAGAACTTATTAACGGAGGTTTTTATATGAGTGATCTAAGACTTTTTGGCCAAAACCTTCCTGATTTCTTTGAAACCTTTAGAAACGAACTTACGCCTCTTACAGGCTTTTTCTCTTATCCCCCAGTAGATATTTCAGAAAACGAAACAGAGCTTGTAATCAAAGCCGAAGTGCCAGGTGTTGATCCCAAAAATTTGGACCTTTTGATCGGAGAAAAGGGCATCATCTTAAAGGCGTTTAGCAACGAGTCCAAAGAATACTCTAAAGAAGGTTACAGAAGGTTTGAGAGGCGAAGTGGTAGCTTTGAGCGTAGCATCTCTTACCCTATGCCTGTGCTCTACAACGAATCAAAGGCGTCCCTAAAAAACGGTCTTTTAGAGATAAGGATTCCAAAGGATCAGACTAAATATCACAACATGAAAAAACTCAATATCGAACTAAGCGATACTAACAACTAATACAAAACCTTCTAGGTATAAGTATGCCTAGAGGGTTTTTCTATTAAAGCTTTATTTCAAAAATGTTTCTCACAACTTTTTCTACAGAAAAGGTAGCTACAGCAAATCCAAATGGAAGTAGATTATCTTCTCATGATTTTTTAATAGACCTGGATTCTCCCTAAAACTAGATGACATCTCCACAGAAGGCCATACTCTAAAGGGTGGTAGCTCATCTAAGACACTAAGTACAAAGCGTTCTTCTCTTTTTAAAAGTCTATGATAGAGCATCGGCGAGAGAATATCAACAGCATCTATCAAAATCTCTGGGTCTTGCCCTGTAACCTCGATTACATCCCTTCCAATAAAGGGAACAAGGTGGATTGCAACCTTAAGACTATCGAACTCCTTTTTGGCCTCTTTTGCCATGCTAGCTATGATCTCAGGTCTTTTTCCATCTGCAGGGCATTCTTTACAAGAGCAGCTTCGAAGCTCCATTTTTTCATCTAACCCCTCCCAAAAAAGAGGGAAACGTAAAAAATCTAAACCAACAAAATCCGGATTAATCTCAGCCACTGCTTCTTTAAATAAAGAAAGTCTCTCTCTAAAAAGTCCTGGAAAAACTGGGCAAAGTGGTCTATACCAAGTTTGAGAAGGATCGTTTATATCAGCCCTTTCTTCTGGGTAATTCTGCCAGATAAAATCATCGTGAAAAAAGGGAAGAATTAAGCCTAGCTCTAAATTTTCCTCATTCATTAATTCTTTAAGAATACCTAAGTTACAACCTGAAAAGGGCATCTTAGCAGTTTGAAAGTTGGCTTTTGTGCCAGAGATAGCAGAGATAGCAATACCATCAAGTTCAGCCTCTTTTATCCTTTTTATGAGTGCCGAAGGCTCCATACCTTCTTGAGGGTAGCACTTGGCAATAGCTTTCATACCTATCCCCTACCTAATTCTCTTTAAGGCTTTTAATAAGATTGACAACGAGATCGACTCTTCTATCTGTAAGTTCACCCCAGACTATTAAATCGCAAATCTTTTTCTGCGGTTCAATATATCTTTTGAAGTTGTCTTTTACATCCTTTCTATACCAGTCGATTATTCCCTGAAGCTCCATACCAAAACCAACATTACGCTGGATTCTTCTAAGGAGTCTTTCTTCTTTGTCTAAGTCAAGAAATATACTAAGATTCAACCTTTCTACAAGCCTCGGATCGCACATTAAAAGATGCCCTTCAAGTAACAGAACCTCATTTGGTCTGATTAAATTCCCTCTAGGAGTGACTACCTCTCTGCCTTCTAAAAGTAAATCTAAATGGTGATGGAATTTTACAAAATCTATGGCTTCTGGGGCGTTGTTAGTTGCAGCATTTTCGTAGAAGTAATTGTCAAGTGGGATCCTAGTCACTTCTTCTTTCCCCAACCGATCTACAAGTTTCTTTGCAAGTGTGCTCTTTCCTGATCCGCTTCCTCCAGTGATCCCAACTAAAAGTGAACTTGGCATTTCTACACCTCTTTTATCTTCGAATAAAAAATCGGATTAGAATAGAACCAACAGTCTTTAAGTACTATTTCTTTAGTATTTCGTCTAACATCATGATCGTCAATTAAGGGATTTCCAGCGAAATCAGTTTCAAACTTGGTATTTAAAGGCAGGTTAGTGCCACGTAGTCTTAAGTAGCCATTTTGATGGTTTAAAGTAAAATAATTTTTGTACTGCAAGATCCCAGGCTCTACTTCCTTCATATCCTCTTTGTAAATTCTTAGTGCGACCTTAGTAGTTGGATTAGTAGAGTTATCATAATCTTTGCTTTGTGGAGAACACTTTTTTCCTACTTCTCCTTCGATTAGGTCAATGTGGTCTAGTGAACTAGGGTCTTTTACCTTTACCTTGATATCCACAACTACCTTGTTTGAGTCTAAAAAAAGTTGTTCGCCCAAACTTGCTTTGCTTTTCTCTTCGAGGGTAAAATCTAGACCTTGGACAATATCTCCTAAGACAACAAAGGCTCTGCCGTTTTTAACGCTTTTGATAAGTTCCTTTGTATCTAGGGTTTCGAAATATAGATATGTTTTGCTATACTCCCCAGGAAACGGATCGAGATCGTCTCCTGCAATATGAAAATCAGAGCCAGCAAATACAAAAAATCGTCTACCCTCTCCTAAGAGACTGTCCCAAAGACCCCCTACCTTAGCTAGCATATAATCAGCCCCACCATAAAGACGGTAGCGTCTAAAATCTTCTCCAGTTTCGTAGAGGTAATAGCCTCTAGCTTTCCTATACTGGTGACCTGGAAGCCCCTCAAAACCGTTTACTACGCCTGGCGCGACGTCGTTTAGTCTTCTAATTAGCCTTGGCGTAAATGCTCTGTAGACGTGTGGATGGTTAATAATATAAAAACTCTCATTGAGAAAGTTTTCTTCGAGTTTTCTTGCAGCTTTAATCGCATCAAGAGCTGTCTTATTGTACTTTGGTAGTCCAAGGCTTTGGTCGTGATCTAGATAGTCGAAGGTATACTCAAACTCTGCAAGTGACTCCGGGCTCTTTTTGTCAATATAGACACCTACATGGCCTTTGGGAGGCAAATTATACTCTAAACCATGAAGAACTAGTTTGTTTGGATAGTATTTTTTAAGCTTTTCTATCTCAGGGTGACCGTAGTCTACAATCGATTGAGATCTCCACATCTGTCCCTTTTTGCCATACTGTTCACCGCGAATCTTGGTACTTGTAGCGCTAAAAGGAACTCCTTTAGGGTCTCTATTAAATGCACCACCATGATCTGAAATAACGAGCCAATCTAGGTTGTATTTATGAAAAGCTTGCTCTAAAACTTCTCCTAAAAGGTGAGATCCATCTGAGAGAAAGGTATGAGCATGAAGATCACCCGGCAAATATCTGTTTATTTTATTCAGCAAAAAAACACCTTCTCGCTTATTGCTAAGTTTTCTAGTGTCACTATTTTATTTTACAAAATAAATTTTTTAATCTACTTCTTAATTCACTGTCGCTACCATGAATATAAGGATCTAGCTGTCGATTTTTGGTGTCATAGAGATCAAAATAAACTGGTTTTTCTCCCTTTATTACAAGGCGAATAAACTGGCCGTTAATAACGCCTTTATTCTCATATTCTAGTTGATGTTGATCTAAAAGCTCGCTAAATTTTTCAATCAACAGCTCTGCTTTTGGCATTTTAACTTCAGTTGGGCTCTCTTTTGCTGCAAGTTTTGCTAGTTCATCTGCTCTCTCATTCCATTTTACTCCAGTGTGAGCTGCAATCTTCTGCCAGTTTATCTTTAGATCATATTTGTTTACCTCGATGTGGTAATCAATAGCTAGCTGGTTTTCTCTTTTCCACTGGCCGATCGCAAACTTTTTTACCCCTTCGTAGTCGTAGCAGATAGTTAATTCCTTGTAACCTCTTGTCTTAGCCCATTTTACCGCTTCTAAAGCTCCTCTTAACTCTCCTCCTATTTGGTGGGAGGAGGCTTCCTCCTTAGGTAAAATGCCACTTAACTCTGCAAGCACATGATCATTTTCCAGTATTACTGCTCCATAGGCTGCTGTCCCACCGACAAAAGAACCATCAACGTACGCTACTAATCCAGCCTTTGTTTTCATACCACTAAAGGCATCTTCAACGACAGATTCCAAAGACTTTTCTGCAAGTTTTAAAAACCTAAGTCTAAAGGACTGCTTCTTTTCGGAAAAATAGACTATACCTTTACCCTTTTTTTCTCCATTAAAGTAGAGTTCAAACTGGACCTGATAGTCCCTATAGGTATTTTTCAAAATCTCCAATTGAATTCTATCTTGAGCTAGCTCCCGATTTACTTCGGCTATTTTGTTTGTTAACTGACTTTCTCCGATAAAAGGCAAAAAAAACCTCTCCTTGTTCTCTGGATATCTTTTGTTCTAAAACTAATTTCCTTACAGGGAATTGATTTCCTGCTGTTTAATTTATCTTTAGAGGTCTACCCAAAATATGCGTTTCTTTAATTTCTTGTTTTGCTCTAGGAGGTAAAAAATGCTCAAGAAAACTGTCTTTGGTAAATTACAAACAAACGACGTATTTAGTTATATAATCACCAATAAAAACGGTGCAAGCATTGAGATTCTTAACCTTGGCGGTATTATTAATCGCCTGACTCTTCCTACAAAAAGCGGTCAGATGATTGATATTGTTTTAGGGCAAGACTTTTTAGAGAATTATACGCATCCTACCTCGTTTATTGGTGGGATTGTTGGTAGAAACTCTAATCGCATTGCCAATGGCTCCTTTAATCTAAACGGAGCAAAAATCAAGCTAGAAACAGGCGAAGACGGACACAATCTCCATAGCGGGAGCGGCTGTTATCTAAAAAAAATATTCTTAGTAAAAGAGATAGATGAATCTAGTATTATGCTTAAGCACTTAGACCAAGGCGAAGGTGGCTTTAGTGGCTCTGTCGAGGTCTCTGTTAAGATTACCTTTAATTGTCAAAATCAGTTGATTTTAGAGTATTCCGCGCTTCCTTATGAAGACACGATTATAAACTTAACCCATCATGTTTACTTCAACTTAAACGGTCATCTTTCATCGCTCAAAAATCATAGTTTTCAAATTACAGCAGATAACTATACACCTGTAAGTCTAGATGGAATTCCTACAGGAGAGATCAAGCCTGTTAAAAACACAGCTTTTGATTTTACAACTCCAAAATTATTAGACTTAAGCCTTTTGAAAAACGCTAAAGAGCTTTCTAGTCGCAGTGGCTATGACCACAATTTTTGTTTAAATAGTGGCAAGGATTTTTCTGTAGCTTCTACTGTTTGCTCTTTAGAAACGGGCCTTAAGTTAACTTGCTTAACAGATCAGCCTGGTCTTCAATTATATACTGGCAATTTCATAGTTCCAAATACTCCAGCAAAAGGAGATGGGTTCTATGGTCCATATAGCGGTTTTTGCCTTGAAACACAAAATTATCCTGATGCTATAAATCAGCC
>JAQVYS010000021.1 GCA_028708605.1 Bacillota bacterium
GAAAAAACCCATACAAGAACCAGCCAACATCATCTTTTATAAATAGCAGAACATAATGACTAAACTCTTCTTTAGCCTCATCAAAAGCTAAGACTAAGGCCGAGATTTCTGCTCGAGAGGTTTGCGGAACACCAACTACCTCTAATAGCTTTATGTTTTCTGCTAAGAGCACATCAAACCCGAGATCGAGGCCTCGATTTACAACCTCTTTTTCGAGCGTCTCCTGGTCTTTTTTGTTCGCAAGATTAATAAATTTCCGTACTACACCATAGGCTTCATCTGATGAGACTACAGTTTGCACTTTTTCATCGTTTAATCTACCAATAAACCTTGAAAAGCTGTGCCTATATAACAAAACTACCACTAAAAACACGACTGCAAGCCCCAAGTATCTTTTCAAGTTCTTTACCTCTTTTTTATTCTTAACTAACATCAAGTTTCTTAAGCCACTTCTTTACCTCATTTGCCCAAAGTTCATAAGCTTCTTCAGAAAGATGGACGCCATCGATTGTATATTTTTCCTGAATTAGGTTATTTTCATCCTTAAAATGCTGGAAGAGGTCGATATAAGCCGCCTCGTACTTTGCTGCTAATGTTTGAAGTTCGCCGTTGATTTTTATTAGCTCTTCAGGTGTTGGTCTTTCCCAGTTTCTAACAGGGCAGATCGAGTGAATAACAATTTTTGCACCTGGTGCCTTCTGTTTTGCATAACTTACGATTCTCTCTAAGTGATAGGGGACTTCGTCCCTTTTATAATCAAAGAGCAGGTCATTAATACCAACCATAAAAAATAAAGCTTTAGGATCTTTATCTAAAGCCAGAAGGTCCCGTCTTTCCCAAAGACCATCAGCATGGTCTCCACCAATCCCTCGGTTTACAAAGCCTTTGCCAAAGTACCTTTCTAGCTGAAATCTCTCAATCAGAGAATCGCCGATAAATACTATGGGCTTTGTAGGGATTGTTTCCTGAAGAAAGACTTTAATCCTATTTTCCCAATAGATACCTCTTTTATCAAATACTTCTCTAGATATTTCCATAATAACAACTCCTAGTCCAAGTTTCTCTCAAAGCCTTGAAAGCGTGTACCTCTAAAAAATAGACGTCCTTCATCACCTTCTGCTATAAGTCCGTAATCCTTATTAGTTACTTGAAATTCCTTCCTAGATCGATCTTTTAGCTCAAACGTTACAAAATATCTAGTATAAGTATAAGGACCAGCCCCGTAGTTTACCCTGTGATGTCCTCTTGCATAATGACCTACTTCCGTCCTTTTTGTAAGGACTTTAGCATCTCTAACAAGCTCTGGGCTCTTTTGGTTTTTAATAGATTCGAATACTCTGTAGCCTACAACATAGATAAACATGCCAATAACCATTAAAAATACGACCATAAACAAAACTGGAAAATAGGCCTCAAATGAATAAAAAAACCGATCAAAACCCATAGAATAGACCCCCTTTTAGGACTTCCTAAGCAAGTATTTAAGTTCCTAAACTAAGGCTTAATCTTAAAGACTGTCGACTATTTACAGGTACAGAAGAAAATTAGTTAAGCTTTTTAATTTCGGCTTTACTATTCTATTCTTTAGGACAGTTCAACAACAAAAATCCAAATCCTGCAGAATCTGATAACCTTAACCTTTATAGTTGCCAAACTTTTCCCGATTAAAGCAAAAGCAACAGTCCTTCTTTAGCTCGTGTATCTGTCTAGACCTGCAGGATAAGTTGGCTTATTGTCAAAATATATATCAATTTTATAAAGGAGCGATACACATGAAACTAACTAGAACTCCAAAGATTATCCTTGCATTAGACTCATTTAAAGGAAGTCTATCTAGCCTAGAAGCTGCTACAGCTGTTGAAAGTGGTATCAAGAGAGCTTTACCAAAGGCAAATATCATTAAGATACCAGTTGCAGATGGAGGCGAAGGAACCGCTGAAACCTTGGTCTTAGCTGACTCTGGCACTATGCATAAGATAGTTTGTCATGATCCTCTCTTGCGGAAAATGGAATGCTATTTTGGGCTCTCTAAGGATAAACAAACTGCGTTTATTGAAGTTGCTCAAAGCACAGGTCTAACCTTAGTTGAACCTCATTTGAGAGATCCTCTCTCCTCTACTACCTATGGCGTTGGCGAGCAGATTAAGGCTGCTTTAGAACTTGGTGCAAGAAATTTTATTGTCTGCCTAGGAGGCTCTAGTACCGTTGACGGTGGAGCTGGTCTTCTTCAGGCACTTGGAGTAAGGTTTTATAGTGGGAAGTTTGAAATTGAGGCCACGCCAAAAGCTTTAGATAGTCTTACTAGAATCGATACTACAGGTCTTGATCCTCGCATCAAAGAAGCTACCTTTAGAGCTGCATGTGACGTTGATAACCCCCTTTGTGGTAAAAACGGTGCTGCTTATGTATTTGGTCCCCAAAAAGGTGCTTCTGCACACGATGTGAAGTTTTTAGATCAGCTTCTTTTAAAGCTTGGCCTTTTGTACGAAGAAGCGACTCAAACTCCAATCTTAACTGAACCGAAAATGGGTGCTGCAGGTGGTATTCCAGCCGCTCTTAAAGCATTTTTAGGAGCGCAGCTAGAGCCTGGCGTAAACTTAGTCCTAGATTTTCTTAACTTTGACTCTAGAATTGCTGATGCAGATTTGATCATAACAGGCGAAGGGTCTTTAGACTGTCAGAGTCTCGGCGGGAAAACTCCACTTGGGGTATTAAAAGCTGGAAAGAAAGCTGGTATTCCTGTAATAGCTTTAGCTGGTAAGGTTGAGCTCAATGCTAGCACATTTCTAGATGCAGGCTTCAAAGCTGTTTTTTCCATTGCGCCAGGACCAATATCTTTAGAAGAATCCGTACAAAGAGCCTCCGAGCTTCTTAGCTTTACAGCTGAAAACGTCATTAATCTGGTTTTTTAGGTTTTGTAATATTTTGGCGAGTCACATCCTCTTTTTCATTAACACGATAATGATCATTTCTAAAGTATGAGGCAGAGAACTAACATTAAAGCGTGTTTCTAATCTGTTTGATAGTTCCTATTTGTTCGCTCCATAGCACCGTCAGAATAAAGACTACTGTGGTTGATAGGTAGTCTTATACTGCTATAGTTGATTTATTATAGCCACAATAATGACGAGAACCATGTCTGATCGTCGAGGTAGCCTCGAAACCAATCTAACTATTAGCCTCATAGGCTGCAGTTATAATTAAATTATTCACATTTCGTACTATTGGACAATTAGATGTGTGGAAATGTTTTAGACAATTTCCAAAAAACTTTTAACTGCATCATATTTTTTCATGGATTCCATCCTTTATTAATTAGCCACTTGGTTGCACTTACCGTTATCAATCAATATCGGATGTGACTCATTTTTTCTCCCTTAGCTACCAAAATATTATAGAACCTATAAAAAATACCCTCTTAGCAGTTCATTATCTGCTAAGAGAGTATTCTCCGAAGCCCGATTATTATTTGTCTAATTCAACATAATCCCATTCCATTACATTCTGAATCATAGAAGCTTTTTCTCCGTGTGTAGAAACAACGAAACCTTTTTCAGGAATGTATAGAGACTCTTTGTCGCCCATACCTCTAAGTTCCACAACTTCGTCTTTTTCTACTGAAAATTCTCTACCCCATTCATTGGTGTAGGTTTTATCAGCAAAGTCACTGTTGTACACAATAACCTCATCAGCAGCGCGACCTCTATTCCAACCGTCGATTGGCAATTCACTACCGTCTGGTAAGATGATTATTTTTGGGTACTCATCTAAAGCATAGGTAGGAGTATAATCTCTAATTGTAACACTATCTCCAACTACAAATTGCTCCATAAACACAAGACCTGCACGTCCGTGTCCTACGACTAGATAACAATCCTCAGGAATCTCTTTTGGAACAGATGTGAGAATCTGGTCAACCTTATCGTTTTTTACTACAAATACTTTCAAGAATGCAGCAGGAACCGATCTGATTGGGCCAGTAAACTCAGGGGTAAATACTGCAAGTTCTGCTTCATACCCAATAATATTTGGGATGGAGTAGTTTTTGTTGTACTGGGTAAGCTGCATATAGACTCCATCTGGACCCACTAGATGCTTGTTAGGAACATCCTCTCTAACAAATCTTGAGTCCACTGCAAAAGCTGCCACAGTGAGTAATGAGAGTACAAGTATCAAGACTAAAGAACGTTTCATAATGACGCGCACAATATATGCGCTTCGCCTCCTTCCAATTCATAACGTTTTTCCCAAGACTGGGCTCTCATAAAACAATTTCGACAAAGCTTTTCTATTCCCTTTTACTCCAACAAAGTAATAACTTTTATTCAAATCATTCAATTATAGGATTTACAAAAACAGTTCACATATACTATAATTCAAAGTTTACGTATTTAGTAGATATCCTAGAAGTAATTTCAAGGTGTTTTCTATACCTTCTTTGTGTGTTCTTTCATAACCATGGGAAGCACTTACCCCAGGCCCTATTAGACCGTGACGAATATCAAAACCAGCTCTAAGAGCAGCCTCTGCGTCAGAGCCATAGTGAGGGTAGATATCGACTGCGTAGTTTAGGCTCAAATTTTTCGCAACATTGATCAGCTCACTAGTTAGGTCATAGTCATATGGCCCTCCTGAATCTTTAGCACAAATCGAAACCTTACATTCATCGGTTGTTAAATCATCACCTACAGCTCCCATATCCACAGAAACAAAGTCGACAACGTCCTTTGGCACAAAGGATGACGCACCGTGACCTACCTCTTCATAGGTAGTAAAGAGCAGATACACAGCCCTCTTTAACTCCACTTTATTCTCTTTTAAGTATTTAGCTAAAGTAAGAAGTATTGCTGCACTAGCCTTATCGTCTAAATGTCTACTTTTAATATAACCACTATTAGTGACTTTTGTTCTAGGATCTAAGGAGATAAAGTCTCCAGCACTAATCTCAAGTTTCTCTAAGTCTTCTTTCGAAACGGCCTTTTCATCTAAGACAATCTCCATTGTTTCGTCGTTTCTTTCTAGTTTGCCAAGGTCTCTATTAACGTGAGCTGCAGGCTCTAGCATCTTAACGGTCCCTGAGTAGGTTTTATCAGTCCTTGTATGGACTGTACAGTTTTCTGTCTCGATGCTTGTTTCGGGGAAGCCACCGATTTTAGTAAAACGAAGTCTTCCATTAGCTTTTAGAGACCTCACCATAAGTCCTAAGGTATCTACGTGGGCTGACAGTAAAAGACCGTTTTCTACTCCACCAAGCTTGCAGAGCACAGCACCTTTTTTACTGACAATAGGGCTATAACCTAGTGACTTTAAGAGTTCAATTAGGTATGCTGACGCTTGTTTAGTAAAGCCTGTTGGACTAGGAATAGCAGTCAATTTCTGAAGCTGATTTATAGCATAATCAATATAACTGCTGTTAAGCTTGTTTTTTTGTTCCATTTTGATACACCTCTTATTCGTTTGCCCAGCCTTTTGCCCTATCAATAGCCTTATGCCAGCTGTTAATTAACTCTGTCCTTTTTTCTGAGTTCATGTTTGGAGAAAACTCTTTGTTACAACCACACTTGGTCTTGATATCTTCTTTTGTCTCCCAAAAACCTGTAGCGAGACCTGCAAGATATGCTGCTCCAAGTGCTGTAATCTCAATCACCTTAGGTCTAAGAACTGGGACATCTAAAATATCTGCTTGAAATTGCATTAAGAAATTGTTAGCTGAAGCTCCTCCGTCGACCTTTAGAGTCTGTAGTTTAAGACCGGAGTCCTCTTCCATCGCTTTGACTACATCAAAAGACTGATAAGCAATAGACTCGAGTACAGCGCGAATGAAGTGTTCTTTATTGCTGCCCCTTGTTAGACCAATCATTGTACCTCTGGCATACATGTCCCAATATGGAGCGCCAAGTCCCACAAAAGCAGGAACAAAATAGACTCCATTTGTATCGTCGACTTTGATAGCATACTTTTCTGATTCAGCAGCTGTTTTTATCATTCTCAGTTCATCTCGAAGCCACTTTACTGCCGCTCCGCCAATAAAGATACTACCTTCCAATGCATAAGTAACTTGATCTCCAATCTTCCAACCAATGGTAGTTAAAAGCCCATTGCGAGAATCTATAGCTTTTTCTCCTGTATTAAGTAGCATAAAACACCCAGTACCGTAGGTGTTCTTAGCATCTCCATCATTAAAACAGCACTGTCCAAATAGAGCCGCTTGCTGGTCTCCTGCGCATCCACCAATAGAAATCACCGTGCCTAAAATACTAGGGTCGGTTTTTCCATAAATATAACTAGATGGCTTAACCTCAGGTAGCATCGAAAGAGGGATGCCAAGAATATGACAGAGCTCTTCATCCCACAAAAGAGTATGAATGTTAAAGAGCATCGTTCTTGATGCGTTGGAATAGTCTGTGACGTAAACCTTGCCCTTTGTAAGATTTGCAATCAGCCAGGTATCGACAGTTCCAAAGCGGAGTTCTCCTCTTTCTGCTTTTTCTCTTGCACCTTCTACATTATCTAAAATCCATTTAATTTTAGTCGCAGAAAAATAGGCGTCGATTTCTAGTCCAGTTTTACTGCGAATTTTCTCAGCTAAGCCTGCTTTTTTTAACTTATCGCAGATCCCAGCTGTTCTTCTGCACTGCCAGACGATAGCATTACAGATTGGCCTTCCGGTGTTTTTCTCCCAGACTATGGTAGTTTCTCTTTGGTTTGTAATACCGAGAGCTTCAAGCTGAGAGGGGGCAATATTCGCTTTAGCAATAGCTTCATAGGCTACACCAATTTGTGTTCCCCAAATCTCCATTGGATCATGTTCCACCCAACCTGGCTTAGGATAGATCTGCCTAAATTCTTTGTGAGCCTCAGAGACGAGCTGTCCCCTCTTGTCGAACACAATCGCTCTAGAGCTTGTCGTTCCTTGATCTAATGCTAAGACATAATCTTCCACCCTAATCCCCCATTTCTCCCAAAAAGAGTCGTTTTGTTAAGGTTAATCTATAGATTGAAAAGCTTTTGGGCGCTATCGATACCTATTACAAAGCTTGCCCATAAAATTGCTTCTTGAAAGAGGTCAGAAAGCTCTACAAACTCAAGAAAATCAAGGTTTTCTTGAGGCGCATCTTTACCAATCGAATTGGTAAAGTCAAGGGTTGCATAAGCTAACTGCCGAGTTATAAGAATGATGGCTCGAGTAAGAGAAAACTTCCAATTATTCGGCTCTGTTTTCGTTTTACTCCACTTAAGCTCTTCTTCAGGTTCAAATGGAGTAATTTTTTTTATAGCACTAAGAAGCTCTTGGCTATCATTTAGCATTGCAGTAAAATCTAAGGCAACCTGCCTTGCAGTCTCAGAGGCTCCTTCAAGATACTCTTCTTGTGCCTTATCTTCCAGTTTCAAGACCCCTGCTAGCCAATAGACATAAGCAGAGAAGCCAAGCACCAGCTCTATTTCACTAAAGGAGCGATTGTCTCTGTACGTTTCCATCTTTACGGCATTTAATCGTACCTTTTCAACTATCTCTGAGTCATAATATTTCGGGATTTTATCCATGTTTTTACCCCTTTGATAGATTAGACTTTAAATTTTTTATCTACACCACCAACATAGTAGCGAGCCGCCTTTTTCCAAGAGCGCAAGCTCTCACTGTCTTTTGGTCCAGCGTAGTTATGGTCATGCTGGCGAAGTAAAAGCTCTAACTTTGCTTTTAACCTTTCAAAAGCTTTTTCTTGCACATCTTCTACGATCTTTTTTAAGTCCTCATCTAAATCCTTATAGATGCTGAGAAAATGCCCTTTGCAAAGACCGTTTGAAGCTTTAAACTCTTTTAGAAACTCCGGATAATTTTTGAGCCCCCACATAAAGACTTTTTTGCTATCTATAAGATCCTTTTGAATTTTACTGCAGACAGGACAATCAAACTCATCATTTAGCCAGTTGTCCTTCCAGTTTTCCAGAAGATATTTGTATAAAATCGCTTGACCTGTAGCAGAGCCTTTTTTTAATAGCATTCTTGAATGGTCTTTGCAAAAGCCACCACCTTTTGTCCATTCTTCATGGTAGTTTTCATCTAAAACGCCATCCAAGAGCCTTTTAAAATACAATTGGTAGTATGCTTCGTCTATAAAACAAAAGGGACATTCTGAAACTTTCATTGCATCCATCATATCGGATAGTTTTATTCTGTATAGATTCAAAAAACGCTTCCTCCTTAAATTTCCCGGGCCATAACCTCGATAACTGCTTTAGCAATAGGTCTATCAGCTGGGGCTAAATTATAGTTTAAAAGTTTATCATAATCTACCCAGCGGAACTCCTCGTGTTCTTTAAGTCTTGGTTCTTCATTAATAGCTGCAAAGTAAGCAATTAGGCAGATCGTTTTCTCAGGGTAACGGTGTCTGTTTTCTGTGATATACTCGCCGATTGTAGCATCTACAGAGAGTTCTTCTTGCAGTTCTCGTTTTAGACACTCACAAGGGGTTTCTCCTTCTTCTAGCTTTCCACCTGGAAACTCCCAGAGCCCACCTTGAGAACCCTGCTTGTTTCGCTTTGCTAAAAACACTTTTTGGTCCTTTACTATCACAGCTGCTAAAACATCGATCATAGAAAATCCTCCTTGAGAATCAATCCAGCTTTCTCTTAAAAATCAGTTTTCCCTATACGATTGATTTAAGGCCAGTTTAGCTGGCCTTAATTTAGTTTCGGTATTCATAAAGAGCGAGCATTGTTTGGATACGGCTTAATGCGTTATCTACTACATATACGCCTGTCGTTGTTCTATCTATTCTATTCGATAGATATCTTGCAGCTGCAATTTTTTGAGCGGAATTTCCACTTAAAGCAGCCTCTAGACGGTTAAACATTCTTGAGAGATCCTCAAAGTAATCTTCTTCAGAACTTACTGCTGTAAGCAACTCTTCAAAGGCTAAATAACATGCTCGGTAAAGATCCCTGTGTGGAGGAAAGGCTTCGTTTCTAAAAGGCCCTTCTTTTAATATCTTAAAGTGTTCATCTTTCATGTGAGGATACGCAAAAACGCGCATCCCAGGTTCGCCAAGATCCCTTACTAATTCAATCTGTTCTAGTAGCTGATACGGTCTATCCATGGCATGAACTCCAAGACTTGGATATTGCATAGCTCTGCCCTGGGTCGCTTCCTGCACACCTTTCATCTCTCTTTCAACGATAGTTATCTCATTTTGATAGACTAACGGCGATAGAATGTCATTTATGTGCCTATCAAGCCAAACTGGCCAGTTTTGCTGCCTGAAATATGCTTGTTGCAAGGTTCCTCCGCCCCAAAGGGCCGTTGCTATTCCACAGCTGATAAAAGCGTCTGGTTTTGCTTCCTTCATAGCAATAGCGAGTCTTGCAACTAAAGAAGTTACTAATTCTTCTCTAAAAGCTTGCCAGTTTTCCCATTTAGCACCAAAGTCTCCTGGTGTATAGGTCGGCTGAGTTCTTACTGCTGCCGAAGGATATGATAGATCTAAAGGGTTATAGCCGTAATAGGACATAAAAAGATCTAGGGAAGCCTTATCGTAACTAAAGTCATTGTTTTCTAATGGATTGACAGCATTTCTGACATAGTCAAGCTGGCAACCTGCAAAATCATACATTTCCCACATCTCAAGGATATAGTTAAAGATAAATTCACGGGCTTCTAGATGGGCAGGGCTAAACCAGGCGTGATTGTAGGCATCCAAACCTTTTAAGTTGCGGTCTAAAGCAGTCCATTCAGGATGTTTTTCAAGTATTGGCCCAGGTGTGCCGTTTGCAGTTGCAAAAAAAACCTTTTGCCACGGAAAGACATCGATACCGTGTTCCCTACTCAGTAAAACAAGTTCACCTAAAGGATCTAAACCTGCAAGCTCAGGCCACTGCTCCATATATTCAGATGGATATACGACATAACCATCATCTCTTAAAACCTCAACAAAGATAGTATTGAAGCCTGTATCTTTGATCTGCTCTACAAGCTCTGGAATTGTTCCTCTTAGCGCTCTAGAGCATAAAGTAGGCGCATCTATAGAGATTACCCTGCCTTCAACTTGCGGGCTTCTGCTGGCAAACTGATAAGCTTTAGCTAAGGTCATTCGAGCAAGTTCAACATTTAGTTCAGCTTCAAAATAATCGCCAATCTTTAGGTAGTATTTAGCGTTATCTATACAACTGTCAAGAAATTCTATTTGAACTTTTGTTTCTTCGTCTCTCTCTAAGAAATGACCTAGATTTTCCACAAAGGTTTTTAGCTTTTTTGTATCCCTTTCAACGATCTTAAGATTTGCCTCAGCATCAGATATAGTCAAGCTAAAACTAGAAACTGTAAGAAGCAAAGTTAACATAAAAATTGCCAAAAAACGTAGTTTAGTCTTCATTTTTTTCTACCCCGTTTACCCTTTTATAGTAGTTTTTATTGCCCTTTTGTTTTTTTACTTTAATCAACCCCATCTTTCTTAGGGTATAACTTATCTTTCGAGCTAAGGCGAGATTTAACCTACCGATTTTGGCAAGATCACGATTTGTAAATGTATCTTCAAGTGATTCTGGCAAAAATGCCAGGTAATCTTCTTCTGAGTTAAGCGTTAGTTTATCTAATACATTAAGTAGGTGATGCTCCTTTATACTAACCCCTTTTCTTCTCCAAGAGCCTTTACCGTCATCTACTCTGATCTCTTCTTCTTGGATAAGTAAAAGCTCTACTGTGAGATTTGGATGAGGTAGTATTTCTGCAATATAGACAAACTCACTAAATGCATCCTGAAACTTGCAGTGCTTTGGTGAGAGGCGCCTTGAAAGAATGACACCTTCTGGCGTAAGTTTAGTTATCCATTTGTCTTTTGCAAGTGGATACACTAAAACTACCTGGTTCTTTTCAAGAAGGTTCTTTAATTTCGTCTTAATGCCTGGAAAGTTTGCAGTTTGGATCTCTATTATTCTCTCGTTATTTTTTAAGTCTACTACGTAGCCGTCTACATTTACTTCACAGACAAAGCCTTGATCTAAAGCTTTATAATATTCTTTCAAGGCTTTATGTAAAGAGCTCTCGTTTATAAGGCCTATTGTAATTGTCTCCACATCATACCCCCTTTTAACAAAAGAACCAGGTAAAACACAAGAAATCCTCAAGTTAGATGGTCGGGTTAAAATTCACTTTAGGATGAGATTGAAGGTGTATTCTTTATCTACAAATTCTAGTGACTTTTTTTCCGTCACTTTCAAGAACAATCGTACT
The DNA here is from genome assembly GCA_028708605.1 of Bacillota bacterium. GTDB lineage: Bacteria > Bacillota > DTU065 > DTU065 > DTU065 > DTU065. The sequence goes on from JAQVYS010000021.1 coordinate 11,228, forward strand.
TAAGAGGTCTGTCCTTAAGATTTCAATATCTAAAAATGATAGTCTCTCCAAAACCTCTAAGTGAGGATGCCCATAGCTGTTTTCTTTTGCGCAAAAGATCACAGCATACCTTGGTGAAACGTCTTGTAAAAACGATAAGGACGAGGAAGTAGCGCTGCCATGATGAGCTACCTTTAATACATCTGAATTAAGAGGAGCTTTCATATTAAGCAATTCTTTTTCGTTTAAGATTTCAGCGTCTCCTGTAAAAAGGAAGGAAGTATCCCCAAAGGTTAGCTTTAGGACAACACTTGAGTGGTTTAAAGTTTGGTATCTTCTATCTATTAAGGGTGAGAGAATTTCGATTTTTACATCAGGGTCAATCTCAATACTTCTGCCTTGGATTGCGCGGATTCTTTTTGCGCCTGAAGCATTTACTGCTTCTAAAAACCTTTCATAAGTCAAGGATGTATGTTCATGATCTGTAAAATAGACATTTTTAACATCAAAGCTTTGGAAAACTTCAGGTAATCCACCAATATGGTCTTCATGTGGATGAGTTGCCACTACCGCATCAATTAACTCGATACCTATGCTTTTTAGGTAGTCTACCACTATCTTACCTTTAGATCCTGAGCCTGCATCAATTAACAAACTTTTGTTATTAGGCGTCTCAATAAAAATGGCGTCACCCTGTCCTACATCAATAAAGTGCGCAGTTAAAACCTTTTCTTGTACATCTAAATCATTGTAGTAGGACCCCGCAAACACACCTAAAAAGAGCGCTACTAAAAGGACAACAAGAACTCTGTTTTTCATAGCTGCTTTTCTCATTTATATTCTTGCATTTAAGCTACTTCAAAAAGAAATGCTTAAACTAAAGAAATACCCCTCCCTTTTTAGTTTAGCTCAATACTCGTCAAACTGTAGTAGATCCTTAATTCTGTTTCTTCGGCTTTTCGTAGCATCATGATCTATGTCGATTGAAATCTTTAGAACATCCCCTTCTTTTACTGGTAAATGAAACAAATCCTTTGGTATCTTAAAATGACCACAGTCCCACTCGATCACAACTAGGTTTTCTTCAATCCGATCTACTATATACACTTTAGATACCACCACCCTTTGATTTAGTCCAAAACATAACGTGCATAAAATTATTAAAATTAAGGTACTATAAAGCGGCTTAAGCTTAACTTTCTTAAAAATCATTGCCAACTAGAAACCTCCCGTGGTCTTTAGTTGACAGGCAAAGAATGAAATCTAGACCATTTTTTATCCTCTTTTAATATAGCATAAAATAGCAAAAGTGGGAAAAGCATCCTAAACAGAAAAACGTAGCTTTAGCATTCTAGGCCAAGCTACGTTTTAAATCTTAGGTAAACCTCGTCCCTTTATTAAAAATTCACAATCGAAGTTAGGGACCTATCGTGTCTTTAGTTAATTCGTCTAAAAACATCATCTTAATTGAGTTTCTAGAAATCGCAACACAGACATTGCATTTGAAATTTTTGTCAAGACAAAGGGCATGACTTCTCTTGTAGTCTATTTCCTTAACAGTATGAATAATTAATTGATTTTCTAAAAGTGCACTTTGATCTATCGGTAAAAGTTCAAAGAATTGGAGACTATCCTCTAAATCCTCTAATTTAGGCAACACCTTATCTACCCATAGCCAAAGATTTTGGATCAAATTTTCGGGTAGTTCTTCTTCAACTCTAACTGTCAGCGACTTTTTTCTTGCCACTAAAAACACCCTTCCCATGCTTTTCTTAGATACCCAGATCACGCAAAAATAAACCATTTTTTTATCTTTATAAACCTTTTGAAGAATTGTCCATAGTAGCTTTATTATTAAGGAATCAAGTTTCAAGACAGCGCTTTCATAAGTTCACTTTCCTGCTTATCATATATTACTTATCCCTTTTAGGGTATATTGAAGTACATACTATTTAGCTAAAGTAACTCTTTAAAACTATATGACTTTTTTATTGGAAAAAGATACTAATTTTTAGGATATTTAGTTTTTTTACCTAACATACCAGCAAGGCAAATTTTGAACTCAAGATAAAAAAACAGCTAATCAGGATTTCAGTGTCCTTCTAAGCTGTTTTCTGATAAAACAACGATTGCTCTTTTAATTGAGTTCTATAGAGATCTATATCGAGTACCTCTTCTTTGCAACTACTTTAAATAATGATCTAACCAATTGTAAGCAATATTCATTGCCTCTTTAGTAGGAGGGTGACCTGTGCGATGATTATATAACCCGATATCCTCTTTATGACCGTAGAGATCATAGACCTTTTTAGCAGCATTAATGTAATGCCAGCTCTTATCACAATCAGCAGAATCTCCAGCTATGATAAGAAGTGGTCTAGGGGCTATAAGGCTAAGCAGCTCATGGTGGTCCAAGTTAAAGTTTTCATCTCTAACCTCAGGACCAAGATACCATGGTGCGTCCCAGTTAGTAAAAGACATACCAATACCTAATTCGCTAAGAACGCTTGCTTTAATACGGTCATCAAATGCAGCTGAATACAGACCCATCTTCCCACCTAAAGAATGACCCATTACACCGATTCTGCTATTATCTACATACGGAAGGCAACATAAATAATCTAGTCCATATTTTGAGTCATTAGCAGTCTTGCCAAGACCCTTAAATCCAGGATAAGTTTCTTCCATTCTTTTAACACCAACATAAAAATCTTGCAGAGTTTCGCCTTCAGTTACGCCTTGATAAAACCATCTCATAACTAAAACCACATAACCTCTTTTTACTAATTCAAGAGCAAAGAATCTTGCAGGCGTATTGTTAAATTGTTTTCCTCCCTTGTTTTCTCCGATCATTGTATCAATATCATAAAATAAGACCAACATGGCAGGATTTTGTTTCTGTAGTTTTTTCGGTACAAGAAGATAGCTTTTTTCAAAATAGTCAGGTTCAGTCTGGATGTAGACAAGACGCCCGTTATAATCCGGCCTCTCTTCCCAATCATGTTCTCTAAATTTGGGATTTAGTCTGCCGTATGGCGCTTTACCTAGATAATCAATCCATTTGTCTTCAATCTGTTTCTTTTTAGCTTTCCAGCTCTCTAGGGTTTCTTCAGCAGTTACTAGATCTAAGCCCCCTGTATGCTCAAAACCTTTTGGTACTTGATTTACAATTTCTACAATATCCATAGATCTAAATCCCCTTTAAGGAAGAAGGTGGCTTTCGCCACCTTCCTATAGGTTTAACTTAGAAATCAAACTCAATCTCTTCAAAGTCAATATCCCAAATATCAGCTTTTGCGGTTGATTCTTCTTTGCTTTCAAGATCGCCTAAAACTTCAATCTCGTCCATGAATGCCCAAACCCTTACGCTAATTTTAACAGCTACAAATCTAGCTTTGCTACCACTTGCATCTAACTCAAACTGATGTACATAAGTACCTTCTATTGGAAGCTCATCTTCAAAAATTTCAGCGTAGTCTAAGACTTTCCATCTTCTGCCATCTTCAGATACTGCTAAGCTTAACATATCGGGACGAGCAGCACCTACGTCTTGTTGATTAAGGAAATTTGCTAAAACTTTGTCGAGCTTGTATACTCCTTCAAGGTCAATAATAACGATACGGAAATCTTCGCGTAAATGAGCTAAGTAGTTACGATCTGCGTAGTTTAGTGCTGATGCATAGACTCCATCTGTTAACTTGCTACCGTTGTCGGGATAACTAGGACTAGCATCGATGTTAAAAACATACTCTTTGTTAAGTGCTAAATTTGTAGGAGCAGCAAATGCCACAGCTCCAAGTGCTAAAACTAAAAACAACAACAATCCTTTTTTCATCATGGTGCACCCCCGCTTTTTTGTAGCGAAATTTTTTTCGCCCTACTATTTAGCAGATAATAAACCCCAAATAAAAAAAGATAAAATGCTACCTTTATCTGTTAGAGTCTGTATCTGCTTTCTTTTTTAGTATTCCACTGGCAAAAGAAAATTCCTGCTAGAATAGCAATTGTTGTAAAACTAATCGCTACCGAAATACGCTACTATAGGTCTTTTAAAGACCTATCAAAAACCTCTAAATTAAAAAGTTTTTACCTAACATAACCTCCAAATAATTTCATTAGCTTGCTCTAATAAAAGATAAAAACCCTCTCGATAGAATGTTTTATCTTCTATCGAGAGGGTTAAATCTCATGGTTTTAAATTCTGACTTAGAAATCAAATTCGATTTCTTCGAAATCAATGTCCCAAATATCAACTTTCGCAGTTGATTCTTCTTTGCTTGCAGGATCGCCTAAGACTTCAAACTCATCCATGAATACCCAGATTTCTGTGCTGAATTTAACAGCGACATATCTAGCTTTTGTACCACTTGCATCTAACTCAAACTGGTGGAGATAGGTGCCTTCTTTTGGAAGCTCATCTTCATAGATTTCGATATAGTCTAATACTCTCCATCTTCTGCCATCTTCAGATACTGATAAGCCTAACATCTCGGGACGATATGCGCCTACATCATATTGATTTAGAAAGTTAGCAAGAACTTTATCGATCTTATATACTGCTTCTAAGTCAATAACAACAATCCTAAAGTCCTCTCGCAAATGTGCTAAATTGTTAGGATCTCCATAACCAATTACTGATGCATAGATTCCGTCTGTCAATTTTGAACCATTGTCTGGATAACCAGCATTGGCCTCGATGTTAAAAATGTATTCTTTGTTAAGAGCTAAGTTTGCAGGAGCGGCCAAAGCCACAGCACCAAGAACAAGAACGAACAACAATAACAAACCTTTTTTCATCATAATGCACCCCCATTTTTTTAGCAACAAATAATTTTTGCTCTACCCTTTCGCAGACATTACATTCTAAAGTCAAAAACCAATTTTATCCTTTACAATCTTTATCTGCTTATATTTTTGTTATTCCACCGGCAAAAGAAAATTCCTGCAAAACAAAAGCAGACGCTTTGAAAAGCGTCTGCTTTTTGTTTACAAGTTATACACAACTACTTTATCAATTTCCAAATTATTAGCTATTGATAGGAAGACTCCACCTTTTTCATATGGGAATTCTGGGTCTTCGTTTTCAGCAACTATCTCACCATTCAAATAGTAACTAACTTTATTGCCTTGAATTACAGCTGTTACTGTAACCCAACCAAGTTCTTCTTTTAGCTGTGCAACAGGGGCTTCAGGACCAACTATAGAAGCTTTGGCTTCACCTTTGCCATGCCATGTTGCTAGTTCATAACTATAAGTTGAATAATTAACTCCTGCACCATAACACCAGTGCATCTCTGGATTTCTGAGGTGAATTCTAGCACCAATAGCTCCTGATTCAGGTTTCTCAGTTAGACGAACTAAAACAGCTACAGCGCCATCTGTTATTTCAAAATCTTTTAGCTTCAAACCAGAGTTACCTGCAGTCTTTCTAGATAAAAGACCATCAACAATTTGCAAGTTCCCTTTTGTAGTAATAGCCCATTTATTAAACTCAAAGTCATCCTCTTCAATCCAATTATCGAGGTTATTGAAGTCATCTTCAAAAGCAACTTCTTTTCCCACCAGAAAATCAGGCAATACTAAATCTCCAGCTTCAGCTGGAATGACCATAAATACACATCCAACAACAAGAAAAGCCATTAACAAAAAGCTAATCTTTTTACCCACACAAAAAACCCCCTCTATATATGTTAACTTTTTTCTGATCACAATCTATATTTCGTTAACAAAAGAGTAACTCCTTTAGTCCATTTCAAAAAGAGGGTTGGCCTTTTCCTAAAAAGCTCCACCTAGACTTACCTCGAACGCTTGGAATTTTACAGGTGTATTATCGGGTTTGAAAGTAACATTATAGATATAGCTACCAATAAGGCCGCGGTAGATCTCCAGAGAAACCTTTGCGTCGATCTTAGTTCTTTGGTTAGTAATTTCATCAATCTTGATGAAATTAGATTGTGAATAGCCAGCTTCTATTTGGCCTTTGCGCCCGGTTATTGTCGCAAAAAGTTCTGAACCAATGGTCGCTCGTCCTGCCAAAGTTGGTATTGAATCTAAACCATCTATCATCATATTTTCGTAACGAATATTTAATAGCAAACCATCGTTTAACAAAGAAAATCCAGTCTCTGCCATAAAACCGTTAGCTCTTGGAGTGTCTAACACCAAGTCTTTTCCATAGTCTTCATACATCCAGTCATAGACTGCTGGTTTAAAGTTCTCGCTAAAAACTCTGTATTCTCCACGAAGATACACAGGTCCTAAATTTGATCTAGCACCAACAGAATGACCTTTAGAGCTATTTGCAAGCTCTGCGGTTTGGAAATAAAACGCTAGATTATTTAGTAGTGGCATAGTAAGATCTAGACCATAGGCATAAGACATCTGATATTCTGGCCTAATATCTCTTATGTACACTACTCCAATTGATGTATTTTTTAAAAACGTAGGTAATTCGTCTACTAAATAAAGAGGTTTAACAAAAGGATTCAAAGCAAAGACCTCGGGTTCTAGAGCATTATTAACCATCAAATGTGCGCCAATAATACCTATGTCAGCTGCAACATCAACCCCGAGACGCCTAACGTCGCTTCTTATTTCATCTGAGGAAAGGTTGCGATATCCGTCCATGATTAAACCATTTGCCACATAGACATTGTTTAGTTCCCCTACTCTAAAATAAAACGGATCTCCAAGCTTTGCCCATGAAACATAACGGACAACTCTTGAGACGGACTTTCCTAGGCTAAATTCGCCTTCTTCCTGCCAATCTTCAAGGCGTAATCCTTCTGAGTTAAAGTTAAAGGTTAAAGAGAGCCCCAAACCAAGTTTACCGATACTTAGATCAGGACGAAAACTAAACGAACCGTAATAATCGTCTTCAATTTGGCTTAAACCAAGACCCAATTCCCAAGTGGATTTTGCCAATACACCTAAACCAAGTAGGCTGATAAGACAAAGTATTATGCTAATTTTCTTCATGCTTAGTCCCCCTTAGATCAAATCTGGTCTTTCTATAATTGGCTTATTATAGCTTTAATACCTTCTTCATAAATTTACTAAACTTGCTGCTTTGCTTCTTTATGACACTGTTAGCTGATTTGAGGTTACCTTCCATAGATACAGGGTCATAAAAAAAGTAGGGCTTTGCCCTACTTAGGTCTGATCTAAACTAGTTAACTGGCTATCAAAAATATCAAGTCTACACTGATCGTGTTCGGTAGACCAGTTTTTACAATAGCTACAACTGACATCTTCTGCGCCTTGTGTTTCAATAAACCCTCGCATCATATGAATCGTTGGTGAATACTCACTGCAAGTTGCTGCAACCGAAATCCGTTGTTGTTCGCTAGACAATAAGACACCCCTAAGGCTAGTATTGCCTGTGCTAGATAGAAAAAACCAAAATTATTTAAAGAGGAGTGATAACTCCTCTCTCAGTCTATTATTCTTACTTTTGAACCGTTTCCAAGACCTGCTGCATTTGCTTCATCGGTGTCAATATGCAGTTCTAAGGAAAAATCATCGCGTACGCGTATGATAACATTTTCCATGATCAAAGAACGCTCACCTTCGGTCTTAACATTAACTCTTTGCTTATCTATAACTCCAAATTTTCTCGCATCATCTGGGTGCATGTGAATGTGTCTTCCTGCTACAATAACACCTTCAGAAAGAGTTATCTGACCCTTTGGACCAACTAAAGTAACACTACCGGAGTCTTTTATGTCACCTGATTCTCTAACTGGAGCCTTAACTCCGATAGTAAAACAATCAGTTACAGAAAGTTCAACTTGGGTTTGGCGTCTTACAGGTCCTAAGATTCTCACTGTAGGAAAGCTTCTTTTAGATCCGACAACCTCCACAGTCTCTTCAGCTGCAAATTGACCAGGCTGAGAAAGATCTTTTTTAGGAGTAAGCTTGTAACCTTCGCCAAAAAGAGTCTCTAAATCTCCTTGTGATAAGTGAACATGACGAGCGCTAACACCAACTGGGATAATTTTTTCCATTTTTTTCGTCCTTTCGTCTATAAAAATGTCTATTAAAACATGTTAAGTGCGGTATGGAAAAATCTTTCCAATACCGCAAACTTTTATTCTAGATATTTAACCCTATCTCCTGCCTTAATTGTGCAAGTTTATTCTTTGCATATGAGACAATAATAGTAGGGGGTGAAAAGGTGAGTTTAATCATTGGCGATTATTTGGGTAGCCCAGACGACATCCAAACAGAGCTCGGCATCTTCCCTCATAGAATAGAGCCGGTGGGCCTTAGGACACCAGACCAAATGCCCCCCGGCTACGACCCTTTAGGATTTGCTAGGTTAATAGGCAGCCTTTATCTAACTATGCCTGCAACAGGCTCCATGATGATAGGCAGTACTACAGTTGATAGAAGCTTAGTTAAGGATCTTCCGCAAAAACCAGTCGGTCACTTTCGCTATGCGATTAAAGTCCCTAGAGAAAGACTTGATGAAATTGTACAGCATTTAGAAGACCATGGAAACATTCGTTTGATCAGATATTAACTCCAAATACACCTGCGATTGTACCAACTGCCAAAGTTATGGCCGATCGCATGACTTGCTCTATAAAAGGCTGGCCCAAAGAACGTTGCATCATAACTGAGAAGACTGCAATAAAAAGTGCAATGATAAGTCCCACTAACCAACCTTTGTCTGCAGCTTTTTTTGCAGCAATAAAGGCAGCTATTGCGATAATTAAATAATGTAGAATGTCATAGCCTAGTCTACCTAACGTAAACCAATCCAAATAAGCAAAGACACCAAAAAGCAAAGACAGAAAAAGATACAAAACCAAAGCTACCAAAAGACCCCATAAAACAGAGTAGGCTTGGCGCATAAATCCACCTCCTATCGTAGATTTATTACGCTAGCCTACTAATTATTATTCTTCTTCAACAATTTGTGGAGATCTTAAGTTTTCACCGTGGAAGGCAAGGTGCTCTGGAAGCCTTGCAACCCAATATCCCCAAGCGTGAGTGCCAGGATATAGTCTAAAGGTGTGGTCGATGCCTTGTCTTTTTAAGGTGTTGTGAAAAGCCATATTAGTACCATACACATAATCGCCAAGACCAACATCAAACATTAAACGAGGTTTCCTACGCATCTTCTGCAGGTCTTGGGCAAGATAGTTTGCAGAGGAGTTATTCCAAAGTTCGGGATTTTCCGATGGCTCGCCTAAGACATCCTTTTTACCTGCTGTCTGTGGAAGCATTCTAATGTCTAAAACGCCACTAGTAGAGCTAGCTACACCAAACACATCGGGATATTTTAAGGTAAACATCATAGCACCATGGCCACCCATTGAAAGCCCCATAATGCCCCTTGCTCTATAGGAATCTATGGTTGAAAAATTAGCTTCTATATAGGGTATAAACTCCTTCATCATATAGCTTTCGTACTGAGACTCGGGTTTGATCGGACTATCTACAAGCCAGGAGGTCTCTACATCGGGAGTAACAATAATCATCTGGTAGTTTCTAGAAAGCTCGTATAGCTTCCCATCAGGTTTATGCCAAGCTAGATAATCGCCACCTGCGCCGTGAAGCATATACAAAACAGGGTAAGCTTTCTGTGTTGTATAATCAGGAGGCAAAACTACAGCAAATCTTTTTTCTTTACCGAGAATCTCTGAAAAATGGCTTAGATTAAGGTACCGGTCTTCGGCTACTGCAACAAAACTCATTAAAATAGCCAAAATAAGCACAAAGCCATTCTTAAACACCTTTTACTCCCCCTCGACTCCAATTAATGGTTTTCGTAGATTTTTAGCATGAAATTCTAAATGTTCTTGAAGATGGCTGAGCCAGTATTCCCAGTTATGACTGCCAGGAAAGACCTTAAAGGTATGCTCAAGCCCCAAAGACTTTAGCTTTATATGAAAATCAAGATTAGGTTTATAATAAGTATCTGACATTCCAACATCAAAAAGCATCTTTGGCCGTCTTTTAGATCTTCGTAGATTTCCTGTTAGTTTAATAGCGCTATTATCCTCCCACACTTCAAGATTATCTTCGATATCTCCTAGTATATCAATTAACCCAGTCGCAGCAGTTCTAAACGTCAAATCCAAAACCCCACTTAAACTTGATGCTGTCCCAAAGAATTCGGGGTGTTTCATAGCTAAAGAAATCGCCCCATGTCCTCCCATTGAAAGACCAGCAATTCCTCTGGCTCTATAGGTATCTATTGCATTAAAGTTCGCCTCTACATAAGGGATTAAATCCTCCATAATGTAAGATTCGTACTTCGACTCCGCTTTGACAGGGCTATTTAGATACCAAGAGTTTTCTCCATCAGGTGTAACTATTATCATATCAATAGCTTTTGCTAGATCCTCTAGCACTCCATCTTTATGCCAATCGGTATAATTGCCTGTTGCGCCGTGAAGAAGATAAAGAGTTGGGTAAAAGTTTTCTTCGTGATAACTTTCCGGTAGGATTATCCTGAACGTTTTTTCTTTTTGGAGACTCTCGCTAAAATGAGTGACATCAAAAGTTTTGGCAGATACAGCGCTGCTTGTAGTGATAGCTAACAGCAAAATTAACCAACCCCATTTTGTTATCAATTGTATCTCTCCCAAAAAACTGCTGCCAAATTGGCAGCAGTTTGAAGTTATTTTAGTTTGCTTCTTCTTCCTTAAGATCCTTAACCTTTTCAGCTAGTTGAGCTGGTAATTCCTCATAGTGGTCGAAGATGCTTACAAAGTTACCCCAACCTTGAGTCATAGCCCTTAATTCAATTGCAAACCTAAACATCTCACTCATAGGAACTAGAGCCTTAACTACTTGGTCGCCATCTCTTGGTTCCATACCCAAGATTTTGCCACGTTTTTTGTTGAGGTTACCCATAACATCCCCCATATAGTCATCAGGTACAGTTACCTCAACTGACATAATTGGCTCTAAGAGAATTGGTTTTGCGTCAACGAAACCTTTTTTGAAAGCCATAGATGCTGCAATCTTGAAAGCCATTTCAGAAGAGTCAACGTCGTGATAAGATCCGTCAAAAAGACTGACTTTAACATCGACTACTGGGTATCCTGCAATGACACCGTCAGCCATTGTTTCTTTAACACCCTTTTCAACAGCAGGGATATATTGCTTTGGAACAGACCCACCAAAGATATTGTCTTCAAAAACAAACCCTTCGCCAAGTGGCATCGGTGAGAGTTCTAACCAAACATGACCATACTGGCCTCTACCGCCACTTTGCTTTTTGTGTTTACCTTCAACTTTAGCAGTTCCTTTAACGGTTTCACGATAAGGCACTTTAGGATCGACAAGTTCCATTTCAACGCCGAATTTCTTTTTCAGACGGCTAGAAATAATCTCTAAGTGTAAGTCTCCCATCCCAGAGAGCAAAAACTCACTAGTTTCCTTGTTTTGTTCAATGGAGATAGTTGGATCCTCTTCACTTAAGCGCACTAGTCCTGAGGCTACCTTGTCGGTATCGCTTTTGCCTTTAGGATAGACAGCTAAAGTAAGAACTGGTCTTGGGAACTCAATTGGATCAAATGTGACAAGTTTGTCTTTATCACATAGTGAATCAGAGGTCTCTGTATATTGTAATTTTGCGACACCACCAATATCTCCAGCAACTATCGCATCAGTAGCTAGCTGCTCTTTCCCTTGCATGAAAAATAACTGTCCAAGTCTTTCGGTTTCATTTTTCATTGCATTATAGATCTGGGAGTCACTCTTTAGTAGTCCACTTTTAACTTTAAACAAAGTAATCTTACCGACATAAGGGTCGGCTAAGGTTTTAAATACCAATGCTGAGTTTTGATTTGCTGTAGGATCTAATTCGATTTTTTCTCCACCTACAGTTGCACTTACCTTTTCAGTTGGTGCGGGCATTCCATAAACTAGCATATTCATTAGTGGCTGAAGCCCAATGTTAAGCTCTGCAGAACCGCAAGCAACAGGGAAAACTTCCTTCTGAGCGGCAGCGAGGCGCAGACAACGCTTAATGTCGTCTTCCGAAAGCTCTTCGCCTTCAAAATAACGCTCGAGAACCTCTTCATCAGCAACTACAACAGCCTCGACTAATTCTTCGCGATATCTCTGAGCATCATCTCTTAGGTTATCTGGAATTTCAGCCTCAGTTGTATCGAGACCTTTTGCATAATACGCTTTCATGTTAACTAGATCGATTACACCTTCAAAATTAGTGTAACTACCTATAGGTAAATTAATCGGAACAACCTTGGTTCCCAGCTTTTCTCTTAGCTCCTCGTAAACTTTTTCAAAGGAAGCATTTTCCTTATCCATTTTGTTAATAAAGATTGTGCGAGCAAGGTTTTTTTCATCAGCTATTTTCCATGTGGTAAAAAAGCCAACTGGAAGGGAATCCGTAGCTGAGAGAACACTGAGAGAACCTTCGACTACCTCTAAAGCTGCGACAACTTCTCCTACGAAATCAAAGAATCCAGGCGTATCCAGAAGATTAATCTTAGTATCTTTCCACTGACAAGTAGCCAAGGCTGTCGATATTGACGTATTTCTTTTGATTTCTTCAGGATCAAAATCGGAAACTGTGTTACCATCGCTAATATTGCCTTTTCTATTTGTGGCTCCCGCACGGTATAAAATAGCTTCAGTTAACAGAGTCTTACCTGTTCCACCGTGACCGATAATAGCGACATTTCTAATCTGGGAAGTATCGTACTTTTTCAAAACCCTTCTCCCCCTTCGGCAGTAAAACTAAATTAATAAATGAGTGTATCCTTACAAAACTTCTGCAAAAAATCCCCTTTCCCTTTGATTGTTGAGAAAAACTTGTGAAACTTGTCTAATTCTTCTTTTCTTTAAGTAATATTAAAGATCTAGACCTTCCATATCCTTCATAAGTAACTTAAAATCGTCCCATACCATTTTTTTGTACTTTGGCGTTTTAAGTAAGGTTTTTGGTTCATAGGTGCAGAGCACTTTAATCTCACCAAAGCTATGCCATTTGCCCCTTAATTCTTTTATCGAGTCGCTTTTGCTTAAAATGGCTCTAGTTGGAGTTAGACCAAAAAGAACAATATAATCTGGCCTTATAGCAGCTATTTCCAAATCCAACCAGGACCTACAAGCTACTATTTCTTCTTTTTTAGGGGTACGATCCCTCGGTGGATTACATTTTACGATGTTAGTAATGTAAACATCTTCTCTTTTAATATGTGACGCAGCAAAAATGTTATGCAACAAAGTTCCAGCTTCTCCAAAAATAGGTTCTCCACTCTCTGCAGCCTTGCTGTCAGGGGCTTCTAGAACAACCATTAAACGCGCTTTAGAATCTCCACTTCCGAAGACTACCTGTTTAGAGTTTTGTCTAAGGCTGCATCTTTCGCATCCCACTGCCACTTTAGAGATATCTTCTATAGATAGCATCTTACAAAACACCTTCCATCTTTAGTCTTTCTTTAATCTCAGGAAGCCTTTCTATAGTACTCTTTTTTCCTAGCTCAATTAAAGCTTCTGCTTTGTCAAAGTCCATACTACCAAAACTATGACCAAGTAAAGGTTCAAGAACAATTGCATTGCCAATATTTCTAGATTCAAAGATCCTTGATCCCATAATATCTATAGAGTTAAGCAAAATATCAATAATATCCTTTGGCTCGTGTGAGCTTTCGGGTTTTCTAAAGATACTGATACCGATTCGGACCTCTACTCCAGCCTCTTCTAGTAAATCCAAAGGCACAGGATCGACAATCCCTCCATCCACAAGAGTCTTAGACATGGCTTTATTCTTAACTGGAACAAATACTCCCGGCACAGAGATACTTGATCTCACCCCATCTAAAAGACTCCCACTATCATGAACAACTCTCTCGCCAGTAACAACATCGGCTGATACAGCTGCATATGGTTTAGGGAGATCTTCGATGTTTTTTATTTTCAATACTCTCTCAAGCATTACCTTTATTCTATTGCCATCGATTAAGCCAGTCTTAGGAGGAATCACAAAATCTAAAGAAGAGACAATATGATGTTTGTCTATAGCTCTGGCAAATCTTCCTAAAAAATTCGGGGTCCAGCCTGAAAGAACCATGGCACCAATTAAAGAGCCGATTGAAGTGCCTGTAATGCAATCGATTGGAATCCCTTCTTTAAAAAACACATCTAAGACCCCTATATGAGCAAAACCTCTCGCAGCTCCACTTCCTAAAGCAAGACCTACTAGTGGACGACCTAACTCTTTTTTTTGCTCATTAACTCTACTGATAAACGTTTCCATCCCTTATTCCTCCAAAAATCTGTAAGTTATTTTAAGCCAGGAACAAGTCCTGGCCTATTATTAAAAAAACCTTTTGCATTAATCAAAACCTTGCTTAGTCTACTTACTTAGTTTGACTTACAGGCTTTGGTTTATATACTGCCTTCATATCCTTTAAAAGCAGAGTTTTATATCGTGCTTCATTTTTAGGCTGTTCCCTTTTATCAGGCTTTAGTGTATCTTGTATATTATTAGCTAAAAATCTGTCTTTGCGTTCTTTTATTTCACTAAGATTTCTTAGATTAGAGCCCCCTCCACCAATACAACCTTCCTTACAGGCAAAGATCTCTAGTAAGCTATAGCTACTAAACTTGTCGAAATTTTGAAACGTCTTATTAGCTTTTGCGAGGCTATCGAAAGACTCAATAGCAACGCCTAAATCTGACTGCTCAAAGATCGCCTTAAAACCCCCTGCTACCTCCAAAAGATTAAGACTAGGGTAGTTATTTTGAAACGGCAAATCAAAGTTTTCCATTTCTAGATTTTCAGCTTTTATACCACTTGTCATAAACATACGCTCGAGCTCTCTAGTAGTTAAAACTGCATCGATATCATTATAACCCTCGTGCCTTAGCCCCTCCCTGTTAGCTTCGTCTTTAGCTGCAGTACAAGGTTTTATCTCTACTACAAAGAGATCTCTTGGACTAATGCCATAGTTATCTGCTAAAGTGGTTTTAATCAGAGCGCCAGCAAGCTGCCCTGGTGATTTAATCTGGCTAAGATAAGGAATCAGTTCTGGGTAGCGTTTTTCAATTAAATTAACTACAGCAGGGCAAAATGCAGGGATTAAGGGGAGCAACCGGTTTTCTTTTACTCTGTCTTCTAGTTCCGTTGAAAGAGTCTCTAGATAAAGTCTATTTGCTATACTCATATCAAAAACGTAATCAAAACCAAGGGTCTTAAGAGCACTAACCATTAAGCCATCAAGACTTTTAGGATCAGTTTCTTCAAAGAGGCCAATCTTTGCAGAAGGCGAAATGACAGCCGCAACTTTTTTGCCCGGATCAGAAATAGCTGTCCAGACATTTTTAAGCGCACTGCGTTCTCTTAGGGCACCTGTAGGACAGGTTAAAACACACTGCCCACAAAAGACACACTCTGACGCAGCTAACTCAAAAGAAGCTGGGGCGATTACAGTGTCAAAGCCACTATTTAAATAGTTCAGAGCGCCAACCTCTTGGACTGAGTTACAGACTTCAATGCACCTGCCACAAAGAACACACTTGTTAGGATCTCTCTCTATAGCGCGAGAGGATAGATCTGGAGCATAGTTTCTTTTAAAGCCAACATAACGTCTTTCTCTAACACCAAACTCTTTTGCAAGATCCTGAATCTCGCATTCACCATTTTTGAGACAGACAAGACAGTCTTCGGGGTGATTGGCCAGAAGAAGCTCGAGGATCGTCTTTCTGGCTCTTTTTACCCTTTCGGAGTGAGTCAGGATCTCCATACCATTTAAAGCTCTAAAAGAGCAAGCAGGTACAAGCCTATCTTCACCCTTAACTTCAACTACGCAGATCCTACAATTGCCTCTAGTTTTCAAACAATCTATATGACAAAGTGATGGAATATTAATATTATTTTCCTGGCAAACAGTAAGAATGGTCTGATCTTTTTTAGCGCTAAGCGGTATACCGTTAATAGTTAAGCGAATTTGCTCCAATTCTTATTCCTCCTTTGCCAGTATTAATAGAATTCTACTGCTTCAAATGGACACACCTCGTGACAGATGCCACAGTTGGTACATTTATCAGTAATAATAAAATGGCTAAACTTTCTTTCACCAACAATCGCTCCTTCTGGGCAACGCTCAAGGCAAATGCTGCAACCTCTACACATTTCAGCATTGATCTTAAAGTTTAGAAGACCTTTACATTGGCTTGCAACACATTTTCCTTCAAAGACATGAAATCTAAACTCATCCTTGAAATATCTAAGTCCTGTAAGCAGAGGATTGACTGCATTTTGACCTAAGCCACAGCTTGAGGTCTCACGTATTACCTCAGCGAGCTTTTCTAATTGACTGAGCATCTGAAAGCGGCTAAGATTATCTGAATTGCTTTGGTCCTTTTTACTTATTCTATCTAACATCTCCACTAGTCTATAGAGACCTTCTCTGCAAGGGATACATTTGCCACATGACTCCTCGGTCATTACCTTAAGACTATAATGAGTTTGATTAACAATACAATTGTCTTCATCTAAGACGACAACACTCCCAAGCCCAGGGTTGATTCCGGCTTGTTTTAATGTGTGATAGTCTAGAGGTGTATCTATATGGGTTACAGGAAGAAAACCACCTGTTGGACCCCCAATTTGCACTGCCTTAAAAGCTTTTTTATTCTGTATTCCCCCACCATACTCAAAAATAATCTCTCTCAAAGAGGTGCCAAAAGGAACCTCCACATACCCAGTAGAAGTGACTTTACCGGACAGAGAGATCACCTTTGTCCCTGGATTCCGTGCTGTTCCTATGTTTTTAAACCACTTTGGTCCGTTAGAGATTATCCTGACTACATTAACAAGAGTCTCTACGTTATTGAGTAGAATATTAAGTTGTGGGTTACTGTAATCTTCAATTGGATGGGGCCTGTTACCTAAAACCGCCTCATAAATTGCGCTTTCTTCGCCACAAACATAGCTTCCCGGGGCTAAAAACACCTCAATATCTAGAGAAAAATCGCTATCTAAAACACCCTCACCTAAAAGCCCCGCTATAGTTAGCTTATCTATTGCATTTTCTAAAAGACCCTTTGCGTTTTGGTACTTAGGATTGAGAAAGATAAGTCCCCTTTTTGCTCCTTCAACTAGTGCGGCTATCATTAAGCCTTCTAAAGCGCTAAAAGGGTCGCTCTCTAAGATGGAGCGACAGACAAATGAGCTTGAATCGCTTTCGTTGCAATTAGCCACAATAATTTTCTCTCCAGATTTCTCCTTAAAATCTGCCCATTTTTCGCCTGTTAAACGGTTTGAAAAACCGCTTCTTCCTCTTAGACCAGATTCCTTAAGGCTATCAATAATGTTC
>JAQVYS010000086.1 GCA_028708605.1 Bacillota bacterium
GTTACCTCTGCTTCTTTTACGCCTTCTAAGCCTCTAACATCGTTGAATTCAAGATCCTCTCCAGATAATTCCTCACCTGTTACGATCTCGTAAACAGTTCTCAGGGCAGCCTCCATAACTCCTCCGGTCGCCCCAAAGATAGCTCCAGCTCCAGTAGAAATTCCTAGTGGCTCATCAAAGTCTTCTTCCTTTAAATTCTCAAAATCTATCCCAGCTTCACGGATCATCCTGCCTAGCTCTCGTGTGGTTAGAGCCACGTCAACGTCCTGTACACCACTAGAATTCATCTCTGGTCTTTTTGCTTCGAACTTTTTCGCTGTACATGGCATAATTGAGACCATAACAATATCTGCTGGGTCAAGACCCATCTTTTTGGCGTAATAGGTCTTAGCTAAAGCACCAAACATCTGCTGTGGTGATTTACAGGTTGATACGTGAGGCAGTAGTTCTGGATAAAAATGCTCTGCATACTTAACCCAACCAGGACTACATGAGGTAATCAAGGGTAAAGTACCACCATTTCCCATTCTATCAAGTAATTCGTGTCCCTCTTCGATAATGGTTAGATCTGCAGCAAAATCTGTATCGAAAACATTGGCAAAGCCAAGCTGCTTAAGTGCCGCCACCATCTTACCAGTTACGATGCTTCCAGAGCTTAAACCTAACTCTTCACCTAAAGAGGCCCTTATAGCAGGAGCAGTTTGACAGATAACGTGCTTGGTTGGATCAGCTAGCGCTCTCCAAACAAGCCCAGTGTCATCACGTTCGGTAATTGCACCAGTAGGACAGGCCAAGGTGCATTGGCCACACATTACGCAAACGACGTCCATCAGTCCAGACTCGAAAGCTGGCATCACGACTGTATCAAAACCTCGGTTGATTAGAGAAAGTGCCGCTACTCCTTGGACTTTTTCACACGCCTCCAAACAGCGGCGACAGTTTATACATTTATTAGGGTCGCGGATAATAGATGGTGAAGACTCATCTACCGGAAGAAACCTGTTTATTCGATCAAACCTGACTTCCCTGATTCCTAAATTGAAAGCGATTTGTTGCAATTCGCATTTTAGATTGCGAGAGCATGTCTGGCAATCTTCAGGGTGATGAGCAAGTAGTAATTCTACTACCATTTTTCTCGCCTCACGGACTCCTGGAGAGTTGGTGAGTACTTTCATACCCTCTGCAACCGGATAAGAGCAAGAAGGCTGTAAGGTACGCATGCCCACAATTTCGACGACGCAAATGCGACAGACAGAAGGAGTGCCAAGGTCCTCGTGGTAGCAAAGCGTAGGAATTTCAATACCAACTTTCTTGGCAGCTTGATAGATAGTTGTCCCTGCTGGACAGCTAACTGCCTTACCGTCAATCGTTAGATTGATATTATCCATTAATGACAGCCTCCTTTCCAAGGGTTTTATGTGCCGATTTATGACAGACACCAGCTGGGCATTCTTGATTTAAATGGGCTTCTATTTCACTAGCGAAGTTTTGCATTATTCCTTCTAGTGGCATTATCGGTGACTGCCCAGAAGCACAAAGGGAAGTCCTTTGCATCACTCTAGCTAGTTTTATTGCTAAATCTAAATCCTCTTTGGTAGCCGTAAATTCACTTAGCTTTCTAAAGGTTTGTAGGAGCCTTGATGTACCCTCTCTACAAGGTGTACACTGGCCACAAGATTCATGGGCAAAGAAATTTAACATAGAGCAAGCCACATCCACAATACAGTGACTATCATCAACCACCAAAATAGCTCCTGAACCAAGAGACGAACCAACTGTCTGGAGATTTTCATAATCTAAGGGAGTATCTAGTTGCGCTTCGGATAAACATCCACCTGCTGTGCCACCGATCTGTGCCATTTTAAAAGACCTACCACCACTTATTCCACCACCGATTCCATAGATGATTTCCCGAAGTGGAATTCCCATCGGCACTTCAATAAGACCTCTATTATTGACGTTTCCTGAGAGAGTAAAGATTTTTGTGCCTGATGAAGATGGCGTTCCCAGGCTTTTGTACCAGTCTACACCATGTTTTAATATCGGTACGATATTAGCAACTGTTTCCACATTGATAACTACTGTTGGCTTACCCCATAGACCTGAAGTACTTGGATATGGGGGCTTTTGAGTAGCCTCTCCGCGTTTACCTTCCATGGATTGAATTAAAGCTGTCTCTTCACCACAGACGTATGAGCCAGCACCCTCTTTTATTTCAACGTCAAAATCAAAACCAGAGTCAAAGAGGTTCGTGCCTAATAAACCTAACTCTCGTGCTTGTTCTATAGCCGTTCTTATTGTAGCAATTGACTGGTAGTATTCGCCTCGAATATAGACATACCCCTTTGTTGCACCTACTGCGTAGCCACAAAGCGCCATACCTTCAAGTATCTTATGGGGGTCACCCTCCATAATAATGCGGTCTTTATAAGTGCCAGGCTCACCTTCGTCTGCATTACAGACTATATACTTTTGATCTGCTGTTGTCCTGGCTGTAACTCCAAGCTTGGTACCGGTTGGAAACCCTGCTCCTCCCCGGCCTCTAAGTCCTGAGCGTTTAATTGTATTGACTACCTCTTCAGGAGAAAGATGATCTAAGGTTTCTTCTAAGATCTTATAACCATCTTTTAAGATATAATCATCTATGTTGTTTGGATTAATAAGCCCTACGTTCTCAAGGACAACACGTTTTTGAGTCTGAAAGTAATCCTTGCTTTTGTTTTCAGTTCTAGAAACGGATGTGAGTTTACCTTTGTATTGTAATCTCTTTACTGGTCTACCTCTAACTAAATGCTCATTAACAATTTCTCTAGCTGCATCTATGTTAACTTTCGAGTAGACGGTACCGTCTGGATAAACAACTACAATAGGACCCTCTTCACAAGC
The DNA here is from genome assembly GCA_028708605.1 of Bacillota bacterium. GTDB lineage: Bacteria > Bacillota > DTU065 > DTU065 > DTU065 > DTU065. The sequence goes on from JAQVYS010000086.1 coordinate 2,887, forward strand.
GCCTAAACAGCCGGTTTCAATGATACAGATCTCTCGCTCTAAACGTTTTTCTTTTACGAGGCGCTCAATCTCTTCACGTACCGCCTTACAGCCTAAAGTTACACAAGGGGAGCCGCCACAAACTAAAACATGAGCTCGGTAAAACTCCATTTAGATCCCTCCTTGTTGCCAAACCGTAACACTTAAAATTCAAGAGAGTTTTTTGAATATACTTAGAATTTACAACAATAAACTAGTTGTACTTGGTTAAAACTTCAAACAAAGTATCCCGATCAAGATTTCCATAGACTTTGTCATCAATCATAACTACCGGTGCAACTGCACATAATCCTAAACAAGATGTTGTCTCAACGGTAAATCGTCCGTCTTTTGTCGTACCACCTATCTCTATATCAAGGTGTTCTAACATAGCGTCAATAAGTTCTCTAGCCTTTTGAACATGACAAGGTGCAGATTCACAGATGCGGATAATGTGACGTCCTCTTGGTTTAGTAGATAACATCGAATAGTATGTTGCTACTCCATAGACGTGGCTTTCAGAGACATTTAGTCCCTTAGCTACTACATTAAGTGCAGTCCTTGGTAGATAATTTTTTAAAGCTTGGACTTTGTGTAGCACTAAAACTAAATCCTCCGCTCTGCCACTATGTTGTTTAGCGATTTTTTCAACCTGATCTAAGTAGTTATCATCGATCTGATAAGCAGGATTTGTCATTTGATTCATTGAGATCCTCCTTTCTTTCTCCGATAGCAATCTGCAAAGGCGAATGTTAAATTCTTAACAAACTTTGGGTAAAAAAATAATAGTTTCATCTAGTAGGCGTTATTCATCAACGGATAACACTAGTTCTCCAACTACTTGATCGTTTACTATATGACTTGCAACAATGTGTCTGGCTTTGTCTGGTGTGATTTTTCCATAAGTGACCTTTGGCTGCCCTTTTTTGATAATCTCAATCAGTGGTTCTGACTCGCACATTCCAAAACAACCTGTTTTGATTATCTCAACCTGCTCTAAACCGCGTTTTTTAATTTCATCTGCAATTGCATCATAGGTATCTCCGGCGTTTTTTGCCATACTACAACTCCCCATGTTAACCACTATTTGAATATCGGTCTTGTTTTTTTGTGCGTCAGTGGCTTGCTGCTTTAATCTCTCAAGATCCTTTAAAGACATCTCTTATCACCTCCACTTTTTTGTCTTTGATCCTAAGAATATGAGAGTAACTTCTAAAAATGTCATGCTAGTTTTTAGAACTATAGCTACGGTAATTTTTTCCAGAGGTTTTCCTAATAGTACTCTAGCTACATCCTACAAATGGATTACTTGTAGTTTTTATTTTCTCTTCCCCCCTATTTTGAAGAGATTTTTCCATCTTTAAGCATTTTCTTAATAATTAGATAACAGCACCTCTAAACCTTCTTTATTTTGATAAATATTTTGATAAATATTTATCATTTCCCGCAACTATATCCCTCTGTCTAACGTAGGGCAACTAATTATAATCTTAAACAAAACAACTAAATTGATTGGTATATTTCTCCTTAGAAAACAAGCTCAATAGATTTGGGATGCTTTAGAGATAAAATCCTGCTACAGATAACTGTTATGACTGTTAATCTTCATTTTTTCTTGCTATTTGTCCGAAACTCTTTAACAAAGTAAAGAATATAAAAGGTTACGGCAAGGATAGGAAGCATAATCGCTAACCAGTCCGGTAGTAAAACTAAGCGATTTAAGACAAGACTTACTATCGTAAAGCCTAATCCTAAAAGCAAGAACCCAGTATTTTTTCTTTTCATTTTCAGAAGCCTCCCCCACAAATAATAGTTGTCCTATAACACTTAGCGAATTAGCTTATTCTCTCTTAGCTAGCACCCTAAATAGGCGTAGAGTTTTTCTTCAATATACTGCCTTTTGCACAATTGATGTCTATTCACTTAAGTAATTCTCTTAATCTTTGTTCAAACTTTTCATTCTCCTTTTCGGTTCTTTTTGAATTGCCCTTTAGTCTACCACCACTCATACGGATTTTTTTTGACATATGCCGTTGCATAAGCAAAGCATCAATATTTTCACTGTCATAAACCATACCGTCTTGGCTGATTGGTACAGCACCACGAGCTAAACACATAGCAGCGAGTCCGTAATCTTGTGTGATAACGATATCATCCTTTTGAACCATATTCACAAGAACAAAATCCACACTATCAGCGCCCTTTAAGACGGTTATGGTTTCTGCGCCGTCTTTTTCAAAGACATGAGCAGTGTCGCACAGGATCAAACACTTAATATTGTTTTGTCTTGCAACATTGACTGCAATATTTACTACAGGACAGCCGTCAGCATCAATTAAAATTCGCATATTGCACCACTTTCCTCAAATGACTGTTACAAAGATCACATCGTTAAATGATACTTGGTCAAAATCATTTTGTCCGAGCCACTGACTAAATTCCATATACTCTGTTCTACTTTTTTTCTTAAATGCCTTTCCTCAATCTTTAAGCTAAAGAATACACCGCAGCTTCTATAATGCATATTCTGAGTTCTCTAGCATACTTAAAAGCTTATTTACAAGCTAAGTGTCTATTATATTTTAAATATCCTTAACTACATGAGTATTAGTATATCTATTGTCAGCTAGCTGTCTATAAAACTTTGCAAGCTCCCTTACTTTATCAGTTTTTAGTCAGATGTCCGTAAACTGAAGCATATTTCTATCTGGCTCAGTCACCATCATTTCTTTACTCCTACATTAATTTACCTACTTTTCTCTTTGTTTTAAAAACAGTGCAACAACTCTCTGCTAGGCACTCTATGAAGCCTAAAACAGACAGATTACCAACCATAAAAAAAAGGAGGTGTCCCCTCCTGATTCTAATGTTCTTGTTACATATTGAAGTTTACAAAATAGCAACCTTAGATAACGGTTAGCTAGGTCTAGTATTTCTAAAAGCTTTAGTAAAAGCAACTGTCATAGACACTAAAGCTAAACCTAATAAGATCAGCTTGTTTTTTTAAAAAAAGGTTTTGCTAGAGTTTGTGAGTGTACTCTACTAGATGGTATATTGGACTAATCATCCAAGACCTCTTGCTTCAGCAAGCTCCTTTAATTCTGCTATTGTTAAGTTCTCTAACGCCCCTTTTTCACTTGGGTTCTTATCCTGTGGCATGTTCTTTAGGACCTGTTCTCTTAGCCTTTTTACTCGTCTTTCAAATGCAGCACTCATAACGGAACCTCCTAGCAAATAGAAGGGCTATAAACCCCTCTATTCATCAATTTTAAACACGAATTTAACTACACGCACTGCCTTTGGTTCGTAAACTCTCTCCCAGTTAGTACCATTTTCTAACTCCTCGAAGTTGGGGAATGTTTTAGCGACAATAGATTCAGTCCACTTGACTCCGCGGGGATGTAGGAGAGGCAACCTTCTGTTTACTAAGACGTCTTCACCAGCCAAAGAAAGTCCTTGTCTGACTACTTCGGTCTGGAAGATATCAGGATGTGAACCGTTACCCCAAGCAACTGCGCCTGCCCCAAACAGATACGATTTAGCCGATCCCGTCACGGTGTCGAAAGTCATGGCATCATCAACTATAACTCTTCTGCCAAGGAAATAAGGAACTTCAGTCTTGCCTTGGGACTCTTCCTTATATTCAATTAAGTCATTCTTTGCTAGGAAAGCCTCTACTGCTGAGTGGAGCATTACACCCGTCAGAAGCTCTTTGGCATCTCCCATCTTTTGGGTAGCATCGATAGACGTTCTGCCGTTTATAAATTCTTTTCCGCCTGTTAATGCAGTATTATCATGAACTCTATCAGCGATTGTATTAGACGCAAACACCCCATCTAGGATCGAAAGAAGCATCTGTTGGTGTTGTCTACTCCAGTACGCCCTAAACAAATCTGCAATAGCTCCCATTGGATCGTCTCCACTTAACATGGCTGACAAGGCGTTAGCGCCATACGATTTGACCCATCCCATTTTGCGAGCAA
>JAQVYS010000087.1 GCA_028708605.1 Bacillota bacterium
CTCAGAGAAGATGAGGTTGATAGGCCGAAGGTGTAAGGACAGCAATGTCTTTAGCTGATCGGTACTAATTGGTCGAGGGTTTAACCATCCCTAATTCCACTATGTACTTTTGAAGGTTCTATAACCTTGACATACACAGCTTAAAATGTTAATATATTTAACGTACTAATGGTTTTGTGAATTGTTGAAAAGTGAATCTTTCCGGTGACTATGTCGAAGCGGACCCACCTGTTCCCATACCGAACACAGAAGTGAAACGTTTCAGAGCCGATGGTACTGCAGTGGAGACGCTGTGGGAGAGTAGGTCGTTGCCGGATTTAAATATGCGGATGTAGTTCAATTGGCTAGAACGCTGCCTTGCCAAGGCAGAGGTTGAGGGTTCGAGACCCTTCATCCGCTCCACATGGGCGGTTAGCTCAGTTGGGAGAGCACCTGCCTTACAAGCAGGGGGTCACAGGTTCGAGACCTGTACCGCCCACCATGTATTTTAAAAAACGGAGCCGTAGTGCAGCTGGTTTAACACGCCTGCCTGTCACGCAGGAGATCGCGGGTTCGAGTCCCGTCGGCTCCGCCATTTTTTTATAATATTGCGGAGAGGTTCCCGAGCTGGCCAAAGGGGGCAGACTGTAAATCTGCTGGCGTTGCCTTCACTGGTTCGAATCCAGTCCTCTCCACCATTAAAGATAATAATGATCCTCAGTAGCTCAATGGTAGAGCACCCGGCTGTTAACCGGGTTGTTGCAGGTTCGAGCCCTGCCTGGGGAGCCAATCATGGGGCCTTAGCTCAACTGGGAGAGCGCTTGAATGGCATTCAAGAGGTCGTGGGTTCGATCCCCATAGGCTCCACCACTTATTGTCATTGGCCTTAACTTGATGATGGGGTGTCGCCAAGCGGTAAGGCACAGGACTTTGACTCCTGTATGCCCTGGTTCGAATCCAGGCACCCCAGCCATTTATTAATTGGACTTAGGGGAGTAGCTCAATTGGCAGAGCATCGGTCTCCAAAACCGAGTGTTGCGGGTTCGATTCCTGTCTCCCCTGCCATTTTTAAACTTAATAAAATGGTGGGCATAGCTCAGTTGGTTAGAGCGCCAGGTTGTGGCCCTGGAGGTCGTGGGTTCAACTCCCACTGTTCACCCCATATCTTTATTCTACTTAACAGCAGTAGCTGTTTTTTTTTGTTTTAAATTTCTTGAGTTCAGCATGTTACCCCATTGTGTCATTGTTTAAACTTGTGTTGAAAAACAAAAGTAACTAGAAATATTTTCATTTTTACTTTAATTATGGTAAAATGAAACTCGAAGGGTCCTTTATGGGCCACTAACCGTGAATCCGCTCCTTGGTCTTGCACTTTCCTGTATCCGTTGTACTCTGAGTGTAACAAGATCCAGTAAGCGAAACGGGTACGGAAAGGGGGATGTTTCGATGTCTAAGACTCTTTATGTAGGTAATCTACCATGGTCAGCAACTGAAGACGAATTAAAGGCTGCTTTTAGCGAGTGTGCTGAGGTTGTTGGGGTTCGTATTATTACAGATCGTGAAACAGGTCGTTCCAAAGGTTTTGGTTTTGTGGAAATTGACGAAGATAGTATGGAAAAAGCCATTAGCGAAATGAATGGCTACAACTTAAATGGTAGACAGCTTGTTGTTAACGAAGCTCGTCCTCGTGCAGGCAGAGACTAAGTAACTACTCAATGGAAACATACTGTCAGACAGGCGGTTTTCTTTTAATAAGAAAAGCGCCTTTGTCATGGAAATACATAAAAGAGAAGGTAGAGGATTTTAAGGCCCTACCTTCTCTTATTTTTATTTGGCTAGAAGTTTTTCAATATAGCGTTTATACTCATTTTGCTTACGGGCGATTTCGACATTGTGTTCAGCAGCATATTTAGTAATAGCTTCTGTAGGGTCAACTCCGGTTAGAACGGCTTCTTGGGCAGCAAATTGAAGGTAGCGTCTTCTGTTATTTGGTGATACTAAACCAAAGATAGAAGCTTTAGATGCTTTAAGCTGTTCTAGGAAAGTTTTTCTATCAGCTTCATCGATGGGAAGGTTGTTTAAAGAACCGAGATTTGCAGGTAAAAACATCGAGCCTTTAACGCGCTCAGTTATCTTTACTGCCATCTCTAGCTGGACCTGTTCTGAGGTATACCATTTAACAAACTCCCAAGCTAGCTCTTGGTTCTTAGAGGCTTTGAAGATTCCCATGGACCATCCAGTGCCGGTAGCAGAACGGTTTATTTCACCTTCATGCATTGTTCCGATAACAGGTCTAAGACTCCATTTTCCTTCAAGTTGAGGAGCGCCATTTTTTAAGTTTGCATACATAGCCTGTCCAGAGACCGTAATAGCTAGATCGCCGTTAGAAAATCCAGCAAACTGAGGAATTTCTTTAGCGATATTATGGACGGTGTAGAGCTCGCAAAACTCTGTAAAACCTTTAATGCTACCTGGCATGTCGAGACCAGATTTTTGGAGATCTGGGGTATAATCGTCGCCTCCATTTTGCCACATAAAAGCATTGACATCTGAATAAACTGTTTCGCTTAAACCCCAAGCAAGTCCAAAGTTACTACCACGGGCTTGAAGTTTTGGGAGAATCTTTCTTAAATCATCCCAGGTATCGATATTGCCCAAACCCAATTCTTGTAGAATATCATCTCGATAGTAAGCCACACTAAGAGAGGAAAAATACGGAATACCAAATACTAGCCCTTCATAGGTTAGAGAACGATAAAAACCAGGAGAAGCTCTTTTAGCGACTTCATCAAAGTCAGGCAGATCCTTTAGATCAAGTAGAGCCCCTCGTAGACCAAGTTCCGGTAAGAAAAGTCCACCTGTGCTACCTACATCAGGCACGTCGCCAGAGGCGGCAGCTAATAGATACTTAGACTCGTTGTCTGACCAGCTTAAACCAGTGACCTCAACCTCAACGCCAAATTTAGGTGTGAACTGATCGTCAATCATCTCTCTCATGATCTGTAGTTGTTCGTTGCTGTGACCTGTAATCCACACTTCCAAAGGCTTTGCTAAGGCTAAACTACTCAATAGTAAGATTCCTAAGATTAGAGCTATAGTTTTTTTCATTAAAACCCACACCCCACTTTGAAATTTTTATGATTTTGCTCATGAGGCAGATTTCTAGAGCAGAGGACGATTTCCTTTTTATTAACAGAAAGTAGTCAGCATTTTTAGATCAGCTAAATCATATTAAGACAACAAACAGGCTAATTTATCAAAAGCAAGAAACTTCCAAGCCTTACTAGTTTTAACTGTCCAAAAATGAAAGTAAATGGCAGGCATCTTTTTTTATATGACGAAAGGATTATGTAGCAAGCAAATGAAGGATGATTCTCAGTGAATAATCAAGATAAAGTATTTGAGTTTGTTAAAAGTAGAGTAACTCAAACTAGGTTTGAACACTCAAAGAGAGTAGCACAGATAGCGGTAAAGCTTGCGAAAAAATATGGCTTTGATGAGAACAAAGCTTTTCTATCTGGTATGCTACATGATATTTGTCGTGAATTGTCCACTGATAGGTTATTAGATCTGGCAAAACAATATAAAATCGATGTAGACCAGTATGAGAAAGACTGGCCGCTTGGGTTGCATGGTAAGATTGCAGCTAAAGAATTAGCTACCTCCTTTGCTTTAGATAAGGAAGTAGAAGAGGCAATCAAATTTCACGTTACAGGGTATCCTAAAATGGGAAATATTGCTCGTATCCTTTATTTAGCAGATAAGATAGAAGAAGGTAGAAACTACTTGGGAGTAGAAAAGATCAGACTACTTGCATTTGATGATTACAATAAAGCTTTACTAGAGGCTATTGATAATTCTCTGTTGTATTTGATTGAAAGACACCTGCCAATACACCCAGATACATTAGCTTTTAGAAATGAGCTTTTACTTGAGGAAAACAAGAAGATACACAAAAATTGGAGTTAGGTTTGGGGGTAACTGCCACTTATATGAAAAATAAAAACAGATCTCTATTACAGGTGCTCGGTTATATTTTACTAGCTTTTTTATTTATAGCAGCTGCTTTAGTTGTTACTATCTATCTAACTCTAGCTTCTATAAAGGATGATTCTAACTGGGTGGCTCGCCAAGACACTGATGTTGTTAGTAATGTAGAAGCCCCAAGTTTATACCAGTATTACAATAGAACAAATTTCTTAATTTTAGGATCTGATTACTCTGATGGAATTGAGAGAACAGACGCAATAATAGTTGTTAGTGTTGATGAAAAAAACGCCAATGCAGCTTTAATCTCAATACCTAGAGATACTCGGGTTGTCGTCAAAGGGAAAAGCGAAAGAGTTAATGCTGTATATCCAAATCACGGTGTAAATACTACAGTGCAAACGGTACAGGATCTTCTTAATATCCCGATCCATTACTATGTAAAAATGGACTATCAAGGATTTGAGAAGATTATCGACACCTTAGGCGGAGTTATTCTTGATGTAGAAAAGCCAATGGTCTATGATGACTATGCTCAAAATCTTCATATTCGTCTGATGCCAGGTAGGCAACGTCTAGATGGTAAGCAGTCTCTCCAATACGTAAGATACCGTGGTGATGGGTTTGGAGACATTGCTATTAGTGGATCTGGTTATGTTGGTAGGGTTGTAAGACAACAGAAATTCATCGAAGCATTAGTAAACGAGCTATCTAGACCTGCAAATTTAGGGAGACTCCCAGCTCTTGCTACGCAACTAAGGGATGCAATAAGAACTAACATGAGCCCGACTGAGATTATAAGATGGGCTACCTTAGCACAGAGTACTAGAGGTTTTCAGATTAAAACCTTTGTGGCACCTGGAACAGCTACAATCATTAATGACGCTAGCTACTGGGTAATAGATGAAGACCACTTAGCAAGTATCGTCAACGAGTATCTTAGTATAGGAAGATATGGCTTTAGCGTTGGCATTGTAAATGGAAGTGGCAATATCGAAATCGCAAGGAAAGTTGCCGAGGATTTAAGAGCAAAAGGATTTAAAGTTGCTGGTGTTACTGAAGTGAAAGAATACCAGTATCAGTCCACAGCAATTCATGCTTCTGAACAATTTGCAGATGCTGTAAAATGGCTGCAAGTAAACCTTGGTTTAGAGAATAAAGAGTGGTCGCATGTTGATAGTACTTTAGGCGATGTCAGTATATTACTTGGTAGAGATATGATCAAATAAAAGGAGGCGTGGGAGTGGAAAGTAACGAAATTTTGGCTCTGATTACAAAGGCAGTTGAAGAACATAAGGGCTTGGATTTAGAGATTTTGGATGTGTCCGAGATCACTATTGTAGCTGATTATTTTGTAATAGTATCTGGGCGTTCTAAACTGCATGTGGAAGCAATTACTAAAGCAATTTTAGATGAGATAGAATTAAATGGTTTAACCATTAAAAGTAAAGAGGGAAATAGCGAAGGCGGATGGATTTTAGTCGATCTTGCTGATGTAATAATACATGTCTTTTCTGAAGAAAAGAGACAATACTATAGTCTCGATAAGCTCTGGCAAGACGCCCAAAAGGTGGAGACCTAAAATGGGTAAGGTTTTTAATGCTGTTTATGATCAGTTTATGTCTAAAAGACCTTATAACAAGTATGTTAAATGTTATCTAAAGGTGTCACGCGCAAAAAGATCAAACACTATACTAGAGGCCGGGTGTGGTTCCGGCCTTTTTCTTCAGGCAACACATAGCTTTGGATTTAAGCCTGATGGTTTAGATATTGATCAAGACATGCTAAATATAGCAAAAGAGCGTGTAGATACTAATCTGTATTTAGGTGATATCACGACATTTAATTTAGACCAAAAGTGGGATTTGATCTATTTGCCTCTTGACGTTCTAGATTACCTTAGCCGTTCTAGATTGAAAAAAGCACTCAAAAATTTAGCGAGCAAGTTGAATTCTGGCGGGATGCTTATTTTTGATGTGCATGGTAAAAGTTATCTAAAAATGATGCAAAACGCCTATAGCCAAGAGTTTAGTGGTCATGCACGTTATTTGTGGCAGAGTAGGGTAAGAGGAAAATACATTCATTATTTTATAACCTGTGCTCAAGAAGATCGCGCAGAAGAATATAGGCTAAAAGAAAGAATCCATACTGTAAAAGAACTTGGAAGAGCAGCGTCTTTTGCAGGTCTAAGTAGAAAAGGGCGCTTGAGGGCCTGGGATTTAGGTAAAATTGATAGACACACTAAAAGACAGATTTTTGTTTACCAAAAAAAACCAGATAGATAAAAAGAGGTTTTTTGTACAGTTTCTTACAACTGACCTCTTTGGCAAATTGATGAGACTCAAGTGAATTTCACAGGTTAATGGTCAAACGGCTTTTTATAGTGTTTCGTGTCGTCCTTACAGAAAGTTTGACTAACGCCTTAAAAATGGAAGACGACTTTTCTTCGACGTATCTGTTTAGTCTTCTCATTACATATTGCGATGTATATTGTTCTCGTGTCTTCTAATTGTTTTGCCGTCAAGTTGCTTTGGGTTCTATTTTTCGAGCAGCCTTCAGTTTTTTCCATTGTTTAGGTGTTTGCGCGCTGTGTTGTTAGGTTTTGTGAAAGCAAAAATATCATTACTTAGAACGCTTCCATCTGGATCATCTATGGTGACTTTATTTTATAATAAAGTTACCAAATCATTCAGAATTTGATACAATTTAATTATAGTAAAGACTTTTCCACAAGAAGAGACAGGATAGTAATAAAGTGATGGATACTTTGGAGAAGAGTAAATTGGAAGACCGGATTTAGAACTAGATGATATATTAATCAGTAAATGTTCTAAAAAAAATTAAGTGGGTATTATTAATGAGGTAGATATGAGTATTGGGTATGCATGTTTGACAATGGGTG
>JAQVYS010000088.1 GCA_028708605.1 Bacillota bacterium
ATTATGTATCTTTCCCCAATATCTTCTGTTACCCTCAAAGCTCGGTTTGATAAAGGTTATGAAGTATTATAGTGTCAGGGAGGTGACCTAACTGGTTGTGAGTAGAATCTCATTCTTGTAGTAGAGCCACTATAAGTGACAAACCAGTGATAAATATGACAGAACACAATAGAAACTCCCATTATAATGAGAACCAGATTAGGATTTTAAAAGGATTAGAACCTGTTAGACTTCGCCCTGGAATGTATATCGGTGATACATCATCAAGAGGCTTGCATAAGTTAGTAGATGAGGTAATTGATAACAGTATTGACGAGGCCCTAGCAGGGTTTTGTGATACGATAATAGTTACTTTAAACGATGATGGTTCTATTTCTGTAAAAGATAATGGTAGAGGTATTCCTGTAGGCATAAATAAGGAAATAGGAAAATCAACTTTAGAAGTTATTCTTACCCATTTACACGCCGGAGGTAAATTTGGCGGTGAAGACAGTGCTTACAAGTATTCCGGTGGTTTGCATGGTGTCGGTGTTTCCGTAGTTAACGCTCTATCTGAGTGGTTATTAGCTGAAGTATACCTCGACGGTAATATTTACCAACAAAGATTTACAAGAGGTATCCCCTTAGATGAGATTAAGGTTGTAGGAAATACTGATGAGAACGGCACATTAATTGCCTTTAAGCCGGATGACACGATCTTTGATGATGTTATTTTTGATCCAAATGTTTTATTAGAACGCTGCCGCGAGCTAGCATTTCTAAATAAAGGATTAAAAATCATATTTAAGGATGAAATCCATCAAAAAGAAGAAGAATTCTTTTACGAAGGTGGTATTGCATCTTTTGTAAGTTTTTTAAATGAGAAGAAAAATCCACTTCATGAAGACGTAATCTACTTTAATGCTGAAAAAGATGAAGTAATCGTTGAAGTTGCCATACAATACACCGATGATTACTCAGAAAACAGTTATTCATTTGTCAATAATATTAATACTGTTGAAGGTGGTACTCACCTAACTGGTTACAGAACGGCTTTAACTCGGTCAATTAATGACTATTCTAGAAAAGCTGGTCTTCTGAAGGATAACGATTCCAATCTAACCGGTGATGATGTAAGAGAAGGATTAACGAGTATTATTTCTATAAAAATGGAGGATCCTCAGTTTGAAGGTCAGACTAAAGGGCGTTTAGGCAATGCCGAAATTCGCGGTTTAGTTGATACGATCTGCGGTGACAACTTAGCTATCTTTTTTGAAGAAAATCCTTCTATTGCAAGAGCTATTATTGACAAGGCAATTGCGGCTTCGAGAGCTAGAGAAGCTGCCAGAAAAGCTAGAGAGCTTACTAGAAGAAAAAGCGCTTTAGAAGTGGGGACCCTTCCTGGAAAACTTGCAGATTGCTCTAAAAAAGATTCTGAAGGAACAGAGATTTATATCGTTGAGGGAGACTCCGCTGGAGGTACTGCCAAACAAAGTCGTAACCGTGAGTATCAAGCAATTCTACCGTTGAGAGGTAAAATTTTAAACGTAGAAAAGCACGGAGAAGATAAGATTTTAGGTAATGCTGAGATTAAAGCTATGATTCGAGCCTTTGGGACAGGTTATGGCGACAGCTTTGATCTTAGTAACGCTCGCTATGAGCGTATCGTTATTATGACTGATGCTGACGTAGACGGAGCTCATATTAGAACGCTTTTACTTACTTTCTTCTACCGTTATATGAGGCCACTTATTGACGAAGGTCGAGTATTTGCGGCTCAGCCTCCTCTTTATAAGATAGAGGAAAGAAGAGATAGAGCAGATAAATGGCTTAAATACGCATGGAGCGATGAAGAACTTGAAAGGTACAAATTAGAGTTTGAAGAGGCTAACAAAACTTACTCTATTCAACGTTATAAGGGCTTAGGAGAAATGGATGCAGATCAGCTGCAAGAAACTACAATGGATCCTAAGTCGAGGGTGATGGTGCGTCTTACTATTAACGATGCAGAAGAGGCAGATAAAATATTTACTACACTTATGGGTGAAGAAGTCGAACCGCGCCGTGCGTTTATAGAACAACATGCTTCAGAAGTCACTGATCTTGACGTTTGATGGATGCAGAAAGAGGGGATAAGCCTTGGCTTTAGATTCTTCAGATAAGGTTATTGATATAGATATAAATGAAGAAATGAAAAAGTCGTACATCAACTACTCAATGAGCGTTATTGTCGATCGAGCGCTCCCTGATGTGCGCGACGGAATGAAACCTGTTCATAGGCGTATTCTATACACCATGCATCAATTAGGATTAGGACCAAAATCGCAGTTTAAAAAATCTGCGAGAATTGTCGGTGACACTATGGGTAAATATCATCCCCATGGTGACACTGCTATCTATGATGCTATGGTAAGATTAGCCCAAGATTTCTCGACGAGATATCCTTTAGTGGATGGGCACGGCAACTTTGGTTCGCTTGACGGCGATCCACCTGCCGCTATGCGTTATACAGAAGCGAGACTGTCAGCTCTAGCCTTAGAGATGATTAGGGATATTGATAAAGATACAGTAGATTTCGTCCCTAATTTCGATGGCGAAGAAATGCAGCCAGTAGTTTTACCATCAAGGATACCAAACCTGTTAATTAACGGAGCTTCTGGAATTGCAGTTGGTATGGCTACAAATATTCCCCCTCATAATTTAGGAGAGGTTATCGACGGCTTAGTTGCAATTATCGATGATCCAGATGTGGATATTCATGAACTCTTAGATATTGTTAAGGGTCCAGATTTTCCAACAGGCGGCATCATTCTTGGTCGGCAAGGTATTAAGAAGGCTTATTTAGAGGGTAGAGGCAGAATTAGAGTTAGAGCCAGAGCTGAGATCGAAGAGATGCGAGGGGGAAAATACCGTATTGTTATTTCAGAGATTCCTTATATGGTAAATAAATCCACCCTAGTTGAGAAAATCGCAACACTAGTAAGAACCAAGAAAATTGATGGCATTACAGACCTTCGCGATGAGTCTGATAGAGAAATCAGGGTAATAATCGAAGTAAGAAAAGATGTAAACCCACAGATTTTATTAAATCAGTTATATAAGCACACCCAGATGCAAGAGACCTTTGGAGCTATTATGCTTGCTCTAGTAGATGGACAGCCAAAGGTACTAAACCTCAAAGAAATGATGGTTGAGTATTTAAAACATCAAGAGGTTGTAAATACTCGTCGTTATCAATATGAACTAGGCAAAGCAGAGCATCAAGCCCATATTAGAGAAGGTTTGTTGGTAGCTCTAGATAATATTGATGAGGTAATTAGGATTATCCGCGAATCACCTTCTGATAAAGAAGCTCTAGACATCTTGATGACAACTTTTGGTTTAACAGAGGTTCAAGGAAACGCAATCTTGGATATGCGCCTCCGAAGATTAACAAGTTTAGAGAGTGAAAAAGTCTTACAAGAATACAAGGATCTACAAGCTACTATTGCAGAATACCGCAATATACTTGGGGATCGTACTAAATTAATGGGAATTGTTAGAGAAGATCTGTTAAGCATTAAAGACAAATACGCAGATAAAAGACGTACAACAATTGCTCCACATTCTGGAAGCTTTGACATAGAAGATTTGATTGCAGACGAAGATGTAGTTGTCATGATAACTAAACAAGGTTATATTAAGCGCTTGGCACAAGACACCTACAAAAGTCAAAACAGAGGTGGACGTGGAGTAATTGGCATGGAAACTAAAGAAGAAGACTATGTAGAACACATCTTTGTTGCCAACACCTTAGATACGATGCTCTTTTTCACAACCAAAGGTCTTGTCCATCAGCTAAAGACCTATCAGATTCCAGATGCTTCTAGACAGTCTAGAGGTACATCTATAGTAAACCTCTTGCAGATAGATAGAGAGGAAGTTATTACTGCAGTTATCTCCATTAAGGACTTTGAAGAAGAAGCTGCTTTAATGATGATGACCAAATTAGGTAAAGTTAAGAGAACTAATTTGGAAGAGTATGATACTCGTCTCAAACGAGGACTCATTGCTATGAGGCTTGGTGAAGATGATGAACTTATCTCGGTTGTAAAGGTCAAGAATGACGATCAAGTGTTTATTGCAACATCCAAGGGAAAGGCCATCAGAATCAGAGTAAATGATGTCAGATGTATGGGTAGGGCTACCACAGGGGTAAGAGGTATTGATCTTTCTCCAGGAGACTTTGTAGTTGCAATGGATATTGTTAAGAATGGCAGAACGTTTATTCTTACCGTAACAGAAAACGGATACGGTAAACGCACACGAATTGGCGAATACCGAATTCAAGGTCGTGGTGGTAAAGGACTAATCAACATGAAGGTTAATAAAAAAACCGGTAATGTTATTAATGCTAGAACTGTATATGGTAACGAGGAAGAGCAAGTTATCATAGCCACAAAAGAAGCTATTGTCTTAAAGACCAGCGTAGATACGATTTCTATTCAGGGTAGAAGCACTCAAGGAGTACTTGTAATGCGCCCAGAGCCTGGTGATAAGGTTGTGGCTTTAGCTTTAGGAGAGGAATAAAAAATCCGGCACTAGATAAGTGCCAGAACGACCTAAAAATGGGGTGCTATTTAGCACCCCATAATCTTTTATAGCTGATAAACCTTTAGATTGCTGATTTCGCAGGCGCTATTGTCTGCGCGGAAGCCAAACATACCCTCATAGTACATGTCATCTGGGTCTTCACCTTCAAAAACAAGCTCGCCATCGACAAAAACTTTCATGGTGTTTCTGTAGACTTCAATTCTGACCTTAAATGGTACTCCTGCGGTAAACGTTGGTTCTGCTTCGTTAGCGAAGATTGTGTGTTGATCCCAGTTGCCTTCAAACCTATGAACCATAAACCCGCCTGCATGGAACGATGCGCTATAGCCATACCAAACTTCATTTGAGCGGAAGAAAACACGAACTGAACCATAAGGTCCGAATTCTAGAGGCAAGATTTCACATTCAACTGCGTAGTTTTCCCAGTCTTCTTCGCCACCGAGGATATCACCGAAGCTTACTGTAGGGAAAACTAGAACACCGTCATATGCATCCCAAGCGTCAGATAATGGGAACCAAAAGGCAGGGTCAATACCGTCTTGGAAATCATCTTCAAAGAGCAACTTCTCGGCTGCCAATGATGTAGCACTGATTAGGAAAATTGCTAACACCAAAATCACCAAACGTCTCATTGAAATACCCCCTCAAGTTTTCTAATTTAATATTGCTTATTTTCTGAAACTTTCCTTCTAAATTCTCTTTAAGTTTGCAAATTTACTCTATCTGCTAGGATAGGTAAGCGCCAGTTTGGTATGAAAACAGTGTATATTTAGCCTTATCCCAGTTGCCTTCAAAGCGATGAACCATAAATCCAAATTAGTGGAAGGCTACTCCATAAACGCTATACACCTTATTTGTGCGGAAGAAAACACGTATAGAACCATAGACATGGTATTCTAGTGCAAGAATAGCACATTCGAAGGCGTAATCCTCCTCGTCTTCTTCTATGCCAAGAATCTCACCTGAATCACTAGTAGGAGACTCTATAGCACAGCCTTCTACCTCCCACAGATTATTCGCTAACTGCTGGCACATGAATAGTTCCAACTACTTTGCCTTGAGCTGGAACGCCCTTTATTAAAAGTAAGTTTGTGGCGTTTTTTATCTCTCCAACATCAAGATCAAACTCCTCGGAGTCGTCGATGCCGCCTAACACCATGATCACTCTATTCCCATCTACTACTATTATTGAGGCATAAGCGCTATCATTATTTACGAAAGTGTATTTAGATGAATCTGTAGCTGTGTAGTTGTCAACTCGTCGATCAAAGGTAAGCTGTAGTCGATTATTTGGCAGTCGCGTAACTGCTTTTAAGGTTGGAGCAATATCATACATACCAAGTCCTAGGTGGTATTCATAGCTCATGACACTTTGATAACCGAGCGACTCTGCGGTCTTATAAAACTCCTCTAACCACTCGTCACTGCGGCGCATCTGTTCGTTAGAGCCAATATCTGTTTGTAGCATAAGATCAACTTCTGGGAAAGCTTCCCTTAGAGGCTCAGCAAGGATTTCGTAGGTTTTAATATAGTCAGGACGCAGATAGGGTTTTGTCCAATCAGGCCAATGGGTCTGGATCGTATGTCTGTCTGGTTTTACTACCTCTACAATATTAACTGCGTCTAAACCTTGGGTCTCCCGCATCAGGTCTACACTTTTTCTGCCACTATCTATTCCTAAACTCCAAGTGGAAACAAGAATATCAGGACGAGTTTCTCTAAGACCACCTTCACCATTAATAATGTCGTCTAGGAAGTCTGTTACAGTGTACACTCTAAATTGAATCCATTTTTCATATGCATCTAGGTTTCTTCTATAGTAGTTGCTCGCTGATTGATTGACAAATTCAAGAGGTTTCTCTTGCCATTTTTTAGCGAAGATTTCTAGGCAATGATCGCAAATACAGGCATAATTACCAGTTGAAAAACCGTTGATTTCTGGAAGATAAGACTCTGCTAGTTCTACTCCGTCAAAGGGAGCACTAGTAATGACTTTAGCAAGTGAGGCTTTTTTCCACTCCCTGTAATTTTCGTTATTCATACAGAAATGATAAAAGCCGTCAAAGCCTTTGCTTTGTATATGTTCCATTCGCCAACTTTGCCAATCACTTGGAAAGCCTTGGGTAGAATAAGAACCGTTTCCTAGAACAAGTGCCCAGACTTCAAGGCCGGCCTTTTTTAGTTCCTCTACAAGTTTGACATTGATCCGATTTTCGTTAGTTATAAAATAATGAACAATAGTATAATCGTTTAGCTTAAGCTCTTCAGCGATGCT
>JAQVYS010000089.1 GCA_028708605.1 Bacillota bacterium
GATACTTTATATTTGCTTAAAACTAATTCTAAAGCTTCATCAACGGTCTTTGCGGTTTGTTCAACCCTAATCATTTTTGTGCGCCCCCCTCTACCTTTGCCTTCTTCCTATCTAATAATGCATTTATTAGACGAACCTCAAAGTAGGACAAAATATAGACAGATACTAGATACACTGATAGTCCTGATGGGAGATATAGCCCCATAATTGCAATAAAAACAGGAAAAAGATAGGTACTAGTCTTGTTAGTTGATGTAGCAGTTGTCTCCATATTCATCTGAAGATACGAAATAGCACCTGTTAGGAGAGCTAGAATGATATCAGGCTTAGTTAAGTCAGAGATCCAAAGAAAACTCGCTCCTTCAAAGTTAGTCGCACGTAAGACGCTAAAAAGGATGAATGCTATTGGTAGCTGTAGCAAACTTAAAAGACAACCACCAAACGGATTTGCATTATGCTGTTTATACAACTCCATAATTCTTTTGTTAGCTTCTTGCGGATCATTCTTATATTTTTCCTGAATCTCTTGCTGCAATGGGGTTAGTTCTTTCATAACGTTCATAGACTTTCGTTGTACCCACGTAAGTGGTAAAAGAACAACTTTATAGGTCACTGTAAGCATAATAATTGCGACACCGTAATTATTACTTAGTTGAAAAAAGAACTCCAATAAATTAGTAAACCACGTATTTAAAAATCCCAATCATTCCTACCTCCATTAGTTAACAGGATCGTATCCACCTGGATGAAACGGATGACATTTTAATATTCTTTTAAACGCCATATAGCTACCTTTAAGAGCACCATACTTCTCGATAGCTTCCATGGCATAAGCAGAACAAGTAGGAGAAAAACGACATTTACCTGGAAACAAAGGTGATATATATAACCGGTAGCCGTTAATTAGAAACAGTAAAACTCTTTTCATATTAAATCAGACTCCAGGTTTAATTTCCTCTTTCATGTCCTCTATCCTCTTTCAAAAACAAAAAAGCCCGAAATATGGCATGCCTTACGCTTTTTTCTAAACTAAGAAAGTCAGCCTTTTGTGCTCCGACTCTTGCACTAACAACAATGTCATATCCTCGTCTTATTTGTGGTGCGAGTTTTTGAACAATGGATCTAAGTCTTCTTTTCACTAAATTTCTTGTTACACTATTACCTATTTTCTTGCTGACAGAAAAACCAAATCTAGAGAATTCAAGCTGATTTGGCAAATAATGAACAACAACAAGCCTGTCAGCTGAATACTTTCCTTTTTGGTACACTCGACTAAAATCAGTATTGCTTTTAAGGCGTTCCATTTTTTTTACCCCTTAAATTCAGGCTTATTTGCTCTACCAAAAAGCTACACATAGCAGTAGCGGAGCCTAAAAAAGGCTCCGCTCCAATCGCTTATTAAGCGCTGAGTACTTTGCGACCCTTTCTACGGCGGTTTCTTATAACATTACGCCCACCTGGAGTACGCATTCTCGCCAGGAATCCGTGGGTTCTTTTGCGACGACGAACCTTTGGCTGGTATGTTCTTTTCATAACCTGGCTACCCTCCTTCTTAAGGCAAGTTTCTTAATAATAGTTAATTCCTCTTTATTAGACAGGCATTCCTCGCTCAATTATAGTGTATTAATGGAACTACTGTCAAGGAAACTATAACGTTTCGAATTAGGAAATTCTTTTTAGCTCCAATTTTTAAATTTTCTAAGTCGCACATGCCTAAATACTAACGGTTAGGATTTCATGCAACAAAAGCCCATGTTGATGAAAGCACGTATTTCATTTACAATAGGATAAAGTGTTTCTTTATATTCTCTATCTTTTATACTCTCTATCCATTTATCTCCGCATCTAAAATCTTTTGGTGCGGTATTTTTCAGTTTAAACGACTTTGTGTTTAATTTTTGCGAATTCCGTATTTTCTAACCGCCCGATATTCAGCGTTTTTGAAGTTTCTGTAGTTTGATTATACCATATTAAGTTATCCACAATCGGTGCATAGAATTGTGGATTCCGTCCTATCAGGGGCTTAACCCCATTTATCCACACTTTTTTCCACAATAACGACCATGTGTTCGCCCAATAATTCGTAAAACCCCAGCTAGAATGGGGTTTCCACAGAGATATGCACAAGGCTTTATCTGTGGATAACTTGTTAATTAACCTATGGATATCTCTTTTAAATGCCCTATTTAGCAGGAACTTATCCATATTGTGGATAAATATTTAAACCTGGTCTGAATTTAAATATCCACATCTCTGTTGATAAAGACATCAACAGGCTTGTTTATAAACCTACTAAACCCATATTTTAGTGGGGATGTTATTTTTTTCAGATACAGTTTACAGCTATTGTCGACTTGGAGGCATGAGAATGAATATAGAAGAACTCAATAAAATTTGGGCTAAAGTTCTTGAGCTAGTTAGTAACGAGGTAGGAAAAAGCTCTTTTGCCATGTGGTTTAAACCCACTAAACCTGTTAAATTAGAAGATAACTACCTCCATGTTGAGGCTATCAGTGATTTTGCTTGTGAATGGATCGAAGAACAATATGGTGATTTAGTTAAGAAGATTCTTTTTAACATCACCGGCCAAAAGCTAATACCTGTTTTTGTTATAAAAACAGATCAAATGAGCAAAAAGAACACTGATAAAAAAGACAACATTAAAGATGATTCTGTAAGTAAAAACCCTACAGACAAAAGAGATGACAAAAGTATCGGTTTAAATCCTCGCTATACCTTCGATCGTTTTGTTGTTGGTAAGAGTAATTCATTTGCACATGCCGCCTGCCTAGCTGTTGCTGAAGCTCCAGCTAAAGCATACAATCCTTTGTTTATGTATGGTGGTGTTGGGTTAGGCAAAACCCACTTAATGCAAGCTATTGGTCATTCCATTTGTGAACATCAACCGGATCTTAAGATTATGTACGTGTCTGCTGAGAAGTTTACAAATGATATGATAAACTCTATCAGACACAATAAAATGGAAGATTTTCGCAACAAATACCGTACAGTCGACTTGCTCCTGGTCGATGATGTTCAATTTTTGACTGGTAAAGAGGGAACACAAGAAGAGTTTTTCCATACCTTTAATTCCCTGTACGAAGCCAATAAACAGATTGTCCTATGTAGTGACCGTCTCCCAAAAGAGATCGCGACCCTTGAAGATAGGCTCCGTTCTCGCTTTGAGTGGGGATTAACTACAGATATTCAGCCACCTGATTTAGAGACTAGGATAGCTATTCTTAAGAAAAAAGCCAGTATGGAAGATATTGAAGTTCCGGAAGATGTATTACTTTTTATTGCCAAACAAATACGTTCTAATATACGTGAATTAGAAGGAGCTTTGATTCGAGTTACTGCTTTTTCATCACTACACAGTAAACCAATCGACACCGAGCTTGCAGCAAATGCCTTACAAGATATTTTACCATTACAAAACAAACAGATCTCTGTGGAACTGATTCAAAAAATAGTTGCAGAACACTATAACCTCACAGTTAGTGATATGAAAGCAAAAAAAAGAACGCGTTCTATTGCGTTCCCTCGTCAAATTGCTATGTATCTATCAAGAGAGCTCACTGATCTATCTCTTCCTAGGATAGGAGAGGAGTTTGGTGGCAGAGATCACTCTACTGTTATCCACGCTTGTGACAAAATCGGTGAGTGTATCCGTGAAGATCCGGACTTAAACCAAGAGATTAAAAAGATTTCAGATAAAATCAGTTCCGTCTAGTTTTTTTAACCTCTGGATAAGATGTGAATTAGCTGTGATTTAAATATGGATAATTCTAAAAATCTGTGGATAATTTCTGCTGGTTTTAATGCAAAAGATTTAAATGTGGACGCTGTTGATATCTAAAACAAGTAACCCACAGCTTATTCAGACTCATAAACACTATACTTTAGTGGGTTTGCGTTATTTATCCACTTTATACACAGCACTACTAGTACTACTACTATCTTTTAAAATATTTAAATATATATATCTATTTAAAAAGAAGGGTGGTTATTTTTGATGCATTTTCAATGTGTTAAAGAACTATTATTATCTTCGGTTAACATTGTACAAAAAGCTGTACAATCCAGTAGTTCTATCGAAGTTTATACGGGGATATTTATAGAAGCATCTGAAAATGAGTTAACGATAATAGGAACTAATACTGATTTAAGTATAAGGACGCAAGTAAAAGCCGATATTTTTAAACCTGGAAAGATATTAATTGAAGGTAAGTTGTTTTCCGATATTGTAAGAAAGTGGCCAGCTGATAAACCCATTAATATCTTGTTAGATGAGAACACTAATAACGTAATTATTGACGATGGTAATAAAAATTCTAGTTTTAAAGCTGAAGTAAAGAGTATGAATGTTGATGATTATCCAGTATTTCCAGATGCATCCAAAGAACTAGAAGAAGGTTTAGCTAAGAGCTGGAATATTTCTCAAAATCAATTGAAAAAAGCCATAAATGCTACTGCTTTTGCTGCAGCTAAAGTTGATCATTCAAGGTTATATTTGACTGCAATCTTGCTCGAAAGTAAAGATGGGCAGCTGAGAGTAGTTGCGACAGATAGCCATCGTTTAGGTTACTATAAAATTCCTGGGCTTGATGGCGATATTTCTGCAATGATCACAGCAGATGATTTAAGTGATATCGCAAAATTGATGGACGATGAGGATGAAGAGAAGCAGATCCACTTGACTCTTACCCCTAGAAGAGCATTTTTTGATATAGATAACACCACAGTTGTGACTAGACTTATTGAAGGAAATTTCCCTCCATATGAAAAAGTTATACCAACTCAGCATAATACTAAAGTTAAAGTGGAAAGAAAGTTAATTGTAGATGCGGTAGATCGAATAGCAGTCATGATTCGTGGAGGAACCGCCTTAGCAGTTAAGCTAACCATTGTAGATAATTTTCTTACTATTGCATCTGGTGAGATGGAGTATGGAAATGCTAAAGAAGAGATCTATGTAGAAAAAGAAGGAGAAAATTTAGAAATTAAAGTAGATTACCGCTTTTTGTTCGAAGGATTAAAAGCCTTTACTGGCGAAAATGTAGAGATGTTGTTTAAAGGTTCAGACTCGGCAATCTTATTTAAATCGAGTGACATGCCAGAGTATCTTTATTTAATGATGCCTCTTAATTTTTAAAGCCAATAATTTGAAAGGGTGGCCTTTGTTTTATGAAACCTAAGGCAGTATTAATAAAAACTGACACCATTAAACTAGAACAGTTTCTTAAATGGGCTGGCGTAGTACAAACAGGTGGAGAAGCCAAGAATCTTATTCAAGATGGCTGGGTTTTAGTTAATGGCGAAGAAGAACTCAGAAGAGGAAGACAATTAAAGGAAGGCGATCTTGTAGAGGTAGAAGAAAGTGGCAGCTTCAAGGTCGTAAAATAGGGGAGTGGCTGATATTGCTGCTTTCAAAACTCCGTCTCGAAAGATTCCGTAACTATAAGTCTGCATCTTTGACATTTGGAGAAGGTCTGAATTTCTTAGTAGGAAATAACGCTCAAGGAAAAACAAATCTTTTAGAAGCCATCTTTTATTTATGTCATTTATCATCTCCTCGTACTAATAATGATAATGATCTAATCTTATTTGATAGTAATGAAACGAGAATTTTCGGTGAGATCCAAACACAATACGGATCACACGAGCTCGAAGTTACTATTCCTACGAAGGGGAAAAAAACGGCTGAAGTAGATGGAATGATTCAAAATAAGCATGCGGACTTTCAAGGATATTTAATATGTGTTTATTTTTCCCCAGACGATTTAAAATTAGTTAAAGGTGGTCCTAGTGAGAGAAGACGTTTTATGGATTTAGAGATCAGTCAGGTAAATCCGTATTATCGTCATGCTCTTAGCCAATACAATAAGGTTTTATTGCAAAGAAATAATCTTCTTAAAGAAGGGCGTATCGATTCTAATCTACTAGACGTGTTTTCAGAACAGCTAGTTGAAACAGGAACGCTTATCATAGAAAAACGTAATTCAATGCTTAAAAGATTGAATCTCCTTGCTAGACTCTTGCAGCGTAGGCTTACAGATCTCAAGGAGAGTCTTTTGTTAGAGTATGTACCATCTTTTGTGATAGACGGTGACATAAAAACAGCTTTTGCAAATGCCTTAAAAGAATCACTATCAGAAGAAAAGTATAGAGGTTACACCTTAGTGGGGCCACACCGTGACGATTTTAGTATGTTAATAGATGATCTCGATGTGAGAGCTTACGGTTCTCAAGGTCAACAACGTACTGTTGTGCTAGCCTTAAAGCTAGCAGAGCTTGAGTTCTTAAAGGGTGAAGCAGGTGAATACCCCATTCTTCTTCTTGATGATGTTTTTTCAGAAATCGACGATATACGAAGGAGAAAGTTGTTTGAAATTGTGCGTTTAAATAAGGTCCAAACATTTATTTCAACTGCAAATCCCAAAGATTTAGAAGATATAGTCGGGGAACAAAGAAAGGTTTTTGAAATTAAAAAAGGCTGTGTGGGGGTGAAACAGGATGTTACATTTGGGTGAAAATGTTGTTATTCCATCTAATAAGATTATAGCTATTTTGGATATAGCAAGCCTAAATGACTCTCTAGTTAATAAAGAGTTTGTTCAAACTGCCGAAGATGAAGGATTTGTAAAAACAATCACCAAAAAAATAAAGAGTCTTATTATAACAACAGAGAATATTATGTATCTTTCCCCAATATCTTCTGTTACCCTCAAAGCTCGGTTTGATAAAGGTTATGAAGTATTATAGTGTCAGGGAGGTGACCTAACTGGTTGTGAGTAGAATCTCATTCTTGTAGTAGAGC
>JAQVYS010000090.1 GCA_028708605.1 Bacillota bacterium
AAAATACCCTGCCTTTTTTCGAGCGACGTTCAACTAACTTTCCGCCATCTAAAGGACAAGGCCCTGGCATTTCTTTAAGCAAAGGCTTTGTAAACCTACACTCTGGAAAGCCTGGACAGGCTAAAAACTTCCCGTAACGACCCATCTTTACAACCAAAAGTCGCCCGCAGTTAGGACAAGGTTCATCAGTGACCTCATCGGCTATAGAGACTTTATCTGCAAGTTTTTCAGCTGTTTTTAATTTTTCATCAAAGTTTTTATAGAAATCTGCTAAAATATTCTCTGGCGAATTTTCGCCCTCTTCGATATCATCTAATCTAGTTTCTAGTTCTCTAGTAAAGTCTACATCAACAATATCACTAAAGTGCTTCTTTAACAAATCTACAGTAACTTGACCAAGCTCAGTTGGCACAAATCGTTTCTCTTCTTCGACTACATAACCGCGTTTTTTAATAGTTTCAATGATTGCGGCGTAAGTTGAAGGTCTTCCTATGCCCAAATCTTCGAGTTCTTTGACAAGGCTAGCTTGGGAGTAACGTGCAGGTGGCTGAGTAAAGTGCTGCTCCTCCTTTAACTCCTCTAAATGACATGCTTGCTCTGGCTTTATCTCTTCAGGCACTTTATTGTCTGTTCCTTGTTCTATATCTGGATATAGTTTTAAAAAGCCTGGAAACTTCAGTGTAGATCCAGAAACGGTAAAAGTTCCTCTCTCATCAGAACTCACTATTCTAACTTGTACTGTATCAAAAACCGCACTTGCTGCCTGACTTGAGAGAAAGCGACGCCATATCAGCTCATACAATCTATATTGATCTCTTGAAAGATACTGCTTAAGACTTTCTGGAGTTTTTTCAATATAAGTTGGCCTAACTGCTTCGTGAGCGTCTTGAGATTTTTTATTGGTATGATAGATTCTTTGAGCTTTTGGCACATATGCTGCGCCGAAGGTCGTCTTTAAGAAGCTACTGGCCTGAGAAGCTGCTTGGTCTGAAACACGTACAGAATCTGTACGCATATAAGTAATAAGACCTAACGAACCGTCTTTACCTGCTTCAATACCTTCATAGAGCTGCTGAGCTACACGCATTGTACGCGAGGCAGCAAAATTCAGTCTTTTAAAAGCTTCTTGTTGAAGGGTGGACGTTGTAAAGGGAGGTAGAGGATTTCTTCTGCGCTCTCTTTTCTCAACGCTAGAAACCTTGTATGTCTGGTTTTTTAATGCCTGTATAACCTTCTTAGTTTCACTGGCATTTGGCAGTTCAGGTTTTTTGTCATCCCATTTTGTCAACTTAGCTTTTAGCTCGCCATTTTCCGTAGTAAAAATCGCATCTATAGTCCAATATTCCTCAGCTTTAAAATTTTCAATTTCTTCTTCTCGTTCGGTTATAAGACGAACAGCTACAGACTGGACTCTGCCAGCACTAAGACCTTTTTTAACTTTTTTCCACAAAAAAGGGCTAAGCCTGTAGCCTACTATGCGATCTAAAATCCTCCTAGTCTGTTGGGCATTTACAAGATCAAAATCGATAATTCTAGGAGATTTTGCTGCCTTTTTTACAGCATCTTTAGTGATTTCATTAAAAGTAATCCGGATAGGCTTGTTAGTGTCCAATTCTAAAATTTCAGCTAAATGCCACGCTATAGCTTCGCCTTCGCGATCTGGGTCAGTAGCGAGAAGTACGTGGTCTGCTTTTTTTGCTTCTGTTCGTAGCTTTTTTAGAAGATCACCTTTTCCACGGATTGTTATATACTTTGGTGTGAAATTATTTTCTGTATCAACGCCAAACTGACTTTTAGGAAGATCACGTACATGTCCCATTGACGCTTCTATTTTGTATGAAGAACCTAAAAATTTTTTGATAGTTTTGGCTTTGGCTGGTGATTCGACTATTAAAAGAGTTTTAGCCATCTGGGTCATCCTTTCTTAGTTAGGAAGCTCTTTTGCTGGTTGCAAAGCTCCTGCTAAAAAACCGGCTCTGTTTTTGTCCTCTAACACTAAATTTATTGCCTTTAAAAGATAGTTTTGCTCATTTTGATTTCTTGCTAGACTTTGAGCAAAAACTAATATGGCATCTAATTCAGCTCCAGAGATTATACCTTTATTATAAAGGTAAGCCAAGTAGTTAATTTTATCTCTACCTATTATAAGGTGTTCTAGCTTAGAAAATACTCGATTGCCGTTTACTTCTTCACAGCAATACGTTTGGCCCTCACTTTCATCTTTTATTACTAAAGGTCCAATTATTTCCAGTTCATCAAAACTGATTCCAAGCTGAGCAGCTCGAGCAATAATCGATGATTCTTCAGGATACTCTTCGTCCCGAAGTAAATTCTTAATTAATTCTGCAAGTACTAATGCCAAACGATCTTCCATAATGTCTAACACGCCCCTTATTTGCTTGTGCGCTTTAGAATGTGCTCCACTATATCTTTTATCACATACAAAACTAGATGTCTATTACCTAAGATAAATATATGACTAATAGAAACATCCAATAACGACTTCTTAGAGACAAACTCAACTCACATTTAAATAAAACACTCCAAGGTCTACATATTGTACTACAATTAGAGGAAGCTTGAAAAACCCCTTCTAGTATTTCTAGCCAAAATAGATTACCTACCTACCAATGGAAAACTCCAGGCCTGCGCCTGGAGTTTATTTGTCATCAGGATTTTCTAAGCTCATCAAGATCGCTCTAACTTCATCTTCCCACAAGTCTTGATAAAAAAGCAAGTCATCCTTACGAACTAAAGATGCTGTCTGGCACCTGTTGCAAATCACACCGTAAATGTTGCCTTGTCTCGTTCTAACTGTATGGCTTGTATCAGTGCGGCAACTGGGACAGCGATAGACCTGTGTCCTACCTATGTCCATCTTTCTAGCCCCTTTCAGCATATTTAGCATAGACGTAAGGTAGATTTTTTATGCGTTATTTTGAGGGACCATATGAGGCGACATGAGTTATTTTATGTCCTAACTTTTCAATATCTGTAACAATTTTCTCTACTTCAGTAGTATCAACTCTTACTACTAAAACTGAGGTTTTATTAGAAGGGTAGTAAGCTGCAAAGCTGCTTACATTTACATGGTGTTTAGCAGTTATGTCACCTATTTCTGCTAGAATACCAGGTCTGTCATTTACTTCAATAGTCAACCTACTACCTGCTCGTTTTAAGCCCATAAGGTCGATAAAAGCATCAAAAATGTTACTTTCAGTGACAACTCCAACTAACTTGCCTTTATCTAATACTGGAAGACCACCGACCTCATTCTCTCTCATAACCAAAGCAGCTTCTTCTAAAGTAGCATCAGCTAAGATGGTTAGAGGTTTTTTTGTCATCACATCTGAAACCTTGGTCTTTGCGAGTAGGTAATTAACCTCAAAAACACTAAGAGTCGTAGCCTGAGAAGGTTGGACTTTAAGGATATCCATTTCAGTTACAATCCCTACAAGCTTATGATCTTTTACCACTGGGAGTCTGCGGATGTTCTTTTCTCGCATCAAATTGGCTGCTTCTAAAATACCGGTATCTACTGAAACTGTAATCGGATTGGGACTCATAATCTGATTCACAAACATAAACACATGCCCTCCCTTTAAGTTAGCCTCGTGAATGTGTTTAACTAAAATTTAACTTAACCACCAAGATAGGCTTTGCGGACCTCTTCATTAGTTGCAAGGCTTGTGCTATCTCCTTCCATGAATACCTTTCCGGTTTCAACAACATAGCCTCTTTGAGCAACAGATAATGCTATGTTAGCATTTTGCTCCACAAGCAAAATTGTTACACCTGTTTTATTAATCTCAGTAATAATGCTAAAGATCTCTCTAACAAGAAGCGGTGCAAGACCCATTGAAGGCTCGTCTAGAAGTAAAAGCTTTGGACCTCCCATTAAGGCTCTCCCCATCGCTAGCATCTGCTGCTCACCACCTGAGAGAGTGCCTGCGGTCTGCGACCTTCTTTCCTTAAGTCTAGGAAATAGTTCAAAGACTTTCTCCTGATCCCTAGCGATCCCCTGTTTGTCTTTGCGAGGAAAAGCACCAAGGTCTAGGTTTTCCTGTACCGACATTTGAGCAAAAACATGCCTACCCTCTGGTACTTGAATCAAGCCTTTTGCTACTAGTTCGTGGGCTTTAGCGTTGTTTATTTTTTCACCTTGGTAGACGATCTCCCCTTCTTTTGGAGTAAGCAAGCCCGAAATCGTCTTTAAAGTCGTGGTCTTTCCTGCACCATTTCCTCCAATTAAGGTCACGATTTCACCGGGTTTGACTTCCAAAGAAACACCTTTTAAGGCATGAATCTGCCCATAATATACGTGAAGGTTTTTTATCTGTAGCACTTAGACTTCCCCCCCTAAATAAGCTTCAATGACTCTTTCATTCTCTTGAATCTCTTGTGGGGTACCGTTGGCAATTAAAACGCCGTAGTCTAAGACCATAATACGTTCACAAATCTTCATTACTAAACTCATATCATGTTCTATAAGTAGTATAGTTAAAGCAAACTTCTCTCTAATCAGTGCTATAAGTTCGGTTAATTCTTCAGTTTCTTGAGGATTCATGCCTGCTGCAGGCTCATCAAGTAGTAAAAGCTTAGGATTAGTAGCAAGAGCTCGTGCAACCTCTAAGCGTCGCATCTGCCCATATGAAAGGTTTTTAGCTTTCTCATCTTGCTTATCCTCTAAACGAAGAATACTAAGTAATTCTCTGGCATCTTTTTTAACTGCTCTTTCTGCCTTAAAAAAACTTGGTGTCAGAAAAACTGCGTTAACTATAGGATAGTTTCTTCTGCTATGAAAAGCAATTCTTACGTTATCCAAAACGCTCAATTCATTAAAGAGTCGAATGTTTTGAAAGGTTCTTGCTATGCCTTTTCTCGTTATCTTATAGGGTTTTAAGTTAGATACCAGTTCACTTTCTAACTCAACGGTTCCTTCTGAGGGAGTGTAGACGCCAGTTAACATATTAAACACAGTAGTTTTACCTGCACCATTTGGTCCAATAAGTCCAACTAAATCGCCTTTATTAAGGTGGAAGTTTAAGTTCGCTACCGCTGTAAGACCGCCAAAGTTCATAGTCAGACCTTTGGCATCTAACAGATGATTACTCGGCATCTTTTTCACCCCCACTTTTAAAGATAGTTAAAGCAGATCGAACATCCAATTCTCTAGTACCCATCAATCCTGATGGTCTAAAGAGCATAATAGCTATTAGCAAGGCTGAATAGAGAACCATTCTAAATTGAGCAAAGCCTCTTAACGCTTCAGGTAAGATAGTTAATACAAATGCTGCAACAACTGAGCCTGTAATCGAACCAAGCCCGCCTAAAACAACCATTACCAAAATCTCAATAGATCTCATAAACTCAAAGTTAGACGGTGCAATGTAACCCATTGAATGAGCAAATAAACCACCAGCTAGTCCTGCAAAAAACGCTCCTGCGCTAAAGGCAAACACTTTATAGAAAGTAGTATTAATCCCCATTGCTTCTGCAGCTATTTCGTCTTCACGAATGGAAAGCAGCGCTCTGCCATGAGTTGAACGCATTAAATTCACGGTAAATAAGATAGTTATCACCGCTACTAGCTCTACTAAATAGATATTAGTTGTTCTTGGTATACTTCCAAGACCTCTAGCACCTTTGGTTATGTCTAAATTAAGAATAACTACTCTAATGATCTCTCCCAAACCTAAGGTAGCAATAGCAAGATAGTCTCCTTTTAGTCTAAGTGTTGGTAGTCCAATTAAAACACCTAAAAGCGCAGCTGCAAGAGCTCCAACAAAAAGTGCTAGAATAAGCGGCCAACCTAGATGGATGGAAACTAACGCTGATACATATGCCCCTACAGCCATGAAACCTGCATGACCCAAGGAAAACTGCCCTGTAATACCGTTGATTAAATTGAGGGAGACAGCCAGAATAATATTAATTCCTACAAAGCGCAAAATACCTGAGTAATAGGCAGGCATTTTACCTGCTAGCAAAACCACGTTGAGAAGAACTAAGACAATTCCAGCTATAAGTGTAAGATAAGCGTCAAGATTTTTCTTGTTAGTAGTATTTTTCATTCTTACACCTTCTCTCTAGTAGATTTGCCAAAAATTCCAGAAGGTTTTACAAGCAATATAATGATTAAAAGGCTAAAAGCAATAGCGTCTCTCCATGTCGAAGAGAGATATGCTGTTACAAGGCTTTCTGTAAGTCCCATAATAATGCCACCTAACATTGCTCCTGGGATGCTACCGATACCACCAAAGACTGCAGCTACAAAGGCCTTTAAGCCTGGCATTGTCCCCATTAAGGGTTGAATTCTTGGGTATATTACTCCGACCATAACTCCTGCTGCCCCTGCTAAAGCTGAGCCAATAGCAAATGTAGCTGAAATAATTTTATTAGTATCAATGCCCATAAGCTTTGCAGCTTCCATATCCTGGCTTACAGCCCTCATAGCTTTACCTACTTTAGTCTTTTGCACCATAAAGTTTAACCCAATCATTAATACCACTGAAGTGATCAGGACTATAACCTGAGGAAAAGTAATTCGTATACCTGCTACATCAAATGGAACATTAGAAAAGACTTGTGGAAAAGGTCTCGGATCTGGCGTAAACCATAACATAGCAAGATTCTGTAAAAGCAAAGAAACCCCGGTTGCAATGATCAAAACAGTTATAA
>JAQVYS010000022.1 GCA_028708605.1 Bacillota bacterium
CTTGCTTGTGAAACGCTTCTCTGCCATAATTTTCCACCTCTTCTCTAAAAAGTAATTACTTTTCTAAAACAGAAAACCCTCTTAGTAGACTCTTTTTAGATGTCTACTAAGAGGGTTACAGTTCAAATTGAACCACTGCTTTTTTTTAGACTTCCTGCAGTACGCCTACGTTTTTAGCTTTAGCTTTGATTGCAGTTACACTAGGATAATACAGGAGGTTGTAATATTCATATAGCATTCTTTCAGCTGAAAACTCCTCTGACAAACGTATAGACTCTTCCATCATCCTGACCCATTCGTGTTTTTTATCGTAATAAGTTGGAAGTACCTCCTCAATTAAGACGTCATAGAGAGAGACAAGGTCATAGTAATTTTGTTCAGGACCTTGGTAGCCACCACCGATTTGCCAGCCGTTTATGCTATGACGGCAGGCCTCTGGCCACCAGCCATCAAGGACACTGAAGTTAATTACTCCATTCATCGCAGCTTTCATGCCGGAAGTTGCCGAAGCTTCTAGTGGTCTTTGTGGGTTGTTTAGCCAAACATCCACACCAGCTACTAATAGCTTGGCGATGCCAATATTGTAGTTTTCTAGAAAGATGACTCTGCCTAGATGAGTTTTAGAGTATCTGACTAGATTAGAGATAATCTCTTTTCCAGCATAGTCATGAGGATGAGCTTTACCTGAGAAGATAATCTGTAGATTTCCACCATTTAAAAGCGGCTCGATAACCTCAGCTCGACGGAAAATTAGATCTGAACGCTTATAAGGAGCAGCTCTTCTTGCAAAGCCAATTGTTAGCACATTAGGATCGAGGCTAAGCGCAGTCGTTCTTCTAACCTCTTCAAGGAGTGTGAGCTTGGCTTTTTGATGTTCTTCCCAAAGGTCTCCTTTTGACAGGTATGCTAGATTGATGTCTGGGTTTTGCCAAGTTCCTTTATGGACACCGTTTGTGATCCCTAAAATAGGGGCCGAGTCTCTGATGTCTTGCCACATAGCTCTTGAAGTAGTGGCATGCATCGTCGATACTCCGTTAGCCACGTGAGAGAGTTTTAGCCCCGCGACTGTCATGTTAAATGGAGACCCACCAATAGCTGAGAGTTGCTCTGATGTAAGGCGGCGGTTTGCTCCTAGGTGCATAAAAAGCTCTCTTGGATGAGATTCATTTCCAGCCATAACTGGCGTGTGAGTTGTAAAGACGATTTCATCCTTGGTTTTTTCCCAGGCCATCTCAAAGCTCATGCCAGAGTCCATCTTGTCACTAATAAGCTCTATACCCGCTAAAACTGCATGCCCCTCATTAAAATGATATAGGTCAGGCTTAATCCCTAAGGCTTTTAAAGCACGCACACCACCGATACCTAAAACCATCTCTTGTTTAACTCTGTCTTCTTCAGAACCACAATATAAGCTACTAAAGACACGAGGCATGTTAAGCGGTTCTAAAAGATATAACGGAGCGTTATTAAATGCATCACACAACCAAATGTGACAGGCAACATCAACACCTGTAATGGTAAGCTTAATCTGTTTACCCGTATCAGTTAGATACTTTCGATCGACTTTTTGGGGTTTATCTTCTGGCCAGTTGTCAGCTGAGATTATTTGGTTGGTATAACCATTTTCCCATAAGATTCCTATACCTATGAGGGGAAGTTTAAGATCGTATGCGGTTTTTAAAATGTCACCAGCTAAAACACCTAAACCACCAGCATATATAGGAAGTTTCTCACTTAGACCATATTCCATACAAAAGTAGGCTACTTTTGGTAGTTTACTTGAATTCACAAAAGTCCCCTCCCTCTGAAGGTTAGTCTTTCACTATCTTTCAAACCTTAACAGAAGAAAGGGACTTCGCATTTTGGTTAAGTTGGGACTATGTGGTTAATTAGGTATTTTGTAAAATCAGATCCTCTGATTGTATCCAACCTTTTTTGCGCATATATTCAGCAATAACATAGGTCAATATTCCCGGAAGAACAAAGTGGAGAAGGATAATTCCAAGCCAAGCAGACGATCCCATCGCAGCTAACGTCCCAATCTGTCCTACAAGGCCAGAAGTTCCCATGCCAGCTCCTTCAGGGATATTGGTCATTTTAAAAACAAGTGTTGATAGTGGTCCTAAGATTGCACTCGTTAAAGTTGGAGGTATCCAGATGAGAGGGTTTCTAATGATGTTTGGTACCTGTAACATCGAAGTTCCTATACCCTGAGCGACAAAACCTCCAATTCCGTTTTCCTTAAAACTCATAACGGCAAAACCAATCATCTGTGCAGAGCATCCAACAGTTGCAGCGCCTGCTGCAAGACCATCCAAGCCAAGACTGATAGCGACGGCTGCACTAGAAATCGGTGCAGTAAGAATCATTCCCATCAATACCGATACGAGTATACCCATTGGTAAGGGATGAAGCTTGGTTGCTTCATTTACCAGATTTCCTGTAGCTTTCATAAAAGCAGCCACACCAGGAGCTAAATAAACACCAACTAGCCCGCCAATAATAATAGTCGTAACAGGAACTAGAATAATGTCAACCTTAGTCTTCCCACCAACTAACTTTGAAGCTTCAGCTCCCGCTAAAGCTGCAAGTAAAGCCCCTACAGGCTCACCAATTTTAGCCATCGGCAGTACTGAAAAGGTTCCAGCACCAATAGCACCTGCAACTGCTGCAGAAAAGATCCCGAGAGGTGATGCATTAACAGATCTTGCTACAGCAACACCGATTGCAGGACCCATAAGCAATTTAGCGTATTGACCAAATAGCTGTAGTTTTTCAAGATTTAAAATGATGCCTGCCTGTTCTAGGATCAGACCTACAATTAAAGATGAAAATAAGCCAAGGGCCATAGCATTTAACACCTTTGTTAAGTAATCAATAACTTTATTACCATTATTCTTCATTTTGTTCGCAGATTAGGCGATTCTCCTCCTTTTTTGTATCAAGTGCAAATTTTAATAACATATTTATCTGGGTTTATTACACCGCTAAGTAGGTAGAGGTGAGTATAAGATATGTTAAAAAGCTCTTTTTGCCTTAACCATGATGTAGACTAGTCCTTTGGCAAAGGTTTTAACTTATTTCGTAGACTTGATAGGAACTTCCTGCATTTGTTAAGAATTTAACAAAGTTTTGGCATAAAATAGTCCAGCAAGGTTA
The DNA here is from genome assembly GCA_028708605.1 of Bacillota bacterium. GTDB lineage: Bacteria > Bacillota > DTU065 > DTU065 > DTU065 > DTU065. The sequence goes on from JAQVYS010000022.1 coordinate 3,160, forward strand.
AACTACGTCTAGGTAAAGTTGAAAGGAGAAAAATTATGCAACAAAACTTTCGAGAGCAGGTTATTTTTCAGCAAATTAACTCGATGAGACAACTTACAAGTAGGCTGAAACAAGCAGAACAAAGAAATGCTCAATTACTTGAGCAGCTTACTCAAGCAGAAAACTTCGCTAACCAAGAGTTAAATAGGCTTGATCAGATGCTAAATCAACTAGAAGGGCAAATTAACCAAGCAAACCAAAATCTCGCTCAAAATTATCAGCAACAGAGTTATAATCAACCTAATTATAATAACCCTGGAACTTACGGTGGGTATTCTAATAACCCTGGGTATGTACCAACCCAATATGGTTCATCTAATTACTCTCCACAGTACGGTCAGTCAAACCAGAATAAACAGTAAAACTAAGGGAGCTTATGCTCCCTTTAATTAATAAAACTTTTTGTTGTCGAGGTATTCTTGCGTTCTAACAAGCGCTTCTCCAAATCTCTGGAAATGGACTATTTCTCTTTCGCGAAGCCATCTTAAAGCATCTGTAACTAAAGGATCATCAGATAGATCAATGAGATACTCATAAGTGGATCTTGCTTTTTGTTCTGCAGCCATATCCTCATGAAGGTCTGTGATGGGGTCTCCTTTTGACTGAATGTATGCTGCAGTCCAAGGATTTCCGTCAGCATTTACGAAATATAGAGCTCGGTCATGATCCGCATAGTAGGGGTCAAGTCCTGCGGCTTTAATTTGCTGAATGGATGCATCTTTAACAAGGTTATAAACTAGAGCAGCAACAATCTCTAAGTGGGCTAATTCCTCTGTGCCGACATCTGTCAAAAGACCTTGTGTCTCCTTTAACGGCATGGTATAACGTTGCGTAAGATAGCGCATTGACGCTGCTAGTTCTCCATCTGGGCCGCCATATTGGGTGATGATGTTTTTAGCAAGAGCGGGATTTGGACCACTAACTTTGACTGGATACTGCAACATTCTTTGGTATAACCACATCTATCTATTCCCCCCTAAATCTTCCCAAGGCCAGGAGTTAATCCATCTGTAGCCTTTGTCTAGTTCTTCAGAGGTGATGCCAAACCCAATTAATGGCCCATATAGCTTGCTATATTGCAATATTAGATCGTGGAGCTTGTTAGAATATTCTACGTAGTCAGCCAAAGCACTTCGATTTTCTGGATGAGTATCTAGAAACAACTGTAATTCTACAGTTGTAAACTGTATCTCCTGAATTTCGCGTAGCAAGGCTTCTCGGTTTCTACTCATCTTTAGTCCTCCCTTTAAGGTAAGGCATATAAAGCTCAGGGAAGATAGTTCCTCGACTTAAGCCTACCTCAGGGGAATAACGTTTGTTATATTGTTGGATAATAACGAAAGCGCGAGCTAATCGATTTTGATCACTCATTATTAACACCCCTTCGCTCTAAAATATGAGTCCTTAGAAGATTTGTACTGTAATCAAAGTCCTTTCAAGAGACTGTATTATGGAAAAGGAACATTAGACTACATGAGCAGGATTTTAAACGTTCTTTTTACCCTTTCTCTTATTAGGCATCGCTTCAACTGGTGTTAGTAGATAGTAAAAATGGTTTTATAGGCTCAATAATTTGTTCGATACAAACACAAATCAAGCAGGAAAGAGAGCACCCTTGTGGAAAAAATTAGGTAAGATAAGATTTTCTAGGAGGTTTAATTAATGACAGAACAAGGCTACTTTCCCCCGTTAACTGAAGACTCAAAAGGTATTAGAGATCTGATGTTAATCTATACAAATTATGGTGTTAATTGGAACTTAAAGGATGCATTGTCATATGTCGCCTATATGGATAAAAATGAGAATCAGAATAGAATCAAAGACTGGTTTTTTGATTCATATCTGTTTTTGGCATTAATGTCTAACAATAAACGTGCTTTTGATTCGCCTGCTAGAGCGACACCTGCAATTAAAGAAGACTGGCAGTGGTGGTTAGATGATCTATTTAGACCTGGAGCCCAACTAAGTGTCTTTAACGAAGCTTATCGAGTTGCAAACGAGGCTTTGCCAGAAAAGAGAAAGGGCAAAATCTATATTATGATTCCAAACCCTATCGCAAAGATAACGGAATTTGGCGAAGTGAATGGAGAAAACCTAGATTTTTCCTCTCAAAATCCTACAGAAGCAACCAGACAGAGATTTAAGGCTGTAGAATGGTTTGTAGAGGCCTTTATGGAGCTATATGAGAAAGCCAATTTTGATCATTTAGATCTTGCAGGATTTTACTGGCTTGAAGAAACCATCCACGAGAACCCAGGGGAAGATGATCTAGTAAGAAAAGTAGCCGATTACGTCCACGATATGAATCTTAAGTTTTGCTGGATCCCATGGTTTAGAGCTGAAGGTCATCACAGATGGCAGGAAGTAGGATTCGATTTTTGCATTCATCAGCCAAACTACATGTTTAATGACAAAGTGCCTCTGAGCCGGTTTGAGGATGTAACAAGCGATGCTAAAAAGTATTATCAAGGCATCGAAATCGAGGCTTTCCATAAGGTAATGGAATCTAAAGAATCTAGAGAACGCTTCTATGATTATTTAAGAGCCGGAGTTACCTATGGTTATATGAAAGACGCTATACATGGTTACTACCAAGATTCCCACATCTTTGCCCAAAGCGCATATAGCGACGACCCAGAGATTAGAGAGATCTATGATAACGTTTATAAATTCGTGCAAGGAACATGGACAGAGTCTCTATGAGTCATGTTTGAGAGAAACTATCTTTACCCTAAGATAAGCTAAGATGATTCAAGGCTTATCCTAGGGTTTTTACTGTAATTGACCTAAACTTATTTGATTGCCAAAATCTGGCTGTGTACCGATTTTGGCTAGTTAAGAAGGGATATACCAATTTTTGGATAAGAAAGTAGCATAGATATGGTCTTAGTTTTAGAGTTTAGTTCCTTTTAGTTATAGGGTAGGGGGAAGATGATTTGGAGACTAACTTCGATGTAGTTGTATGTGGTGGTGGGCCAGGTGGCATTGGAGCCGCACTTGGAGCCGCTCGTGCAGGTGCAAACGTACTTTTAATTGAACGGTACGGTTTTTTAGGTGGCGGAGGAACAGCAATGCTAGTAAACCCCTTTATGTGGTTTACAAGTGGAGAGCGACAGCTTGTTCATGGGGTCTTCCAGGAAATTATAGATCGTTTAACTGAACTGGGTGCTTACAGAAGGCGTGCTTTTGACCCAGAAGCATTAAAAATTGCAGCAGAAGAGCTGTGTCTAGAAGCAGGAGTTAAACTTTTATACCACAGTTTTTTAGCCGATTGCCAAGTCTCGGATAACAAAATCCAGAGTATTAGGGTTGCGACTAAAGATGGTCTAAAAACTATCACTGCTAAAACATATGTAGATTCTACAGGTGATGGCGATTTAGCTTTCTTTGCAGGAGCTCCAACTAAAAAAGGGCGGGATGAAGATGGTCTGTCCCAGCCGATGACAATGAACTTTAGAATGGCAAATGTAGATAAAACCAAAAAACCGCCAGTACAAGAAATGACAAAGCTTTATGTAGCTGCTAAAGCAGACGGAAAGATCAAATGCCCTAGAGAGGATATCTTAGTTTTTACCACTCTCCAGGATGATGTCGTTCATTTTAACCAAACTAGAGTAGTCATGCATGATGCAGTTGATCCAGAGTCACTTACCGCTGCAGAGATAGAATCAAGAAGACAGGTTTGGCAGATATCGCAATGGCTGATTAAAGAGGTACCAGGATTTGAGAACGCTTATCTGCAGAGAACTGCAGCCCAAGTTGGAGTCAGAGAATCAAGAAGGGTTATTGGCGATTATGTTTTAACTGGAGAGGAATTGCTTGCTGCTTCTAGATTTGACGATGTGATTGCCTGTGGATCATATGATATTGATATCCATAACCCATTAGGTGAAGGAACCGTTATTAAGCGGCTTAAGCCAGGCGAGTTTTATGATATCCCATACAGGGCAATTGTACCTCGGAAAATTGATAATCTTCTAGTCGGAGGACGCTCAATCTCTACTACCCATGAAGCCCATTCTTCGATTAGAATTATACCAATTGTCTGCGCCATTGGTCAGGCAGCAGGAGTTGCAGCTGCAAAGTGTGCAAACCAAAATATCTGTACAAGGGATTTGGATGTTTCAAAATTGCAGCAGGAGTTACTTAGGCAGGGAGCAACTCTTGGAGATTTTGTACCACTGGTCTAACTCTTTGCTTTTTAAAACTTTATACAAAACAGAAAGAGCCAGAAACATTAAACTTCTGGCTCTTTAATTAAGTCTTTGGAGGCTTTTTAACTTGCAGCTTGGTATTTTCTGCCCTTATGCTTTTAACAGTCGATCTAGACTGTACCTTTTTGGCTATCTTTTCAGTTTTCTTACTACAACCACATTTAGACATTAATTTTTCTCCTCTCATATTACTATCTGCAATTTTTCGCAAAAAAAAACTGGGGGTCTATAGACCACCAGTTTTTAGAGTATTTTTTAACGAACAAACTCCAAAAGCCCAAATACTAATGGATCAAGGAAGGTAGTAACGGGAAGGCTGCTCCAAGTTCTCCACTCAGCTGGTCCACCAGCATCATTCGCAGAGCGTCTAGTTAAGTTAATTGCCCACTCATCGCCATGATCAGGATAAACGTTGAAAATATCAAACGGAATTGCAATCTCAGTGATCCAATACTCATCGTAGATCTCTGCAGAGACTTCCCAATCGAGGTTGCCGTCCATACCAGCTCTAGTGCCTATAGCATTTGTGATGCCTTGTTTGTAAGGTGAGGAACCAGGGAAGGTTGTAGAAATGAAGATTTCGTTATCGTCGTCAGCTACCCAAATGCTACCACCATCATTAAACGTCTCAGCGACAATAGTGTCTTGAGGTTGGTAGTTCTGAAATGCGATATAGAGATAGTCATCATCCCAGCAAATATATACATCAGATTTTCCTTCTGACATAGCAATAGCATTTAAATAGTAAGCAATCTCACTTTTACCGCCTTTTTCCGCAGCGATTTTCCAAGCCTCGTCATCTAAAACACCATCAAGGACAGGTGCTCTCTTTACAAAAGGAGCTGTCAAAATGTCGTTTGCAGATGCGATAACGCCAATAACAATTAAAACACTGAGAACTAACAGTAAAGACAAATATCTTTTCACTTGATAGACCTCCTAAAGTTATTTATTACCACAATTGTAATACTTCTTAGAAAATGAAGAATTTCCTTTGTGAACTGCAAAAATTGTAGGTGATGTAAACAGTTTTGGTATTTGGTTCAAGCTAGACTCTAAAGCACACGTTATTCTTGAGAAGGTTAGGTCTAAAATTTGTTGAATAAAAGGAATAAGCACAAACAAGGGGGTATTATCTATGAGATTTCGCACTGGGTTATTATGTGTATTTTTGTCTCTGCTTGTTTTAACTTCAGAGGCTATCGAATTTACACCAGCCTCTAAGAGGCTGATTCCTCGACCCGAAGAGATTGAAAACCTAGATGTAAACTTTGATCTAGACCTAAGCAATTGGCATGTTGGAAAAGGCACGGATCTTTTTCCTCTAACCAATTATTACACTGGTTTAAATAGAGAGCTTAAGGTTACTGAGGCGAATTCCGCTAACGCTTTCTTTGGAACAATCACTGATTTTAAAGATTTAGAGTTCTTAACTGACGCTATGCTTGAAGTCCCAGAAGAAGATGAGGGTTATTACTTAGAAGTTACAGATTCGAGAATAGTGGTTATAGGCAGAACAAATCTAGGAGCTTTTTATGGTATCCAAACTCTCAGGCAACTAACAGAAGATGACAAATATGTCGTTGGCTGCCAAATTAGAGATTTTCCAAAGATGCGCTACAGAGCAATCACAGACGATATCTCTAGAGGTCCAATTCCAAAACTGGAGTTTATGAAGCTGATAGTGAAAACTATGAGCGAGTATAAGCTCAATATGTATTCGCCTTATATGGAGCTGCAAGTTTTAGATGGTATACGTAGTGATGGAGAAACTATAAGTGTAGATGATTATAAGGAACTCGTAGAGTTTGCCAGAAGCTATCATGTGGAGATTGTACCTTCCTTGCAAACCTTTGGGCATTGCAACAATTTTTTAGCATTGCCAAATTACAGACACCTAGGAAACCTCCCAAGTGATAGTTCTCAGCTAGATCCAACTAATCCCGAGGTGTATGAGTTCTTAGATTATCAGATTACCAAGTGGGCAAAGCTAACAGAGTCTGAGTTTATCAATATAAGTGGCGATGAGACCTGGGAGATTGAATATGGAAACAGTGGCATTAAAGTTGGAGAGGTTGGAGTAGCTGAAGTTTATCTAGAGCATGTATTAAAGGTTATGGATCTTGTAAAGAAAAATGGCAAAATCCCACTATTTTGGGGCGATATGGTGCTTTCGCATCCTGAGATTATTGACCGGCTTCCAGATGATGCAATTGTTCTTAACTGGCATTACGGAACTTCGTCTAGCATGCCAGAAAGATTAGCAGCTTTTCAGTCTAAAGGTAAAACCCAGTGGGCTGCTCCTGGAATTGATAACTGGTTAAGGATCTTTCCTTTTTACACAGGATCAAACACCAATGTAAACAGCTTTGCGAAAATCGGCGCAAGGTATGGAGCTGAAGGCTTGTTTACTACCACTTGGGATGACGATGGCGATACATTATTTGGCAACAACTTCTATGGTGTAATCTTTGCTGCAGAGGCGGCATGGAAAGGTGGAGGTCCGGGAACTAGCTTCTTTAACCAACGCTTTGATATGGCTGTCTTTGGAGAGCAGCTCAGAATTGCAGAGGCTATTAAGCTTTTATCGGATACCAACTATTATACCTATCAAGGTTATTTTAATAATAGTAATCTCTTATTTTTGAAAGACCCCTTTGCAGATATCGAACTATACGGCATGGCTGGCAGTGCAACCCAACTCTTAGAAACAGAAAAGACTGTATTGGATATTTTACAAAATGCTAAGCCAAAGAGAAACGCTCATATTTTAGATACCTTAGAGTTTTCTGCAAGGAAAAATGGTACCTATGCACGAAAAATATTGCTTGCCAAGGAAGTAATAGATACAGTGACAGCAATTGAGGGCACTTCAAGTACTGCAAAACTTAGAGAACTATCAGACAAACTCTATGCTTTTGAGTTAGAAATAAGAGAGCTTTATGAGGAATTTGAGAGGCTCTATCTAGAGGAAAATAAAGAGTATTTTCTAAAAGAATTAAACCAGCGTTATTATAGCCTGCGCTCATGTATTTTTAGCAAAGCAATGGAATTAGAAAATGCAAGCTATGACCAGGTTGTTCCGTCGCCAGAAGCGCTAGGTATCCCCAGAAGTCCAAAAAGGAAAAGGTGAAAAAAGAGCACTTGTGGCAATGATCACAGGTGCTTTTAAGAGTCCTTTGGAATATTGGAAGTATTAGATCAACGATAATTCGACAAGAAGGATGTCTGTAGTTAAACTTTGGAGTAACGATTCTTTTATCTAAGTGATCTTGATTACCAAATAGAGTACTCATCTATTACTCCTGTGCTAAAGCCAGCAAGACTGATCTAAGGTGGTTGCAAGTTCTATAACCTTAGTAACAGCTTCAGCTTAAATATTATCGTAGGAGAAAAGGGTGACTTGAGCTTTATTGATAGTTGCTAATGCGATTGATTTGCCAGCAATCTAAAACCGTTTAGTAATAATATATAGATCACCATCAATGAGTAAGTATTACTGTAAATAGACTATTGCTCTTTTTTGTATATATAAGATAAACTGAGCAAAGGATGCAAGCAATACTATTTTTTTAGAAGCTTGGCAATTTAAACTCGCAAAAACTTAAGAAAATTAACAAAAACCATGTTTATAGTTGCTTTTAGAAGGATAGAAAGATCCTAAAAAGAAACTCATCAAATAGTGTGCAGGGAGGATTATAGATGACAAAAGTTGCTCCTTTATGGGAAATGACAAAAGAACTCTCTTTAGTTGCAATGGGGATAAAAAAGGCAGACCTTGTCTTACAAGGTGGTAAACTTATTAATGTTAATACTCATGAGATTATTTCAGATACTGATATTGCGATTAAGTTTGGTCGCATCGCTTTTGTAGGTGACGCAAGTCACACGATCGGAGATAATACCGAAGTGATTGACGCAAAAGGCTTCTATATCGCCCCTGGGTTTATGGATGGACATCTCCACGTAGAAAGCAGTATGCTTACTGTTTCGCAGTACAGCAATACTGTGGTGCCAAGAGGCACTACAGCAATTTTCATGGACCCGCATGAAATCGCCAATGTTTTAGGTATGCCAGGAGTTAAACTCATGGTAGAGGAAGGTAAAAAAGTTAGTCTTAGAGTCTTTAATGCTATGCCTTCTTGTGTTCCAGCAACAGATGATTTTGAAGACACTGGCGCAATGATCACTGTGGGAGATATTAAAGAAGCTATGACGTGGGATGAAACAGCAGGTCTTGGGGAGATGATGAACTTTGTAGGTGTAGTCAACGGTGATGATACAGTCCACGCCAAGATCGCTGAGACCTTAAAAGCCAAAAAATGTGTAACAGGTCATTTTTCCATCTCTGACGATACGATGTTAAATGCCTACGTTTCTGCAGGATGTCGCTCCTGTCATGAGTCAGTAAACGCAGAAGATGCCCTTACAAAGATGCGTCTTGGTATGTATGCTAAGCTAAGAGAAGGCTCTGCTTGGCACGATCTAAAAGAGGTTGTAAAACCGCTGACTGAGAAACAAGTTTCATCTCGTTTTGCTATTCTGGTAAGCGATGATACCCATCCTGATACCTTAATCAACTTAGGTCATCTTGATCATATTGTCAGAAGAGCTATTGAAGAAGGGGTTAACCCTATTACAGCTATAGAAATGGTTACTATCAATGTTGCAGAGTGCTTTAACATGACCATGGATTTAGGCTCTGTCTCCCCAGGAAAGATTGCTGATATCGTTTTAATTAGTGATCTAACGAAAGTTAAAGTAGATCAGGTTATAATAGGAGGAAAGCTTGTCGCAAAGGGCGGTAAGATGCTTACGCAAGATCCTATTGTTCCTTACCCTAAGTGGTCTAAAGATACCGTTAAACTAGAAAAGCCACTTACCTTAGATGACTTTGTGATTAAGGCCGAAGGCGATAAAAAGAAAGTACGGGTCATGGAGGTACAAGAAGCTAAAGTGGGCACCAAAGCAATCATTGCAGAACTCCCTGTCGTTAACGGTGCTCTTAAAGTTTCGCCTGAAAAGAACCTAGCTAAGGTGGCTGTTTTTGAAAGGCATCACAAAACTGGTATGAAGAGCCTCGGTCTTGTAAAAGGCTTTGGTCTTCAAAAGGGAGCAGTAGCTTCAACTGTTGCTCATGATAGTCATAATCTTTTAATAGTTGGTGTTAATGATTTAGATATGCAACTTGCTGGTAATTACCTTGCAGAGCATAGAGGTGGCATGATTGCTGTATCGGAAGGAAAGGTTCTTGCACATTTGCCGCTACCTATTGCAGGATTAATTACAGACAGACCCGTAGAGGAAGTCTGGGAGCAGGTTAAAAAATTAGACGATGCTTGGAGAGCACTGGGTTGCAATATGGTTTCTCCGTTTATGACCATGGCTCTTCTTTCACTTGCTGTGCTACCAGAACTGCGCATCACAAACCGCGGTTTAGTGGATACGCTAAACTTTAAGTATGTTGATTTGTTTGTAGACTAATTTTGGGAGGTGTTAATTTTGGCAGAACTACGTTACAATCCTCTGTTAGACGACTGGACAATGGTTGCTGCTTCAAGACAAAAAAGACCTGATATGCCCAAAGATTATTGTCCTTTTTGTCCTGGCTCTGGTAAAGTTCCAGAACTTTATGATGTTTTTCTGTACCATAATGACTTTCCTGTCCTAAGCAAAAGCCCTCCAACACCTGATGATGTAGCTGGAGGGATATACAAGGTAAGAGAGTCAAGAGGCAAGTGTGAAGTGGTGCTTTATTCGCCGGATCATTATGCTACAATTCCCGATCTGTCAAAAGGACATATTCTAAAACTGATCGACCTTTGGAGAGATACCTACAAAGATCTCGTAAAGGAAAAAGAACATGAGTATGTTATGATCTTTGAAAACCGTGGTAAAGAGGTTGGAGTTACTATGCCTCATCCTCACGGTCAGATCTATGCATATCCCTTTATTCCGCTAAAGGTTAGAACAGAAATAGAAAATGCTAAAGCTCATTTTGAAAGTACAGGTAGGAACCTATTTGCAGATATGCTTAATGAGGAACGGAGATTTGGCGAGCGGATTGTATATGAAAATGAACACTTTGTAGTCTTTATTCCGTTTTTTACCGATTACCCTTTTGGAACATTTGTTCTGCCTAAAAGGCAGGTGCTTGACCTTACTGAGTTAACAAAAGCTGAAGAGGAGTCTCTTGCAGTTTTACTTAAAGAGCTAGTTGGAGGCATGGACAGAATCTATGATAGACTCTTTCCTTACATGATGGTTATGCATCCCGCCCCACACAAAACAAAAAAAGATGCTAAGAATTACTACTGGTTCCATATTGAGTTTTATCCTCCGCTTAGAGGAGAAAGAAGCGTCAAATATAATGCTTCGTCTGAAACCGGTGGGTGGGCAGCTGCAAACCCAACAAAGGTAGAAGACAATGCAGTTATTTTCAAGGAAGCGATTGAACGCTATAAAAGGAGCGACAGGTGATGGGCGATCTTTTAGAAAAGATTAAACAGGAATTTCAAGAGATCTATCCTGATTCAAGTACGCCAAGAGTATTTTTTGCTCCAGGCAGAGTAAACTTAATTGGTGAGCATACAGACTATACAGGTGGATTTGTAATGCCTATGGCACTTGATTTGGGAATCACCATGTTAGCTACTCCAAGAGATGATGGGGTTTATCATTTAAAAAGTACAAATTTTGAAAACTCTGTTGAGTTTTCAAATTCTTACTTGCTTGGGAATGAGGTTAGCTTAGATAAAAAGGATCCTTGGGGCAATTATCCAAAAGGCATTGTCTTAGAACTTTCTAAACTAGGGCTAGAATTAAAAGGAGCCGATATCCTCTATAGCAGCAACCTACCAACAGGAGCAGGGCTTTCTTCCTCTGCAGCTATAGGGATGGTAACGGCATATGGCCTATCAAAGCTTGGTGATCTACAGATAACTAATGAAGAATTAGCCTTCTTATGCCAAAGGATGGAAAATGATTTTATTGGTGTTAAAAGTGGGATAATGGATCAATTTGCAGTTGGACTAAGCAAAAAGGATCACGCGATTTTCTTAGATTGCAATAGTATGGAGTGGGAGTATGTTCCTCTTAATCTCGAAGGCCACAAAGTCGTAATTACCAATACTGGTAAAAAAAGAGGTTTAAACGAATCCCGTTATAATGAAAGAAGACACGAAAGCGAAGAGGCACTGCAAAAGCTAAGTGAGCTAAAACCACAGATAAAGAGCTATCGTGACTTAACGTTAGCAGATCTTAGTTTAATAAATACCTTAATGTATCCCTATAAAGAAAGAGCAAGACACATAGTAACTGAAAACCATCGTGTATTAGAGGCAAAAAAAGCTTTAGAAAGCGGGAGCCTTACGCAGTTTGGGCAATTGATGCTAGCGTCACATAGGTCTCTTTCTGTGGACTATGAAGTTACTGGAAGAGAGTTAGACAGTCTCTTTCAATCACAACTAGAGGCTGGTTGCTTTAAAACTCGTATGACAGGAGCCGGATTTGGTGGCTGTACAGTGAGTTTAGTAATTGAGAATAAGGTAGAATACTTTATTGAAACAGTAAGGGCAAACTATAAAGCTAGAACAGGCTTAGATTCTGAGTTTTATCTTGCAAAGAGCAGCGGTGGTGTAAGAGAGATACGAGAGGGGCTTTAAGATGGCAATTTTAGTAACTGGTGGAGCAGGTTATATCGGTAGCCATACAGTTAAGTATCTTAAAAGCCTAAAGAAGGATGTTGTAGTCTTAGATAATCTATCTAAAGGGCATAGAGAAGCTGTGTTAGACGTGCCTTTATATGTAGGCGATATCCAAGATGCAGCTTTAATAAAGAGGATTTGTAGAGAACACGACATCGCCGGCGCTATTCATTTTGCAGCGTATTCTTTAGTTGGAGAAAGTGTAAAGCAGCCCTTAAAATACTATGAAAATAACGTTTGTGGTACAATGAGTCTTGTAAAGTCTTTAGTTAAAAATGAAGTATTTAAAATCGTCTTTTCTTCTACTGCAGCAGTCTATGGCGAGCCAGGAAAAGTACCGATTATAGAAACAGACAAAACCGTTCCAACTAACCCATACGGTGATTCGAAATTAGCTATAGAAAAGATGCTAAAGTGGGCATATGAGGCCTATGGCCTTAGATCAGCGAGTCTTAGGTATTTTAATGCTGCTGGTGCTGACCCAGAAGGCTTAATAGGAGAAGACCATAAACCTGAAACTCACTTAATCCCTCTTGTGTTAAATGTTGCACTAAAAAAGAGGGAAAACATTACTGTCTTTGGTGATGATTATCCAACTAAAGATGGTACTTGTATCAGAGACTATATCCATGTAATGGATTTAGCTAGTGCTCATTTTCTTGCTTTGCAAAAATTAGAAACCTCAGCGGGTGCCTTTGCATATAACTTAGGTAATGGGGAAGGTTTTTCTGTTAAAGAAGTAATCGATGTAGCTAGTGAGGTTACCTCTCTTCCTATTCCTATGAATATAGGCCAAAGACGCAGAGGAGACCCCGCAACTTTGGTTGCCTCTCAAAAAAAGGCGGAAGATGAACTAAATTGGCAAAGAAAATACAAGAGTTTAGAGAAAATAATAAGCGATGCTTGGAGATGGCATAAAAATCATCCAAGTGGCTTTGAATAAGTTTATTATTAGTTTAAGTTACCTTCCTAGCATATGATGCATATTGTGCTGGGGAGGTCTTTTTATGTATATTTATGTGAACAACTTTCTGATTGAAGAAAACCAACCGGAACAGTTAAAAGGACTAATTGCCGAAATCGGAAAAAAAGCTGGAATTAGAACAATCATTAGAAATAACTTTGTTTCGTTTTCTCCACCTGTAAGTAAATATCTAGTGGATCTAAGTTTTACTTCTGGTCTTAAGAGTCTTGGTGATTCGCTTAAGGAAAGACTAACAATCTCTGGCTTTACAACCGAACCAATAACAAAAGAACAAAAAGTGTTCTATGGCAGGAGCTTGAAGAAGATAAGCGTTTCAATTAGAGAAGGCAAAATGGGTATCTTTTGGCGAGGCGGTTTTATGCAAAAACGTAGCGCTAAGCTGCTTCGACAAGTCTTTGATTTAAAGGAAACAGAGTTTGGAGTTTTTCCTCTTAAAGGGAAAGCAAAAAAGCAGATTATCATCCAAGGTGATAAGGAAATTCTGATAGGCGCAGAAGATGCAATTCTTGAGTGGTTTTTACTGATGGCAAAAACTAGCGCAGATATACCTCTTCTTGCAGAAGAAATTGAGACCTCTGCTAAGACTGCGCCTAAGCAAAAACCTGTAAAACCACAAGACACTCTACCCCAAGGGCAAAGTTTTATGCCAGACCCATTAAATCTATTACAACAAGGAAGCTTTGGCGACGGAAAAATGAGTGAAAAGAGACCTAGTTCCTCTTTAGATCCTGATATTGCAGGTTTGCCTTTAGGTGATAACATTGTTGATTTTTTAAGTTCTGATGACCCAAAAGCAAAACAATTACAACAACAAATAAAGGATTTTATAGATAGTACAGGCAGAAAACCGATTGTGCCTAAAGAAGACCAGTTTACAAAGGCTAAGCTAGAAGAGTTTATGAAAGCGCCAAAGAGAAACAAATAGGAAGGCATTGATTTTACTACATGTGGATTTAGAGATTGATGCAACTTAAAATATCTAGACTAAATACAAAAAAAGCCCCTTTTTGGGGCTTTTTTTATTATAACAACTGAGGAGGATAAAACTCTGGAAAAGGTCTGGTCTCAAATTCAATACAGACATTTGGCTGATCTGGGAGCTCTTCACATTCAACAGGGATAGGACAGAAGCCATATGAAGGAATTAGCAACTGGACCTGCAAGCTAGTTTTAACAATGATGAAGGCACCAATAAATACTGCTAAGTCGCCATCTGTGGTGATTCTAGATGAGAGACATTCAAAAACTGCTTCGGTAAGGATCTCATAGTCGAAATTATCAACATCAGGTGCATACAGCAAAACTGCTTTACTGAAAGATACAAGACGGACAATGGTAACTTCCGTTCCATCGGTTGCGATGTATGTGACGCTTACGTCAGCACCAATTGTAACATCTACTCTAGCAAGGGGACCACCGTCAAATTGAGTTATGCAGGTATTAAGAGCTCTAACACTACCAGGGACGATCTGGCAGCTTACTATACGAGACACTGGTCTTTCAACGTTAAAGACAAACTCTTCACATTCACGTTGTGAACAGGCATCGTAGATTTTTTGTACATAGACACAGACGATCTCAATTGGTTGTGGAACGCATCTTTGGTCTGTAATAGCGCCAGGGCTTGTAGGTCCTGGTGCCCAGTGTGTTCTAACTGTTCTAGAATTCATAAACAAAAGCCTCCTTGACCACGTCTGAAGGCATAGCCTTCTGGTATCATATTATGAAATTTGCCTTAAGGGGTGATAAACAGATTAAATAATCTGACATTCCCTCAAGTTTTGGCAAAACAGCGTTTTTAAGACATGTGATAACTATTTTAGCTAAGAGAGCAAAACTAGAATCAAGGCTAAACTAACCTATTTAAAAGCCTGTTCAGGTTCTGAAATTGATTTTGCCCCTTAACACTGTATGCTTGTATAATCAGATCGTTCGAAGGAGGCTAGTAAATGAGACAACTGTTAAATAGATTTAGTATTTCAGTCCTAATTGCTTTTACAGTTATTATGATTTACTCAGTGCCTGTATCAGCAGCCACTTACAATTGGGCTGGGTATCAGGTAAGAGTACCACGTTACTTGAATCATTATTTTGCTAATTGGTCGGGTGATACTGGTCAAAATCCGCAGCCACAACCAGATCCAGTTCCACAACCAGATCCAGAGCCAGTTCCAGAGCCACAACCACAACCAACTCCTGATCCTGTGACACCTTCTAATCCGACAGGAATTACAAGCTCTGAGGATTGGATGTTTGCAAAAATCAACGAGGAAAGAGCAAAGGTAGGAGTTAAGCCTCTGCAAAGAGATCCAGAGCTAGATCGAATGGCTAGACTTAAGAGTCAGGATCTTGTAGACAACAACTACTTTGCACATCAATCACCTACCTATGGTAGCGTTTCTGAGATGTTAAGAAGCTTTGGTTATCAGTTTAGAGCTGCAGGTGAAAATCTTGCAAAGAGTCAAAGTGTCCAAATCTCGCATTACCGCTTAATGGCTAGCGACGGACACCGCTCTAATATCTTATATTCACCATATACTCATGTGGGCATTGGCGTCGTTCGTTATAAATCAGGTGTTATGATAACTCAGATATTTGCAGTTAAATAATGATAAAAAGAGCTGTTGAGACAGCTCTTTTTTTGTATCAAATCAATCTACCAGTTAAAGGCCATAATAAGGCAGGAATTTAACTTTGTTAAGGGAAATTTATAGGTGAGATAATGCCAGATTAAGCTATTGAATAATCTTTAGTTATGGGGAGGAAGGGTTTAATGAACAAGCAGAACATAAGAATTGTTTTAAGCGTTTTTTTACTGTTAGTTTTGGTAGCATTTAACAGCTTTGCCCTCGAGATTCTCTCTGAAGAGTCAAAATCAGAGGAAATAGCTCGTGGAGTGATTTTGACTGAAAAAAGGCTTGAAACAGACTCAGGGTGGGTTAATCTGTTTATTTTAGAAGCTGATCTTAGCGTTGAAGGCGTGAAAGTAGATTCAGTTTTAAGCAGCAACGGCCTTGGTAGAACCCAGACTATGAGCCAGATGGCTAACAATGCTGGTGCTATTGCGGCTGTAAATGCAGATTTCTTTCTGATAGCTAGTACCGGTGCTCCACTTGGAGCCCAAATGAGTGATGGACGTTTAATAAAATCGGCTCACCCAGGTTTAAGCGGTTGGACACACTTTGCGGTAGATATCGATAATATAGCGGATTTTGTGACTCCTGTCTTTTTAACTAACGTTACCTTTGCAGATGGTACTAGAAGGAATGTAGACGGATTAAACTGTGAAGTGGACTTTACTTGGGCTAGAATCACAGTTTTTGATGAGAACTTCTATAAAACAACACCTGGCAAAGACAATATTATGACAAAAAACGCAACCGATTACACTGAGGTAGTTGTTGACGGAGACAATTTAGTAGTTGATGTAAGAACCAATCTTCCCGCCGTACCTATTCCAGCAGGTGGTTTTGTAGTTTGTGGAAGTAACCAAGATGCCAAATATCTTCGTGAAAGTGCGCAGGTTGGAGACACTGTGGTTTTTAATGCGTATGCAGATCCGTCTTTAGATGTCTTAAATACACTAGTTGGTGGCCAGCCGCTTCTTGTAGAGCGTGGCCAGGTTGCACCAATTGCTCCAAGTGACATTTCAGGCATTAATCCTCGTACTGCTGTTGGTATCAGTCAAGATGGTAAAAAGGTTTGGCTAGTTGTCGTAGATGGTCGTTCCTCAAGAAGTAAAGGCTTTACATTTAAGGAACTAGCAGAGTATTTCAAAGATGAAATCGGTGCATATAGAGCAGTCAATCTAGATGGTGGTGGCTCAAGTGCAATGGTTGTAAAGAAACCTGGTACTGATGTTTATACCGTTGTAAATAAACCTTCAGATGGTGGAGAACGAAGAGTCCCTAACGGGCTTGGAGTCTTTATCGAGACTGAAGATAGTAGTGCTTATAACATCGTTATTCAACTAGAATCAGATGGGAAGTTTATCTCTTTTGCTGAGGATACATTTAACGTTCCGTTAATGAGTACGCTGCAGAAAATCAATGCATTAGTCTACGCTGCAGATGGCAGCTTAATAGACAATGCTAAAGTAGCTTGGGAGGTAGAACCTGAGATCGCTAGAGTTGAATACGGATATATTAAGCCAATGGATTCAGGTGTTGCAACTGTAACTGCAAAGGTTGCAGGAACAGATTTGGTCGTGAGCCAAAAAATCCGTGTTTTAGAAGATATAGAGACTATCGAAATTGAACCAAGTGAGATCTCTACATCGGTTGGAGAGACAATCAGTCTTAAAGTAAAGGCAACTGATGTAAACGGGTTTGTAGCACCCATCTATCCAAATGATATTACTTGGGAAGTTCGTGGCGATGTAGGTGAAATTAAAAACGGTATTTTTACAGCCACAGAAAACACTTCTGGTGCTATTGTTGCAAAGTTTGGAGGTCTTAGTGCAGGGATTCCTGTTGTCATTGGCTCTAACGTAGTTGTGCTTAGTGATTTTGAAAACCCATCGCAGTGGAGTTTTAGCACTTACCCTGCAGAGGTAACCGGTTGGCTAGAGTTTACTGATGAACAGGTAAGAAGTGGGGATCTTGCAGCAAAGGTAACCTATGATTTTTCAACCACTACCAGAACGAGAGCAGCTTATTTAAACTACAACAAAGAGTTGCCAGGAAAACCACTAGCTCTAGGAGTTTGGGTCTATGGTGATGGTAATGGACATTGGTTTAGAGCAGAGCTTAAAGATGCTACTGGAATGAATAAAATCTTAGATCTTGTTCTAAATGTCGATTGGATCGGATGGCGCTACATTTCAACTGATATCCCACAAGATATGGCATTTCCTGTAAGGCTAAACAGAATCTATCTAGTAGAGGCAAAACCAGAGATTCAAGATAGTGGTGTTATCTATGTTGATGACTTAGAGGTAGTCTTACCTCAAGAGATACCAGAAGGTCTTTTAGAAGGATTTTAAATTTAAGGGTATTTAAATATAAAAGTGGAGCGCAGATTAAAAATGCGCTCCACTTCTCTAAACTCACGAACAAACTAATAAAAGGGTAGTTGATGTAGCCAAAGCTTTTAAATTTTCGTCAGCAAAGATTCGTATAGAAGAATTTTGGTCTTTTAACTAATCTTCAATGATGATCGCTTCAGTTGGGCAAGCATCTGCTGCTTCTTGGACTTCATCTTCATAGTCTTCAGGGTCGCCGATTACTTGTGCAAAGTCATTATCTCCTAGTTCAAACACTTCAGGACATATTTCCTCACAGACACCACAGGCAATGCAGAGATCCGGATCAACATTAACTTTCATTCTACAAACCTCCTAGCTTTGTTTGGGATATAATATTAAACGGAAAATTGGGATAATGCTTTCTAAAGGCAGGATACCCTGCTTTTAACAGAGCTATACATATTGTAGCAGGTTATCAGTATACTTTTTGCGAACTAATTAGATAAGTTCATTTCTAGTTAAATCCAGTTTTGAACACTTATGGAGATTTAACGTCTATACGTGTATATTAATCTTTTTGAGCTAGTTTAGTAAAGGTGGTAAAGAAAATGGCTTTAGAAGAAAGGTTAAAAGACCATTCTCTTGTACAAAAACTAAAAGCTGGTGACGATGAAGCATATGATTGTTTATGCACAGAGTATTCAGGGAAAATGTATCGTCTAGTTTGCCGACTAGCAGGTTCTGATGATGCTGAAGATTTGGTTCAAGAAGCATTTATGCAGATATATAAATCAATGAGCTCCTTTCGAGGAGACTGTAGCATTAGTACCTGGGTCTACAGGATAACAACCAATGTCTGCCAAGATTATCTTAGGCGTAAAAGCAGACGGAGTTGGAGGCATCTTTTCTCATTAGATTGGTTAAAAGCAGAGACTAATCGGGAGTTGCCTTCGACAGATTTAGAACCTCATGAGCAAGCTGAAGTTAGAGATGATATGGACAAATTGCGTTTAGCTATCGCAGCACTACCACCAGAACAAAAAGCAGTGTTAGTGTTACATGATCTTGAGCAGCTCACCTACCAGGAAGTTGCTGATGTTTTAGGAATTGTGGTGGGGACAGTGAAGTCACGTTTGTTTTATGCGCGAAAAAAGGTAAGGTCTAGTTTCGAAGGGGGTGTGCAAAAGTGAGATGCCCCAGCCATGAGCAGCTATCAGCTTATGTTGATAAAGAATTAACTTTATCTCAGATGCAAAAAATCGATATCCATTTACAGGATTGCTTAACTTGCAGAATTGAAGTGTCTCGCTTAGAAAGGCTAATAAGCAACTTCAAAGTATTAGCTAGAGAAAGCATCTCCATTCCAAACATTCACTTGGTTCCAACCTCTACAAGATCCCAGAGATGGGCAGCAGTTGTAGCTTTAGTACTGCTTCTTGCGGGAGGGGCTATAGTGTTAGGTTACAGTAATGAAAATACTATAGCTACAAACAACGAAGAATTTGAGTATTATTATAATAACCATAATAACTATGTAAGAAACCAGAACACTGATTTTATCAGTCTAGTTTCCTGGGAGTGAACCTAATGTTTCTGGTGATATTTCTAGTTCTTTCCATAAGTATCTTTGCTGAGAGTCCTCTCGATGTGTGGGAAAGTTTAAAAGTTACTGAAAATATACCTATAGCATATGACGAAATCGTTGTAATCACAGAGCCAGCAGGGGTATCTGTGCGCTATTTTAACGTGTTTAGGGAAAATTCTGGTACTATTAGGAGAGAAGAAACAGGTTATTATAGTGATGAAATAATTCAAGTTGAGTTAAAAAAAGATTACACAGATTACCTTTGGTTAGAAAATATTCCATATGTTTATGAAAGTGTAGCTAAAGAGCAGTTAGTTGAGTGGATGCCTGAGGATGTTTCAAAGGGTATGTTTGAAGGACAGGAAGTTTCTATTCTTACTCTATCGGCAAAAGCTTTGCCATTTCAGACTAAGCAGTATATCAATCTTGCAGATATGACAATCTTTAAGGAAGAACTTTATCAAAGAGGAAGACTTGTCCAAATAAGGGAACGCAGAAACATCAGAACTAATCCAGAATTTAGGCAAGGGGCTTTTGATTTGCCAATGGATTTTATTGTGCTTAGAGACCGAAAAGCTTGGGAGAGAGCGTTAGTTGGCGAGCTCCTTTTACAAAATGATATCAATGATGTATATTATCCTGAGTGGCTACCAGATAATTGGGTTTTAATAGATGTCAATATTGATGAGTATTTAGATGAAAATCATGTGGTTTATCGCTTTCATGATGGCTCCGAATATTATTCTTTGTTTATCAGCCCACTTAAATCAATGTCAGATAGAAAACATGTCTCTGTGCTGTACAAGGATAGTATGGGAGTATTTCAGTTGATGAATCAGGGTTTTATCATAACTTTGGTAGGAAGACTAAAAGAAAAGGATGCTTTTAGAATTATTGATTCGTTAGCTAAACTTGATCCTAAAGTTGATTATAACAGGTAGCTTTACCTCCTGCTAGAGGCTTGATTAATCTTTGAAAGGTTGTTTTGAAATGGCACAAACCGAAGGTGAAAAAAGGGTTAAAAAGGCTTTTGACAAAGCAGGTATAAAATATAAGATGGGTGTAAGAGTCGGCCCTTACGAGGTCGACTTTCTCGTGGATGATATCGCTGTAGAAGTAGATGGCTATAGCCATCTACTTCCCGAAAAAATGCAGATAGACAAAAGAAAGGAAACCTATCTTTTTGAAAAAGGATATGATTTGATACGCATTTTGAGTGATCAGACAAAAGACGCTGCTTTTATGAAAAAGTTGCTTAAAAGACTTGATAATCCTGTTTACATAAACCATAATGAGCCTATAACTCATAAACCTTTTTTGTCTTTAGAGAAGCTAAAAGGTAAGATGGAAGAGGAAAAAGTTAAAAAGACAAAGACTGGTAAAGAAGAAATGCTAGATTGGTTAAATAAACACGCAAGCGAGATACCAGCCTCTAAAGATGAGGAGGACTAAGATGGAAGTGGGTAAGCTTTCACCAGATCTGTTGAAGAGTTCAGTATTGCGTTTTGAAGGTACTAAAAGGCCTGAAGTTTTAATTGGCGCTCTTTTAGGCGAAGACAGTGCTATAATCGACATGGAAGATCGGCTTCTAGCAATATCAGTAGATCCTATAACTGGTGCTAGCTCGCATATTGGGCGACTTGCTGTTCATGTATCTTGTAATGATGTTGTCTCTAATGGAGCAGAGCCTTTTGCGATCCAAGTGTTGCTCCTGATGTCTGTAAATGATACACCTAGTGATGTAGAAAGAATTATGAAAGAGATATCAGAGACAGCACATGCAGTTGGTGTCCAGGTAATCGGGGGACATACTGAGTTTACAGATAAGGTCACAGAGCCTGTTGTTGCTGTTACTGCCTTAGGTAAGGTTACTAAAGATAAGTTAGCAACTAGCAGTGGGGCAAAAATAGGAGATAAGATTATTATTAGTAAAGGTGCAGGTATTGAAGGTACTGCAATACTAGCTAAGGAATATCGAGATATATTATCTGACCTACCAGCAAATCTTTTAGATGAGGCAGCAGAGTTTTATGATATGATTAGTATAATTCCAGAAGGTCGCATTGCTAGCTCCTTAGATGTCAAAGTTTTACATGACACAACCGAAGGTGGAGTACTCGGGGCAATGTGGGAGATAGCTGAGGCCTCTGAGGTAGGTTTTGAAATTGATGCAAATGCAGTCCCAATAAGACCTGAAACTAAAGCTATTTGTGACAAATTAGGCTTAGATCCTCTAAAGCTTCTGTCTTCAGGTACGCTGATAATGGTTACCTCAGAATCTGATTTGCTACTTAATAAGTTACATGAAGCTAAAATAGATGCGGAAGTAATTGGCACTATTGTAGACAAAAGCAAAGGACGAGTAATAGTTCGCCAAAACGAAGAAATACAGATATTAGGCCCAACTACTGATGAGCTTTGGCGACTAAAAAGCATGAAATAGGTGTTGACATTCTAATACTTTTCATCATATAATAGAGACTGTCAGTGAGTTCGTAATACTTGATGTGCCGAAGTGGCGGAACTGGCAGACGCAGCAGACTCAAAATCTGCCGTGGCTCAAACCACGTGCCGGTTCGATTCCGGCCTTCGGCACCAATTTGCGGATGTAGTTCAATTGGCTAGAACGCTGCCTTGCCAAGGCAGAGGTTGAGGGTTCGAGACCCTTCATCCGCTCCAGTAGAGTCAAAAGAATACGGCGGCATAGCCAAGTGGTAAGGCAGGGGTCTGCAAAATCCCGATTCCCCAGTTCAAATCTGGGTGCCGCCTCCATTCTGCCGACGTAGCTCAGCAGGCAGAGCAGCGCATTCGTAATGCGCAGGCCACCGGTTCAATTCCGGTCGTCGGCTCCAACAGAGTAATTAACTTATAATTATACGCGGTGGTGGCGGAATAGGCAGACGCGTACGTTTGAGGGGCGTATGGGTATCCCCGTGTGGGTTCAAGTCCCACTCACCGCACCAACTATATTGCCCGCATAGCTCAGTAGGTAGAGCGCATCCATGGTAAGGATGAGGTCATCAGTTCGATTCTGATTGCGGGCTCCATAATCTTTTATATGCGCCCGTAGCTCAGCTGGATAGAGTGCTTGACTACGAATCAAGAGGCCACAGGTTCGAGTCCTGTCGGGCGCACCACTTAAAACATTGCAAAGACCGCACTTAGCGGTCTTTTTTGTTATCATAAATTACTAGAATACACTACCCCAAAACACGTTTATTTGGTCAAGTATAATTCAGTTTGCAAAAGCATAAAAAGGAAAACCACCAGTAACTCCAAAATTGGTGAGTATCGAGCAAACCAAAAAGGAGTGTTACCGATGGTTTACTCTAATAGTAACCTAAGTCTAGACAAAATATTATTGCAATTTCTAACCGAAGAAGATACTATGCTTTCTATGCTTAAGTGGTTGTGTGAACAACTTATGGAAGTTGAAGTTAGCGCTAAAATCCATGCTTTAAAATCCGAATGTAATCCCCAAAGGACTGGTTATCGAGTCAGGTGCTTTGACACCCGTATGGGTACCATGTACCTCTTTGTTCCTAAACTCCGCAATGGTGGTTATGTTCAATTCTTTCGTGTTTCTCTATTCCAAACCAATTGTCACACAGATAAGCGTAACTTTGGTTCTTCTTGTTGCAATAATAGGTCCTAGAATAGGTTACATCACCCAGCACTGTCGAAATAGTTTTTTTATCATTTCTTCGTTCTATATGCCAATTCTGCTTTCTAGCTGGATGCTTATCTATCTCATCTTCAACTATTTTCATGCCACTTTCTATCACAAGGCGCCCTAACTGATATACAAATTTCTCTGTTGTACCGACTAGTTCAGTAAAGCTAGTACCTTCTAAGCACTGTTCGAAAATGTTGCTGTTGTTATTGCTGATAAGTTCTTGAAGTTTCGATATAATGTTCATGAGAGTAGTTCCCTTCTGTCGATTATTATTTGCACCTTAATCATAACACGGGGAACTATTCTCTTTCTTTTTTTTTCGACAATAATTTTACACTAAGTTGCTCAATGTGCTGCAAATGAGCAATTAACGTGTGAATTTGATCTGAATCAATAGTAATATTGAGTTGGGTTATTTCTTAGCATCCTTTCGATTTGTTTTTTCGCTTAAAACATTGTATCGCAAAGGCTAAG
>JAQVYS010000091.1 GCA_028708605.1 Bacillota bacterium
ATAGTCCAAAGTAATTCTAAATGGTCTACCCGAAAAATGAAGGGCTTTGTCCAAGCTCATGATGAACTTCAAGAAATATTCCTGAAAAAGTATGGGGATGGATTTACACAAGATTCTTGACACTACCCCTTTGACTCATATAGCATTGCGGTCTTGCGTTGTTTATTAATTTGAAGAAAGAATGAGGTAAAATAAACATTAACAATTACATAATCCAAGATCCAGTTTGGCATCTTGTAAGAAACTCGCTACTATTTCGCTCTGCTCACTATCATCAACCCTTTTTGCGATTAAGTTATAATACAGCCATAGAACTTGTGATTTAACTATATCAAGTGATTTTGTTATTCACATATAAAAAAACTCTAGACTAACTACCACAGGTAGTTTATCTAGAGTCCTCTATTTAAGATAGTCCTCTATTTAAGATCGGGTAATTCACTAGATATTTCCAAGTATTCGCTAATATTTTCCTGATTGGCCTCTAACTCCTCTAGAGTTAGTTCTCGTATTACTTTGCCTGGAATACCAACAACTAAATGTCTTGGAGGAATAACTTTTCCAGGACCTACTAACGCTCCTGCTCCAACCATAGCTCCCTCACCAATTATAGCACCATCTAAAATAGTAGCTCCCATGCCGATAAGAGCGTTATCTTCTATAACACAGCTATGGATAATTGCTGCATGACCTATCGTGACTCTTTCCCCAATTGAGACAGGAATGTCTTTTGTCACGTGGATGACTGAATTTTCTTGTACATTACTATCCTTACCTATAGTTATTGGTGCAATATCTCCTCTTATTACAGCATTATACCAAATGCTAACGTTATCACCTAAAGTGACATCCCCAATTACTACTGCACTTTCCGCTTTTTTGACGCCTACCCCAATTCTCATTGATCACTCTTATCCTCTATCTGTTTTGTGCCATCAAGGAGCTCTATACCACTGCCAAGCTCTTGCATTACTTCGCCATAAAGCTGTCCAAAGGACAATTCTGCTTCAATAACAGCTCTCACATAAGGATTAATACTAATTACATCCCAAAGTTTTTGCAGATTTTTAAGATCCCCTTCAATGTCAATACCTTCCATAGCTTTTTGCTGGACCTCTTGCTGCTTTTTTCTAAAATCGCTGATCATGATATCAGCAGCGGAATGATCTTTGACGTTATTATTAGCTTCTACATAGGATTTGTACTCCTCACTATTTTTCAGAAGCAGATTAAGTTCCTGAGCCTTTTTTAGTATCTCTTCTTTCACTATTATCTTCCTTTCTCTTTGATCTTTCCTAAAATTTGCCTTAAGCGGTTTTCTGTGCTTTCTGCTAAAGGCTTTACTTCCCATGGTATTTCTTCTTCTTCTACAATTGGCACATATTCCTTTAACCCTAAAATACTGTGTAAAATAATAAGCGCAGCCTCTTTGTCAGGAAGTTTACCTCTTGGAGAAGCATCAGGATCTAATAGATCACCTTTTGTTCTCGGAGCGCCTACACAAGAAGGACATCCTCTCTCACAGGAGCAACCTTCAATGACTTCTAAAGCTTTAGGAAGCATATCCTCCATAATTTCAAAAGCTTTTTCCGCTATACCGATACCTCCCCTGTGACGATCAAAGAGAAAGAGAGCAGGTCTTCCTGAGTTAGAACTGTCAACTGCACTTCCTACATCCCCTGGATCAGAGAGGATATATAGAGGCATAAGCGAAGCTAGAACATTGCCAATGCCCAGTAATCCTTCCCGAGGATCTCTACCATATTTTACCACTGCAGAAAGCTCTTTTGGCGAAATCTCTAGCCAAAGGCCGCAGGTTTCTAAGGTAGAAGGTGGTAGCCCAATACTTCCATAACCAAAAGAATCTTTAGTATAGAACTTAATTTTTCTAAACATGTAAGTAATAAAGGTAACATCCAAGTCTCCAAAACCAAACACAGATCCTTGGTAGTTGCGACTAAGTCTCTGGTCTTGGACTAAAACTCTGCGCTCTGTTACTGACTGAGTAAAATAGTCAGTATCTGCCCTTTCAATATAGGCAATCTTTCCTTCAACATCTAGCTCTCTTACTAGATAGGTATCTCCATTATGAAGATAGACTGCTTCAGGATGAAGCTGAGTAAAAGCAGACAATTCATCGATACTGCCAATTGCTTCGTTTTTGTCGCCAAGTCTCTCGACGATCGAGTAAGTATTTTCAGATATATTACGCAGGTTGATGTCAGATGCGGGATAGCCCTTAGCTATCCAGAAAAACCGGTTAGCTCGAACGGCAAGCTCATTTGTCTCTGCCAGAAGCTCTGTAACTGCAGGGGCATTTTCACTTAGCGAGATAATTTCATCTTTTTTAAGAGGAAGTTCATAAGCCATCGCCCGTAGCTCATTAAGCAAAATGTAAGGGTTGTCAGGATCGATAACTGCGCTTTCTGGATTTTGTGCGAAAAAATAGTCAGGATGCTGAATAACAAACTGATCGATAGGGTCAGCATTTGCTATTAAAAAGACCAACGAGTCGTCTCTGCCACGTCCAGCTCGTCCTGCCTGCTGCCAAACAGACGATATAGACCCTGGATAACCTACGATGATACAGGCATCAAGACCACCAATATCAATCCCCAGCTCAAGAGCATTAGTAGAGGTTACCCCCAAGAGGTCGCCTGAAAAGAGCGCCTGCTCTATTTGTCTACGATCTTCGGGCAGATAACCTCCTCGGTAAGGCTTAACTTTGTCTGCAAGTCCGAAACGTTCAAGTTCATCTATAGCATAGCGATACAATAGCTCTGCTGTAACTCTAGCTCTTACAAACGCAATGGTGCGTACTCTTTTTTTAATAAGACTCACAAAAAGCCGGTTTGCCTCTGTGTTTGCGCTTAGACGTACGCCTTGACTCTGGTCAAAAGGAGGATTCCAAAGCACAAAGGTCTTTTTACCCTTTGGGGCTCCATCATTATCGACAACCAATACTGGCTCTTTGATAAGAGACCTAGCAAGCTCTTCAGGGTTTTTAATCGTAGCACTTGTCATAATAAACTGTGGCTTAGAGTTGTATTTTTCTGCAATGCGTTTTAACCGGCTAAGTACAACTGAAACATGAGAGCCAAAAACGCCTTTATAGGTATGGACCTCATCAAGTACAACATATTTAAGGTTTTTCAAAAAGCTATTGAAGGAATCATGATGAGGTAAAATAGAACCATTTAGCATATCTGGATTGGTGAGAAGGAGTCTACCCTTGTCTCTTAGTTTTCTTCTATCATTTGGAGGCGTATCTCCATCGAAAGTTCCAAAAACAAGATCTGGCCAAAGCTCTCGAATCTTTCTCTGCTGATCCTGGGCCAAAGCTTTAGTGGGATAAAGATAAAGAGCTGTAGCACTTGGATCCTTGGCTAAAGCCTCCAAAACCGGAAGATTGTAACAGAGCGTTTTGCCACTTGCAGTACCCGAAGCTATAACTAAATTCTCTCCAGCTCTTGCTTGTTTTAGTGATAAGGCTTGGTGAGTGTAGAGTTTCTTAATACCAACACGTTTTAATAGTGGCTCTAAAATCTCACCTAATTCTACCTCGCCGTATTTGGCTTTTTGAGGTGGTATAGTTTTTACAGCTGTGATTTGGTTTTGATACTCATCTAAACTGGTTATTTCGCTTATAAATCCTTGTACATCAAGCATTTACTAAACCACCTTATTGCCTTTATTCTAGAGGCTTCATTATTTTTTGACGTTTATTAAAGATTGCAATCTCTTTAGTACCAAAATCTTTTAAAAGTTTTACCACAACATCAAAATCCTTGCCGACTTCAAGAGGGCTGTGACTATCTGAGCCAAGAGTAACTGGCACTTCTAAAGATAAAAGCTCCTTTAGAAGAAGCGGTGCTGGATAAATCTGACCAATCGGTTTTCTTAATCCAGAGGTGTTAATTTCAAATGCAATGCCGCTTTTTTTAATCTCTTTAGCCACGTCCTTGTATAAAGAGCTAAGATTCTCTTTAGGTACATAACCGTATTTTTTAATAACATCGATATGGCCTAAAACATCATATAGTCCACTATTAGCTGCTTTTATTACTGTTTCAAAATAGTTTTCATAGACCTTAAAGAGATCTCTTTTTTCGAACTCATCAAGATTCTCTGAAGAATCAATAACCCAGGTTCCTAAGTGATGGACCGAACCGATAACATAATCCCATTTTACTCTATCAAGTAAATCTCTGGTTTTTTGATTGCTTTTTTGATCACAAAAATAATCTGCTTCAATACCCACTTTAATGGATATATTAGGATATCTTTTTTGAAGAACGTGGATATCATTTACATACTCTGTTAGCTCTTCTTCTTGCATAGCCCAGTCTCTAGCCAAAACATCATCTGGAGCTGCACTTAATGGAAGATGATCTGAAAAGCCAATCTCTGTTAAACCGATCTTTAGTGCTTGGTCGACATATTCTGCCATGGTTCCGTCTGCATGGTTACATCTTTTAGTGTGCATATGGTAGTCAACAAGAAAAGTCATTTTTTCAGCTCCTGTAGAGAGTCTCCTTGTTTATAGAGCGCTTCTTTAACTAGAAAATAAGTCTTTGATCCATAGGCTAGCCCTTCGGCTTTTGCCCAGTCAATTCTATTACCGTTTAAATACTCTTTATCTATATATACCCCTTTTACTTCAGCTAAAAAAAGCTCATGGCTCCCTAAAGGAAGGATCTGAGTAACTTTACACTCAGCACTGACAGGAAACTCCTCAATCAAAGGCGTGCCAAGACTCTCTCCACGAAAAACATGCCAATTTAACTCGTTTATTTTATCTATATCTCTTCCTGATTTGATGCCGCAGTAATCTGTGCCTAGCACAAGGTTTTTATTGGGAATATTTAAGCCAAAGACTTTTTGCTCATGAAGAAAACTACTCGAATAGCGGTTAGGTCTTACAGAGATGCCGACCATTAGAGGTTCTGAGTTTAAAACACCTGTCCAGCCTAGGGTAATTAGGTTTGGCTTTTCTTTACCGTCAACTGAAACAACCACCAGCGGAACAGGGAAAAAAGAGGATTTATATTCGCTCCAAAATTGTTTTTCCAATCTAGTCATCTCCTTTAGTGTATTTTAATCGGGTAGGAGGCTACCCATTAATTGAGTAGCCGACCTCCCACACCACCGTGCGTACCGTTCGGTACACGGCGGTTCCCTTGTTTACGCTGTAACATGCTGATAGTAATCCGAGAAGTATATGAAACCTAGGTTTCGTAAGACTTCATTCCTTGAATGGTAAGATATTCTTCAAGGTGCGCTTTGCACTCTTTGCACTCTTACAAAAGATCATCATGTCATCTGCGTACCGGACAAATTTATGACCTCTTCTTTCGAGTTCTTTGTCGAGTTCATTCAGCATGATGTTGCTGAGTAACGGACTTAGAGGTCCTCCTTGAGGTACTCCTATTTCTGTTTCTTCAAATCTGTGTTTTACCACAACTCCCGCCCTAAGATATTTGTGTATTAGGGATATTAGCCTGCCATCCTTGATGGTCCGCGATAACACTTCGATCAGCTTACTATGATTTACTGTATCAAAGTATTTTTCGAGGTCCATGTCCACCACATATTTGTACCCTTCGTCCACATATGCTTGGCACTGTCTAATAACATCATGTGCACTTCTTCTGGGGCGGAATCCAAAACTGTTGTTAGAAAACTGTTCTTCGTAGATCGACGTTAGTACTTGAGCAATCGCTTGTTGCACTACTTTGTCTACCACTGTGGGTATTCCTAAATTCCTCTTTTTCCCGTTTTCTTTGGGTATTTCTGCCCGTCTAACTGGGTTAGGTTTATACTTACCGTTTTGAATACTTTCTCTGATACTTGTGAGATTCTTCTCGAGATAATTCCTAAGTTCATCGACTCCCATTCCGTCTACCCCCGGTGCTCCTTTATTGGATTTCACCTTATGGAAGGCTTGACTGAAATTTTGGATATCTATGACTTTCTCAAGTAGGTTCTCAGTTGGCATGTATGCGTTGGTGATGTTGTTTTCAGCTATCTTCATCGAGTCGTACGCTCCCACGTATCCTTTATGTTCCTCACCATTCTTCTGTGGGTAGCCCTTCCTCGATTAACTCGAGTACTATGGCATCAGCTGACTTCTCACGGCAAATCTTGTTTCAACCGCAATTTGAATATATCTCCTCGCGTCCATGAGACCTCCCATGGTAAGACGATTCACTTTCACCCCATGTATCCACATCATCTACATTGGTCTGTCCGTGTAGTTAATTGGACTTCGTTTTGTATCGCAAACTCATCCCATATCCACTGCCTAATGATGTTCGTGTTCCTTGGGTCAGGGCTTTGCCTCCTGCTTCCCCCCTGTGTCAGGATAGTTGTCGTAGGTTCCTCAGTAAAGTATAGTTAAAACAGAGGACTTACGGGAGGGTCAAAAATGGCTAGATACAGTGAAGAGTTTAAGTACTCGATTGTTAGCAAGATGAT
>JAQVYS010000023.1 GCA_028708605.1 Bacillota bacterium
TTTGATTTTTTAAAGAACAAAGTCACTTTTGAACCTTTTTTAGAACCTTTCGTTTATTATATCAAGACAAACCTTACAGAGTAGATGACGACAAATGCGCCATATCCTAGTCAAAATAGCGAGATAATTAATGGTAGACTTGATCTTGCCAATTTTTAACACCCTAATTCAGGGGGCTATTAAGGTAAAGACCACCACATCATTATCTTTGCTCAAGAGATCAACGATATAGTTGGTACTATCGATATGGTTTTTGTAAGAGATGAACTGACAAGTATATTATTTCGCATAGAAATCAGTTTGGCTACTTCTATTAACGATATTGAATGCAGTGTGGTTACAACTAATTATTAGGCTACCAAAGAGCTACTAACAGATTCTACTAGAAGCTCTCAGTTTGAGCTTGCCGCAAAAAAATCAAGGGTAGCTATGTCGCAGTAAAACTCGATGTTGGCATTTGGAATGAATATTTAATAGGTTCTTCGCTAAAAACTTATTTCATTTGATCTCCAGAGATACCCTAAGAGTACCTGAAGAAACTGGATTTGACTGTGACATACTTTTATTTATGAACAAGTAAATAGCTCCAAATGTAAGGAAAACCATGATCTTCCTTACATAGCATATCTGGAGAAAGACCAAGAGTCGCAAAATGGTTCTTTCACCCCTTCTCGCTCTTGGGATTTTAAGTCCTTTAGAACGTAACTTTGCTACATGGAGTTTAGCCACTAAAGATGAACGAATTTGGTGGTGAGATGGGTAGCTAAAACCCGACCATGACTTTGATGCATTTAATAGTATGGATTAAACGCAAGCGAAAAAACAGGTGATTTAGGCCAGAACACTAAGGTCGTTGTTATGATTAATAACCCTTCAGAAACTACAAATTATCCATGTGATTCAGAGAATCCTTGTTATCTCTCTTCAGTCAAGGTAAGAAGACAGAAAGCCTCTGACATTTGAAAGGCATGTTTCTGAAAGAAGCTATGACATCTTGAATTTCAGACCATTAGCTGCATTCTGTACATAATTTTACAGACAACATTGATAGAGACTTTCGTGCAACTATGTGCGTTTAATCGAGTTAAAGATACCTTTAGACTTTTAAGAACACCTATCGAAGCTAAAACCTCTGGCATAAGGTTACAGTTCGAAACTAATTCCGAACCTTTGATTATCAAATGCCAAAGAGAGCGTTATAATTACTACCTAAGTAACCACTACTCTAGCCTACGGTAGTAATCCTTTGCGTGGATGGTATCAGGCTGGTGATGGAGCAATGATTGAATGCCCTGATATTATAGCGAGCTATAATATCACCTATAAATTTATAAAGAAACATTTTAAATAACCAATCTTGTTCAACTTAACCTTAACTGTAAACTATAGGAATCTAAACTAGTTTTTGAAAGATCCCTAATACAATTTTCTAAAGTTTTGCTCTTCCCGAATAAGAAAAGCACCCCGAAACAGGTGCTTTTCTTACGATTATGTTTTTTATAACAGTTACTTTATTTTTGAATTTTAAACCGTTTAAGCTCTGAACGTCCTGTCTTTGTTGCTTCTAAATTCTTCTCTAACATCCTTTGCATCTCTAAAAACTTACTATCTACCCACTCTAAAGTTGAATCAACATAATAATTAGCCTCAGTCTTTGCTTCTTCTAGTATTTTCTCTTTTTTTTCACGAGCTTCTTTTACCATATCGTTATTTTTAAGTATCTCTTCATTTCTAGCTACAGCTACTAAGTATTCTTTGTACGCCCTTTTCCTTGCGTCGGCCACAACCTGCTCACTGTCCTTAAGTAAGGCTTGTGCAGCTGCAAGCTCTTTAGGCAAATTGTTCTTAATCTCTTCTGCTAATGCCAGCACTTTTTTAGGATCTACTAAGACCATTTCTGTCAAGGGAAGTTCTTTTGCCGATCCGAGGTAAACCGTAAGTTCATTTAACTTTTCTTCAACCTTAGACATCCAGCCTCTCCCCTTACTTGCCAAATTTTTCAGCGAGCTTCTTTGCAACCACTTTAGGAACCATACAAGTGACATCTCCATTGAAACTAGCTACTTCTTTAACTACACTAGAACTAAGAAACGAAAAATCATTGCTAGTCATCATATAGATTGTCTCTACTTCCGGTGCAAGCTTGCGGTTTACAGAAGCTTGCATAAGTTCAATTTCAAAGTCTGATACAGCCCTAAGCCCCCTCACTATTGCGCAAGCACCTCTTTGCCTTGCATAATCAACCAATAAGCCACTAAAAGATTCCACTTCCACATTCGGTAGATTTTCAAGGGATTCCTTGATCATCTTTTCGCGTTCTTCCATGGTAAAAAGCGGTTTTTTATTAGGGTTATGTAACACAGCAACAATAACCTTATCAAACACCATAGCCGCTCTGTTTATAATATCTACATGACCATTTGTTAAAGGGTCAAAACTTCCTGGACAGACTGCAATTTTCATAAAAGCTCCTCCCGCATGTATAAAGAAATAGTCGTTTCACCATAAAGGTAATCTCTTAAGTCGACTAACACATCCTGAGTAAATTTCTCTTTGTTGCTATGCTCTAAAACAAATAGACCTCCCTTAATTAAGATTGGCTCGACAAGCTCAAAAAGCTTAGGCGAAACCATCAAATGATAGGGAGGATCAGCAAAAATAATATCGTATTTACTATCTTTTTGCCTCAAATTTTCCAATGCTTTTGAGACATCCAATGGTAGAACCTCTGCTTCCTCTCCTAAGCTACTTAAATTGTCTTTAATTATCTTAACCATAAATCTGTCTTTCTCTACTAAAGTAAGGCTTCGTGCTCCACGACTAAGGGCTTCAATCCCTACAGCACCAGTACCAGCATACAAATCAAGGAAATTTGCTCCCCTAATATGGGGAGCAATAATATTAAACAATGATTCGCGTACTCTATCGGTAGTTGGTCTGGTTTTAGAATGATCGGCTTTCACTGGTCCTTTTATTGTTCTGCCTTTATGCCTTCCACCAACTATACGCATGGTCTCAATCCATTCCTAATTTAATTTGGAAATAGCTAAATTTTATAAGCTACAATACCCACAGTTCCGGGGCCTGCATGAGCACCAATAATCGGTCCCATATCAGCTCTTAGAATAGAACCTACTTTTGGAAACACCTTTCTAAGCTCTGCTTCTAGGGCATCTGCTTCTTCCATAGCGTCTCCTTGGACAATACCAAGATAAAGGTTTTCACCAGTTGAGTCAGCTGTTTTTTCTACAATGTATTCTACTAGACGTTTTAAAGCTCTCTTTCTGCCTCTAATCTTTTCAATACCAGAGACCATACCATTTTCTATAGATAAAATCGGCTTTATACTTAAAACAGTTCCTAAAAAGGCACTGGCACTGCCTATACGTCCATTTTTGTGGATATATTCGAGCGTTTCTACCGTAAAGCAGACTTGGATATTTTTTTTGACTAGTTCTCTGTGCTTTAATATCTCTTCTACTGATGCGCCTTCTCTAGCCTTTTTCGCCATCTCGATAACCTGCATCCCATAATGGATTGACAGGCCTTCACTATCGATAACTTCGATATTATACTCAGGCAAAAGCGATTTAGCGATCAGAGCAGATTGGATAGTTCCGCTAGCTTTGTTCGAAATGTGAAAACTAATAATTTGATCGTCTGAACTTGCTACCTGCTTATATACATCAACAAACTGCGCGGGAGAAGGCTGAGACGTTCTTGGTATCATTGACTTGTTCTCTTTAAGCTTAGCATAAAAGCTTTGGCTGTTTAAATCGACCTGATCTCTAAAAACTTCAGTCCCAAAATGAACATTTAAAGGTACTATATGGAGGTCTAACTCTTCACGAATGCTCTTAGGTAGATCAGCTGTACTGTCTATCACAATAACTGTTTTACTCATATGAAGACGCGCTAGCTCCCTCCTTACTCTACAGAGATTAGGTAGTAATATAAAGGCTGATTGCCACTATATGCTTCCATCTCTAAATCGGGATATTGCTCGTTTAATTCATCTACTAGCTCTTTGGCTGCATCTTCTTCGATGTCAGCTCCGAAATATAAGGTAAGAATTGCTGAGTTCTCATCAACAAGTTTGCTGACAAGCTCTTTGACAACTCCACTGACATCCTTACCTACAGTTTGAATTTTGCCTTCAATAAGACCAATAACATCTTTTTCTGCTATCTGCATCCCATTCATATTAGTATCTCGGACTGCAAAGGTAACCTCACCAGTTTTTACTTCCTTAATTGCGTCCTTCATATTTTTAACATTATCTTCAGCGCTCATATCGGGATCGTAACTTAAGAGCGCCTTAATGCCTTGTGGGATTGTTTTACTCTTGATAACAAAAACATTTTTTTCTGTTACATCAGGAACCTGCTCTGCCGTCGTAACAATATTTTTATTATTAGGTAGAATAATAACATTTTGTGCGGGACAGTTCTCAACAGCATCTAAAATATCAGCTGTCGATGGGTTCATTGTCTGCCCACCAGAGATAACACGATCTGCTCCTAGAGATTGCATAATTACAGAGATTCCTTCTCCAGCTGCAACAGTTACAACACCGAGCTCTTGTTCTACATCTTTTTTCTGGGTCGATTTAAATTCGACAGCACCAGATTCAGTAGTCCATCCTGCTTTACCACTAGATACAGCCTCTTTATTTTGTTCTATCATGTTTTCGATTTTAATCTTAAGAAGCTGGCCGTAGTTAACAGCTTTTTCAAGTGCCAAACCAGGGTTGTTGGTATGAACATGGATCTTTACTAAATCGCCGTCACCGACAACGATGAGGCTATCACCAATATCTGCAAGATAGTCTTTTAAATCTTCTTGAGGTATGTTGTCTCCCTGAACCAAAAACTCCGTGCAGTATTGGAACTCAATACTTTCTTCACTTAATACTCCTGCAAAGGTCGTTGTATCATCGACTTTAACAAGATCCTGGGCTTTAATATCTCCAGTTAAAAATTTAACGGCACCTTCCCAGATTACTACATATCCTGCGCCACCAGCATCTACTACACCAGCTTCACGTAAAACAGGTAGCTGTTTAGGGGTATTGTTTAAGGACTCATGTGCAGCTGTTAAAAAATTTGTGAGTACATGCTGAGCATCGTTTTTCTCTCTTGCTGCACGAAGGGCAGCCTCGCCAGCCTCTCTTGCTACAGTTAAGATTGTACCTTCAACTGGCTTAATAACCGCCCTATATGCCATTTTAGAAGCACCATTAAGACACTTTGCCAAGGCAACACCATCTAAAACTTCTAATGCGTCTGTTTCATTCGCAAAACCTCTCAGCAACTGTGAAAGGATAACACCAGAGTTTCCTCTAGCTCCCATCAATGCTCCACGAGCTAAGGCTTGAGCAAGATCAGACACCTTTTGGGAACTAATCTTCCCAAGTTCCTCAGACGCAGCTTTGAAAGTCAGTGACATGTTTGTTCCTGTGTCTCCATCTGGAACAGGAAAGACGTTAAGAGCATCTACTCTCTCTTTATTATCTAGTAAATATGAAGATGCAGCAGAAATCATCTGCTTAAACGTATCTCCATCTATTTTGGTCACATTAGCCATACCAAAAACTAACCTCCTATAATATCACAGGGTACTGTATTGTCTCTTTGGGTACACGCACCCCCTGTACATGGACATTGACTTCACGTACTGGTATGCCAACATTACGTTCGAGAGAGTATTTTACTCTTTCCATTACGTTGTGGGCTACTTCATTGATTTTTACACCGTATTCAACTTGCAAATAGATGTTAACGATTATTTCATTGCTAGCTATATCAATATCAATACCTTTATCCATCGAATCCCAACCGAATAACTCAGCAATACCATCGTGGATATTACGAGAAGACATTCCCACAACCCCATAGCACTCTATAGCAGCTGCCCCAGCGAGGTTGGCAATCACGTTTTCGGTAATATTGATTTGACCGTAAGAGTTCTTGATAATCTCGGGCATAGATCTCCCTCCCTATTTAGGACATATGGAAATATTCTCTAATTGCAGATAGAATCCTTCTCTAATTTTATTACCTGATGCTAATTCAGTATTATATCATGTTATCCCAAAACTAGGCAATTATTTAAATGCACCTATATGAACATACAACTTGCTTTGAAGTTAGTTCCGCTACTAGTTCTATTATTGGCATCTTTACCTAAAAGTAACTACTGCTATATAAGATTATTCATAACAAAAAAAAATAAACCATCCTTAATAAAAGGCAGTAGCGAAATAACTTGCCAAAGTTAAGCTCTAATGCTATAATTGCAAATGTGCATTGAACTAAAGGAGGTGGCGCTGATGGGCAAAAAGTGTGCTATTTGTGACAAAGGTACTGTTTATGGTAACCAAATCAGTCACTCTCACAGAATTTCATCTCGCCGGTGGAAGCCAAACCTTCAGAGGATGCGTATCGTCCTCGATGGTCACAAACAGAGAGCATATGTATGCACTAAATGTTTGAAAAGTGGCAAAGTAGAACGCGCCATCTAGCCGTCTTAATCTCATAAATGGCTTATGGCCGAAGAGGCAAAGGTCTTTTGTCTCTTCTTTTTATTTTAAAAGGAACTCCAGTATCTGAACTGAGATCCTCGTGATAGACTCTTTTTAGCTGTCTACAAGTAGGTTCTCATTTCAATCTTAGGAGTTCCTTTTTGTTGTTATCTTATATCTTCGATCTTGACAGGCTGATGGATTCTGCCTGACTCATAGGCTGCAAGAGCAACCTCAAGGGCTCGTAGTCCGTCTTCGCCTGTGATCTTCACTGGTTTGTCATTGATGCAAGCATCTACGAAATCTTTAACTAGGATGTAATCCATGTTTCCACCAAAGTTTGCCCATTCGGCTTTGGTTGCTTCGTCTCTATATACAT
The DNA here is from genome assembly GCA_028708605.1 of Bacillota bacterium. Taxonomy (GTDB): domain Bacteria; phylum Bacillota; class DTU065; order DTU065; family DTU065; genus DTU065. Next base: position 6,903 of record JAQVYS010000023.1, read on the forward strand.
TATAGTACTGGCCGAAGGCATCCATCTCTAAGACACCTGAGGTACCAATGAGGGTTAAAGTAACGCCACCCCAGGTAGGATATGATTTGGGACGATTCCAAGATGTATCTAAGGTTGCAAAGACATTGCCTGTTAGCTCCATAGTCAACATTCCGCAATCTTCTGAAGGAATATCATAAATAAGACGATCATATTCAGCATAGATCTCTTCAAATTCAAGACCTAGCATCCAGCGAATGATATCGACAACGTGCACTGTATGGTCCATTACTGCTCCGCCGCCTGATTTATCTTTTTCAACAAACCATCCACCAGGCATTGATCCGTTATTTGTACCTTTAATAGCAAGAATTCTGCCAAGCTGTCCGGACTGGACAATTCTTTTGGCTTCAACCATTGCAGGCATGTAACGGACTGGAAAAGCGATTTGTAGTTTAACGTTGTGTTTTTTACAAGCTTCAATCATCTGCTTGGCGTCTTCGATAGTGGTAGCAATTGGTTTTTCAACCAATACATGCTTTTTAGCTTCTGCTGCCTTTACAGTATAGTGACAATGATCTGCGTTTGTTGAGCAGATAACAACTGCCTCTATATCACTTGCAAGCATTTCATCTAAAGATTTAAAGTGGGCTACGCCGTATTTTTCTGCAGCTTCTGCTCCTCTAGCTTCATCTTCATCATAAATACCAGCAAATTCTACATGTGGTATACCATTTAGAGCTGATGCATAAGCGCCAGCGTGAACGTGTGCAAAACTAATCATACCAACTTTCATTGCCTTCACCTCCTATAACAAAACCGCTTTGCCGGTCTCTATTGATTCAAGAGCAGCTAAAGCAATTCTAAGCGACTCATAACCTTCATTACCGTCAACAACAATACCTTCTTTACCATCTAAGACGTTGATAAAGTTTCTAAGCTCCGTGGTGTATGGGCTTTCTTCCCATGCACCTGTTGGAACAGGTACTCCTGGAGTACCATCTCGTCTGTTTACGGTAAGCTTAATTGGACTTGTTTGGCGGCTATCATAATCAATAAGACCTTTGGTTCCGGCCATTTCAAATCTAGTATGGAAACCACCGCTATTTACCCAACTACCTTCAACGTGGGCGATAGCGCCGGACTTAAATTTCAAAGTTACTAAAGCGTACTCTAGGCGGTTATAATCACGACCTAATGTACTCTTTGCAAAGACTCTTTCTACAGGTCCAAGTAGCCATCTTAAGTAGTCGAAATCGTGGATGATCATATCTAGGACTAGACCACCACTCCACTCATAATTGGCATACCAATCGTTCCAAGCTGTAGGTAAAGCGAAGCCTCCCCTAGTTGTACGTACAACAGCAACATCACCAATTTGATCGTTTTTGACCTTGTGGTAGGCACTAATGTACTCTGGAAAGAAGCGTACTACGTGACCGATCGCAAGTTTGACACCTGCTTTGTCACAAGCCGCCTTCATCTCTTCTGCCTCTTTGAGCGATCTTGCCATTGGCTTCTCACAAAAAACATGTTTCCCGGCTTCTGCCGCTTTGACTACAAAATCACGGTGTAAAAAAGTAGGAACACAAACATCAATAACATCAATACTAGGATCACCAATTATCTCATTTGCTGATCTAATTGTTGCACCTGTTTTTGAGGCAATTGCTTGAGCTCTTTCAGGAATCAAATCTGCAATTGCAACTAGTTCAGCGTTTTCAATAACGCGATAAGCTTCTGCATGAGTAGAACCCATCGCACCGCCGCCAATTAAACCAACCTTTAATCCTGGTTTCAAAAACTTCACCCCCAGATTTACTTAAGCTTTGTTGTAATTCTGTAAATGTCAACTTTTTCCTGCCTCGAGAAAATTGTATAACATCCCCAGAGCTTTGTGAACAGCCTGTTCTTTGACTTGCATTCTTTCACCTAAGAACCTAAATTCTTCGCAAACAAAGTTGTCTGTACTTCCCACAGCAATATAGACAAGCCCTATTGGTTTTTGGGGACTTGCTCCTGTGGGTCCTGCTATTCCTGTTGTACTAACCCCAAAATCAGATCCCGAGGCTTGAATTACCCCTCTTAGCATCTCAATTGCACATTCTTTGCTAACTGCCCCATACTCTTTTAGAGTACTTGGATTTACACTCAGAAGATTTTCTTTTGCTTCGTTGGCATAAGCACAGATGCCACAGCGAAAATAACTAGAGCTACCAGGAGTATTAGTAATAAGGCTACTTATCTCTCCACCTGTCAAAGACTCAGCAACTGCTAAAGTAGCTCTAGACTTAGTTAAAGTGTTATGGATAGCATGCACCAATCTGTCACAGTCCAAAAGCTAACACCTTCTTGTTAATTAGTAACCTTAATAGCCAACTTTTCTTTGCATATCTTGTAGTAGACGGGCTGAATCAGAAAGTTTAACAAGTTCATCTTCGCTTAACTCTAGTTCTACAATTCTGTCCACCCCAGCTCTACCTACTACAGCTGGAATTCCTAAACAAACATCACTAATGCCATGGTAATCATCTAAGAGTGTAGAGACTGTTAGTACAGATTTTTGATCCATGATAATTGCTTGGACAAGTCTTTTTAGTCCCCAGCCTATCGCGTAATAGGTTGCGCCTTTTCGTGCAATTATCTCATAAGCTGCATTTTTAACTTCATCAAAAATCTGATCTAAAGTCGCCTGACAGATATCAGGAGGATGCTTATGACAAAATTTATTAATAGGTACTCCTCCTACTGTTGCTGTAGACCAAACTGGTAATTCACTATCACCATGCTCTCCTATAATATAAGCATGTACACTACGAGGATCCACACCAAGATGCTTCCCTAAAAGATAGCGAAACCTCGCTGTATCTAGTAAGGTGCCTGATCCGATAATCTGGTTAGGTGGATAACCTGTCTCTTTTAAGGTAACATAAGTCAATATATCTACAGGATTGGCTGTCATTACTATTATAGCATCTTTGGTATATTTTACAATTTCTGAGCAGACCTCTTTGGTGATACAGCTATTGGTCTTTGAAAGATCTAATCTCGTTTCACCTGGCTTTTGGTTTGCCCCAGCTGTTATTACTATGACATCAGCATCTACAGTATCAGAATAATCTCCTGCCCAGACCTTAACAGGTGCAACAAACTCGATCCCGTGGTTGATGTCCATTGCTTCTCCTTCGGCCTTTTTACGGTTAATATCGATAAAAACAATCTCCGAAACCAATCCGGTTTGCGCAAGAGCATATGCAAAACTTGATCCGACAAATCCTGCACCTATAATGGCGACCCTTGTCGGCTTAGTAACTTGGATCATCTATCATTACACCTCCTACATATTAGTACCACTTTCTGTAGATTCTTAATCTAATCTTTTACCAAAGGAATAAATTAGATGCATTTTAGGCAGGTAAAACCAACCTTAAGGAGAAAAACTAGAGATGAAACCAATTATTGAAAGGAGATTTGTATGAAACGACTTTTTGGACTAATTCTTCTTGTAAGTATTTTAAGCTTTGGAGCTTTTGCTTATGAAGATCTTCGTTACGGCGTAGCCGTGTATGGACAAAACGCTACAGGTTCTGAGGAGAATCAAGCAGCTTACAGGAAACTTGCAGACGAGGTACATCATTTTGTCGATTGGGATTTTATCTCTATTGATATTATTGATGGAGACATACTCCCAAGCGAGGTTCTAGATGGCTATAAAGTACTTATTCTTCCTTCTCTAGAAGGACTAGACGAGACTTTACTAAATAATCTAACAGGCTTCGCTAATGATGGAGGCAAACTCATCATTGCAGTAGACAAAACGGAAGAGGTTCCAGAAAAGTTTTTTGACCTCTTTGGATTTACAGTTGCAACTACAAGTGGCTCTAAAGCTACTTTTGTTGAGAACAATGGTGTTGTAGATGACAAGTTTGTTGTTCCTCTTGAATCATCTTTATCGCTTATACCCGATAAAGATAGCAAAGTTTTAGCAAACTTTGAATCAGGCAGTCCAGCCGTCATTCTTGCTGACAATGCTCTTGTTATCGCAGGAAACGGTTTTAAGACAATTGCCACAAATAACGAACTCAAGGAACTAGTTATAGAAGCTATCTACTCTCTTGGCGATGACAGAGTTCTTACAGGTTTTGCGCCTCTTGGTATAGAAGAATGGAAACCCCTTGTCACCGCAACAAAATCTGTAATCAGACAAGCACGTTCAAACATTAGATCATCTGAAAACCAATACAGGACTCCTTCTGATAAGATCTATGAGATGTATGAAAAGGCTAATAAAGCTGGAGAACTCATGGGGTACGCCTTTGATTCAGGTAATACTTTAAAGATCTCACCATATTGGCAAATAGCAGATAAATTAGCCAAGGAGGTAATAGCACTGAATCAACCAGTACGTAACTACGAAGCTAGAGCTGTTTGGATGGACGAGATAACCATTGCAACTTCAGGAAACCCTAGAAGACTTAGAGAAACCATTCGCGAATTTGCTGATGCAGGCTTTAATATGATTCTTCCTGAGGTAGTTTACCAGGGTGCTACAATCTTTGAAAATGATTTTGGCATTCAAGACCAAAAATACTGGAACTGGGAAGAAGATCCTCTCACAGTAATTGTGGACGAAGCCCACAAACTTGGTATGGAAGTCCATGTTTGGACTTGGGTCTTTTGTGCTGGATATGGTCATAAGTTTGGCCCAATCCTAGAACAACATCCAGAATGGGCTGAACAAGACGAAGCAGGTAGAGTCTTTTCTAACTGGCAATATGGAACAGCATGGCTAAATGCTTCAATGCCAGAGGTAAAAGAATACCTAAACGAACTCTTTGCTTATATTGTCAGCGAATACGCTGTCGATGGTTTGCACCTCGACTATATTCGCTATAATGAAGATTCTGTTGGCCACTTTGGTCTCTCTCCAAATAGCAGACACGCCTTTAAGAAAGAGCACGGCTTTGATCCTGCGACAGTCAGAATCAATAGTCCTGAGTGGAGGATTTTCAACCAATGGCGTGAAAACAACGTTACAAGCTTTGTTCGAGAGATGTCTGAAACAGTTCGATCTATCAACCCAGATTTAAAGATTTCGGCTGCAGTCGGTCCAGATCCTGACTACGCAAGATCACACATCCTACAAAACTGGAAAAACTGGGCTGATAACGGTATCTTGGATTTTATCATTACCATGGCTTATACCGAAAATAATGGTACTCTAAGAACCAACACCAACAAAGGCTTAGAGGTTACCGAAAATAACGTCTATGTATATCCTGGACTAGGTGTTTATGTAAACACTTCTCAAAACAATGTAACTCAAACTCAATTATCCCGTAGTCTTGGAACTACTGGTGTTGCAATGTTCTCCACTATCCATCTTCTAAAAGAGCCTCAAAAACTTGAGGATCTAAAAAATGGAGCGTTTAGAGAACCAGCCATCATTCCTCATGCAGAGCCAATTATAAGTTTAAAAGGCTTAATTGAAGAAGCAGCTGCAATTCACATTAGCGCCGAAAGAGATGACACTGCTAAAGAGCTTTTTGCACTTGCCGACACAGTTATAGAAAATCCCGAGGATATTGTCAGCATGATGGAGCAAATCGCTAGCAAACTTGAAGTTTATCTTAATGCACTCGAAAAAGAAAGAAACACTCGGCAGATAACAACTATTCAATATGATTCATTAAGTGGAGCACTTCTTTCTGCTTGGCGTATAACTCAGATTATCATCTATACCAATACAGAAAGACCCTGGATTGAAGCTACACCTTTATAAATTGAAGTTTTAAATAAGTTTAATCCCTCTTAATACTTGTGTTAAGAGGGATTTTCTTTTGTCTGTTGCTTGAACCTCGTTCATAATGTTCCAATTATAACCATATCTAGCAATTGCTAAATTAACTAGATATGATTAACATAAGGAGGTGTTTTTTATGAGCTGGGTGCTACTTTTAGCTTTGGTATTTATTAGCGGTTGTTTCTCCAACGTACCAGAGACAATACCCACCCATCAAGTAGGATTTTGGGTTGAAAACACACAAAATGATAATGAATTTATTGTACTGCCAAAGTCTATGTATCAAATCTGGCACAAAGGTTCAACTATAAAAGTTATAGCTTATGGTTGTTTTTCTTATGAAGGAGTAAGCCAGGATATCATTACATTGGTTCCAGATCCAGAGTTTTGGCTCGCCTCTGTAATTTGGGCAGAAGCTCGAGGCGAAAGTACTGAAGGTCAAGCTGCTGTTGGCCAAGTTATCCTTAATAGGGTCAAAGATCCTCGCTTTAATAATTCTATTGTAGACGTAGTTTTTGAGTCGACTAAATCACGTACTGGCAGATCTATCTATCAGTTTTCACCTATAATTGATGGACAAATTTTCCTAGCTTTTAGAGACTCAAACTTTAAAGCTTTTGAAACTATCGCAAGTAATCTTACTGCTAATTTGATGATCAATCCTCAACTAACAAAAGCACTGGGGTTTTTTAATCCCGTTAAGGTACAAGCCTACGACCCTAACAAAACTAATTGGGTGTGGAAACAACCCGTCTTAACCCAAATTGGAAGCCATGTTTTTTTCTCTGTTCCTTAAACATAGACCAAGGTTACTTCGTCTCGCTCTATCATAAATAAAACTTAAGAAAACCAGTCCTATTCTTTATAAAAACAGCCTAGGCTTCCTCTTTAGGATCTAGGCTATCTTTTTTATAAAGAACGTCTTTCTTGACATAGACAAAGCATAAGTCGGTATTACAAAAATCGAGCTCACGATGCTAGATAAATCTAAAAAGAGCCTTGGTAAGAGACCAACGCCCTTTTAGTTTCATGCAAATATTGAAAAACGTTTCTCGCTATTCTTCTACTGGCACTATAAGATAATAGCTACTACTATCCCAGACAGATCCCTTTCGTACAAATGTTGCCCCCATCTCATAAGCCCTAGGATAATACAACTTAACATGATCTAAAGACAGATCCCAGATAAAAGCTCCTGTTTTACTATACTGGTAATCATCTACAGAGCTTAGATCAGCAATACCTGCAATCATACCCCAACCACTATCTCCATATAAGAAAGTCTCTGTAACTCTCTGAAGTCCCTTATTTGCATTAGTCCTAACCCCATCTACGAAACTACCTTCAACAAACCCCATCTTAAAGAAACGTCCATGTTTTTTACGGATTGGTAGCATACACACATAGGCTCGATCCATATGCATATCAGTGTGCCAGGTAGTACTCTGTGAAAAATTTAGTCTATTGGGGTCTTCGACGTTGATCTCATATCTTCTTATTACACTACCAACAATACGCTTCCCCCCAGGATAAACTAGGTCAGTAGTTTCATTGATAACTAAACTCTGAGTTACCTTATAAGTGCCATCTTTTACTACTTCACCATCGATTACGAATTCTAAAGTCTTTAATGCTTCGTTATTATGATTTCCACCCATCCAGTCATAAGCAGTTGAATCTGTTGGTTTGGCAAGATAGACATATTCCCAGTCCGTGCCAGAAGGGGATGATATATACTCTTTATTTACAGATACTGCAAGAATATTCCATGTTCCCCAATCCTTTAGATTGAACTCCCAACTAACAGTCTTGTCACTCCATGGAACATGAAAAACAGCATTCTTAGCTGTTTTATGGAATAATCCAGCATCGGCGTTTGCCAAGCCACTAAAACATAAAACAAAAATTAAACCTAAAACCCACATTTTACGTCCTCCTATCAATCAAGTAATCCTTTGTGTCTAAAAAGCGTAAAAACATCATAAACCGAATTTTTTCTATCGAATACACCTTAGTAGAAGTTCTCCTAATTCCTCTATTCTCCTTGTATTGCAGAAAAAGGTTCTTTTCAATCGAATAAGACTATATCAGTTCTGGTTGGTACTTTATTTAATCATAAAAAAACTTACATACGGCTACGAACTAAAAAAAGAGCTGCTTTACACCTGAATGACTTCAAGTTGTAAAACAGCCCGTTTTTAGTTTATTTTTTGTTGTCATTTGCCTTCGTCTCTTCGGTTTATACGGACGTGAGTAACCACCCCTATAATCCCGATCACAAATCCCACCAGTGTTAGACCGTAGGAAATAAAACTCAGCCAAACTAGAGTTGGAATTAGTTCTACAACCATGCCTAGAAGCACGATCCAGCCAATGAACAACATTATACCGCCAATTAGCATTTGGCGCTTTGTACGTTGCATGCTATTCGTCTTCCTTATACAACCAACAAGCAGCTCCTTGTTCTTCATTAATCTTGAACTCAGGAGGCATCTCCTTATCACAGAGTCCCTTGATTATTTTGGAACAACGAGGATGGAAACGGCAACCCTTAGGTGGGTTCATCAGACTAGGAGGTTCACCTGTTGGTACCTCCTTGAACGACTTAAGGTTCTCGGCATCAGGATCCGATGTCGCTTCAAACAGTGCTTGCGTATAAGGATGTCTAGGTTGCTTTAGTAAAGCCTTTGTTGCAGATTTCTCAATGATCTTCGCACCGTACATGGAAAAAATGCGCTCAGAGAAATATCTTACGGTTGATAGATCATGCGTAATATAGATAATACCCAGGTTGTGTTTCTTCTGAAGCCCTTGCATAAGTTGCAAAATCTCTACTCTGACTGATGCATCAAGCATCGATACTGGCTCGTCAGCGATTAGTAGTTTTGGTCCTAAGATCATCGCCCTAGCAATAACTAGACGCTGCTGTTGACCGCCACTAAGCATGTGAGGAAACTTATAAAGAAAATCTTCGATTGGAGCAAGCTTAACTTCCTCCATTACTTGTCTAATCCTCTTGGCTTGTTCTTTTTTATTAGAGATACCATTGATTTTCATTGGTTCTTCTAGAATACGCTGAACACTCATAAAAGGAGGAAGAGCTCCATAAGGGTCTTGTTGAATATAACCAACACTAGACCTGTATTTCTTCCAACCTTGCTTATCTAGATCACTCAAATTACGGTTTTCAAAGTATATAGCACCTTTTGTAGGGTGATGGATTCCTAAAATAGTTTTTGCTAAAGTACTCTTACCACAACCGCTTTCACCAACGATTGAAATAGTCTCACCTTGGTATAGTTCAAAGGAAACACCATCCAATGCGCGGACAACACCAGCTTTTATGAAACCCATACGACGAATTTCAAACCAAGTATGGAGGTTTTCTACACGAAGAACTGGCACTTCTTGTTCAGGCTGTTCTTGTGGTAAATTTACAGCTACGTTAGGCATGTTTCACCTCTCCCGTCTCATCATAAAGCCAGCATTTTACCTGTGCCCCATGTTCCAATTCTGTGGTCTTAGGGTGCATGGAACATTTTTCAAAACGTTTTTCGCACCGAGCCGAATAACGGCAACCTTGCGGTGGATTGATGAGAGAAGGTGGCTGACCAGGTATAAACTGTAGTTCCTTGTCCTCTCGTAGGGTAGGCACACTTGCCATTAATTTCCGAGAATATGGATGGTGTGCATCTGTATAGAAATAATCTGCAGAGCTAAATTCAACCATCTCTCCCGCATACATAACAGCAATTTCGTCGGCTAACTCACTTGCGGTACCAATATCGTGAGTAATAAGAATAAAAGTTGTATTGAACTCGTGTTTAATTTTTTTCAACACATTCATGAGATTGGCCTGGGTCAATAGGTCGAGTGCTGAAGATGGTTCATCAAGCACAACTAACTTTGGATTTGATGCCAAGGCCATTGCAATAGTCGCCCTTTGCCGCATTCCGCCACTTAACTCAAATGGGTAGCGACGTAAGAAGTCAGTTGGTAATCCAACTATATTAAAAACTTCGTTAACTCTGTCGAGCGCCTTTTTCTTACTCATATGACGGTCGTGTAACAGTAAAGGCTCGATAAGTTGGTCTTCTATACGCATAACTGGGTTAAGAGAGTTCATGGATGCTTGAGGCACCATGGCTATATTACTCCAGCGGATCTCTCTGCGAAACTTCTCATCACTATATTTCATGATGTCTTCACCATCAAAGATGATTGATCCACTATAAGTTGAAATATTCCTAGGCAGAAGCCGTAGGATCGCCTTTGCTAAAGATGTCTTTCCACAACCTGACTCTCCTACTACAGCTAGCGTTTTGCCAGCTTCCAGTCTAAAACTGACATCGTCTACCGCTTGGACAGAGCCGCTCCGAGTACGGAAATACAATTTGAGGTTTTTAACATCAAGTAGTATTTTTTTACTCATATTTTATAACCCCCTTAATCGTGGGTTGAAGATGCGATCGAGCGCAAATCCAAGCATCGCAAATCCCAATCCTGTAAGTGTCAATAAAATTGCTGGCTGCAATACCCAATAGTAATGACCGGTAAACAATGCTCCATTAGTGTAAGCATCATTCAATAGTTTACCCCATGTGGGCAACAGCGGATCTCCCAATCCCAATACTGCTAGTGTCGCTTCTAAGAAAACATACGACGGTACTTGAGTAACAAATCCAGGAATAAGAACCGGAATTACTTTGGGAATCATATATCTAAAAATAATTCTACTACTGCTAGCACCATAAGCCCTAGCAGCTTCAATATACCCTGATTCTTTAACCTGTAAAAACATGGAGCGATAGCTGAGAATTCCGGAACCAAAGATTCCAAGCAAAATTACAACCCCTAAAATCGCCCAAATACTCCGTGAATAGAACAACCCTACCATAATCAATATAGGCAAAAGTGGTAAAATCATTACTATCTCATTAATTCGCCTAATCACATTGTCTACCCAACCACCAAACCAGACTGCCGCTGCAGCTAACATCATAGTAACAAGAGACGAACCAACTGCAGCTAATAGACCAAATGCTAAGGCTACAGGAGTACCCCAGAGTAAGGCTACTGTGATATCTCGGCGACGATGGTCTGTTCCAGCTAAACCATGCAACTTACCATAAACAACGAGCGTACCATCGAATGTAGAACCTTCCTCAAAGATAAGTCCTTCTGTTACTAATTTATAGGTTCCCTTCAGCACTTTGTTAGGGTTATTTGGATCTGCAAAAAGTCCTTTTTCAGGCTGCACTCCACGAAGTCTTCTGACAAGAGCACTGTCTTGGGAAATTCGGTAGGTTTCCTGACTTTTTAAGGTCATACTGGCCATCGGTATCTCTCTACCATCAGGAGTTATCCATTTCATTTCTACGTTCGGACGTGCATTTTTGAAAGCAGCTGTAAAGAAGAGTGACATCTCTGTAGGGAATCCATCGTATTGATAGTCAAACTCAAAGACGATGTCGGTAGTTGAAACCCCTCCCCCTAACTCTACCACGTTTTTCATACTAGGGTCTTCTGTAGTTTTTAGATTAATTGTAACAGGTTGCTTTTCTTTATAAAAGTAGTTGAACCACGCTGGACGAGCATTACGAGGTGTCTCTATCCAAACATTTTCGTCACCTCTCCAAAGTCTAACAGCTTCGTTATAGGGTATGGTGACTAGTGCATAGATGGCTAGAGCGACCATTAAAAAGATAATGGTTAATCCAGCAATAGCTGATGGATAAGTCTTTAGTTGACGAAAAAAGTTAGCTATTCCCTTCATGATCTAGTTCCACCTCCACCTAATTTTACGCGTGGGTCAACCAATGCGTAGATAATATCTAGTAAAAAGACAGTTATAGCTAGTAGATAAGCATATATCACAACTGTTCCGACAATAACCGGTGTGTCAAACATATTAATTGCACTTTGAGTTAAGCGCCCGATTCCTGGCCAAGCAAACACCGTTTCTAAGACGATTGCACCTGTCCACAACCCAATTAAAGTCAAAGCGAAACTTGTAATGATCGTAGGAAGGGTAGGACGAAGAACATAGCGCCTTTCGATCGCACGACCAGACAGACCTTTGGCTTTAGCCATTTCAACATAATCCTCACTGGAGTAAATTAAAAAGAAAGTACGCCAATAGTATGAGGTGAGGAAAATAGAGCTAATTACAATAGAACCAACTGGTAAAATCATATGTTTCAATGTACTTAAAATGCGTAAAAACGCGTTTTCAGGCGGTGGTGCAGCGACCATCCCACCAAACGGCAACCAGCCAAGCAAAGCAGCAAATATCAGAATAAGAAAAATGCCATAGAACCACGAGGGCGCCGCGCTTGTTGGGGCTAATGCAACGACGATTTTATCCATTACACTGCCATACCGTCTTGAAAGAAATAAAGCAAAAAAGACACTAATAAAAAAGAGAAAAAGCTGACCTGTCGCCATTAGTAACAGCGTTGGTGCTAAGCGTTCTCCTAAAATATTGCGAACCTGCCTTGAACCACTGTCACTCAATAAATACTCAGCTGAGCCGAGATTGAGAGTGAGACCATTCCAAAGATACTCAAAACTTCTAATCATAAACGGTCTATCTAGCCCAAGTTGTTCAATACGTATTTTTACCATATCTTCTTCAACTGCTCGTCTTTCTTGAAGAGTCAAATGCGACATGGCTTCGTTACCTGCTAGCTCCAATGAAAGCTGTTCTCTTACTTGGCCTTCACGCATTTTATCAACATAGCCACCGCCGTTAGCAATTAAAATAGCCAGGTATACACCTATCACAACGGTAATTATCAGAGTTAGCCCTCTAACTAGAGTGTACTTTGCGATACGCCCCAGGTTACCGCTAGTACGTTTTTTTGCCGGAACAGTTTGTTCTTGGGCTGTTTCTATATTAAGCATTACATACACCTCCCGGTATTTACCTGGAACAATATAAGGAAGGGCGTGGAGTCCACGCCCTCCGCATCTAAATCCTAAAATTCGGTATCAATTTGCTTTTGCTTAAGGTAATGTCACAAAAGTGTGTGAACCGAAGGTTGCACCACCAACAAGGGTAGGTAGTACAATTACTTCAATTGTGTTAGATCCAATAGGCAATTGGGCAGTTTCTTCAGGGGTCAATTTAACTTCAAACCAACCGTCAAAGATTCCAGACCCATAACCACTGAATGCTACATTACCAGCTGCATCAAGCACTAGATACTTAACTTCTTGGATGTCTTCCATCTTATATGCTTCGCCTTTGAAGGAAATATCGATTTGGAAAACAGCCTGCTCACCAGATTTAACACGTTTTGGACCAATTACCTCTACTTCAGCCACACGTGGCTCATCAAAGCCTGACCATGTGCCAGCTGGGAATGGATAATCCTCGAAGCGTTTGAGGTGAACCATTCTTTCTGTTGGATATGCCTTTTCAAGATACAGTGGACCATTACCAATCCAGAAATGACCTTTTGCTTCGTACCATGCTTTTGCATTTGCATAGCGGGTAGCAATTTCTTCTTCAGAGATAAAGTCACTTAGGAAGTTTTCATATGGAAGATAGTTAGTTTCAATCGCACTATCTAGATGCTTTTTAAGAATAGGTAAACTTGGACCTGCATGGTAACCTAACCACTCAGCACCTAAACTGTTAGCTTTTGATGAACTAAAGGCTAATTCGCCATTGATTTCAGCCATCATACCTAAAGCAAGTGTATGCCAAGGAGCAGTACCGTAGTTGAAATAGACGGCGAAGATATCAGAAATATTCATTTCTGCGTCTAAGCTCCATGACTCTGTATAGTATTCATATACAAATGGATCAAGTGAGATGATCTTTATACCACGGAACGATTTAAGCGCAGTTTGAAGAGAAGGTGCAGCTGATGGGTCATAAACTTGGCTTTCTTCATAACCACGATCCCAATCTAGGACGTAAGTCAACAACATGTCACCGACAGTGTAAGGGCTACCATCATGCCACTTGACTGTGTCAAACAAATCATCGGCGTAGTGAATAACACTCTTACGTGTAGCTGTTAGGCCTTCAGGGAACTTCTCGGCAACAGTAATAAATCTTTGGTTAACTGGATCCCACTCAGCCCATGCATCACCAGGAACTTCAATTTCTGGAACAAAATCAAGTGTCACCCAGTCAGAATCAGGTGATTTAGAAACTGGCAGACCTTCTTCTACAGTAACTTCCATCTGCACGATGTGTTGTGGATGGTAGTTTCCGGTAAATGGATCTGTCATAAATCCACGGTCAAAGGTTGCTCTAATTGCCAATTGATCGAATGATTGGTTAGAACCTTCAACAGGGTTCCAAGGGTCAACAAGAACCTGTTGGGCTCCCATCGTAATTCTACCACCGACTTCATCACCGCGTCTAATAGTCATTGGCCATAGACCAGTACCGGATACGCCACCTGCAAGGTCTGAAGCCACGCTAATCTCGGCACGATGTGGTAAGAATGATGTTTGATCAACAACGAAAATTCTTGGGGAATCTTCGTAAGCTAGTTCTAATGCACGTGAGTAGAGTGCAGTTCTCTCTTCCATAGTTGAGAACTCTTTCCGATAAAGTTTATCGGAGACTTCGTCTAACTCAGGAATTGGCTCCATTGCTTGCCATAGTGGAGCGCTCATGGTTCTGCGGGTATACATTTGGTTAAAGATATGTCCTTGGTCACGATAAACCACTGGAGCACTCCAGCCACCAGTGTAAACATGCCATTGGCCTGCCCAAGGATCACCCAACATCCAAATAGGTGAAGCTTCAGCGCCACTGCGGTAGTCGACTTTTACTGCAAATCCAACTCTTCCGAGTTGTTGTGCAAAATAGTCACCAAGTTGGCTACGTTCATCTTCACTACGTGCCAAGACTATAATCTCAATTAGTTCTCCTTTATAGTGCCATTTACCATTTACAAGCTCGGCACCTAAGGATTTCATCTCTTCGGCAATAATTTCGTTTGCTTTTTCAACGTCATACGCATACTTGATTTCAAGTGCGCGTGCAGTTTCTACTACACGAGAATAGTCAACGAAGGAACCATTCAACATGTTGTGCTTTGGAACTGCTAAGCCACCATAAATCTCTTGGGCAATGTAGTCGCGATCCAACAACATGTTAGTTGCTTCGCGAATTTTACGAGAACCTAATGGGTTTAAGCGCCCATCGGTAAACGTAGGTCCTACAGGATTAAATGTAAGTTCTGTATAAGATCCAAATACTTGATAATAGTCAAGTGCAGGATCCTCTCGTACAGCATTAAATGCGTTTGAGTCGGTTGATGATGATGCCCAAATGTCAAGATCTCCTGCTTTTAGCCTAGAAACAGCAGTAGTTACCGATGGTTCCTCAACGATAATTACTTCGTCTACCCAAGTTCCCATTCTTTGTTCGGCTAAAGCACCAAAAGACAATACAAATAACAATACAACCGCTAAAATAGCGATGCGTGTCTTACTATTAAACAAACTCGGTCACCTTCCTTTTTTATAAAACTGTGTTTAACAAAACTAATTCATAAGTCGCCAACCCCAAACCTAGATCGTCACCCCCTTGATCTCTAGGTCGTGATTTACGGTTTTTGCGATCCAAACCAAGTAATGGTTGTTATAAAATTATTCTACCTATTTGGCTAATTTCCTTCTTTAGAATATTTGTATACCAAACCATCACTTCGAATGAAAATCTGCTCTTGCCATTAATCACAAAACCCCTTGAAGAAGCTAATGTTAATTTGGTGGAGTTACTAAACTCCATAGTCTTTCGAAGCCATCTCTACATCAACAAATCCTAGACCGAATAGATTTTCGAGACGTAAAATTAGTCTAATCCAGGATATAAGGTTATATTATCTATGTTTTAGGTAATTTCCTTCTTAAAAGAATTCGATTTTTGCTAAATAACACAAAACAATCTACTAACTTCGTATTTTTTGTTAAAAGTTAACGTCTCTCAAACCATGTTCGGCAGTCTTTTTACTATTATGCAATATAATACTGATATTAGCAAATACAAATTTTAGTTTTCCGTAATGTATACATAAAAAGAGGGCTAAATAGCCCTCTTTTTATGCACGTTCTTAGCGTAACTCTCGGGATTAAGTGCATTATGACCTAGATCTCTTCGATTGTTAAATTTTCAAGCACAGATTCAGCTCCTGGACTTGTAGAGCGTAACCAGATATATCCAGGATCCATAAATTCTCCAACATCAACTTCATCTTCAATGATCAGATCACCGTATTCATTGGTGATTTCAAAAGTTGCAATAGCTTTTTGTACAGTAACCTTGAAATGTAACGTTTCGCCATAATAATATGGGGTGTAGATCTCTGCATAATGTTGGTATGCTGGCGCCCATCCTCCATCTTCCCATCTGCGAAGTCTTACATCAGTAAGACTCACAAGGTCAATACCGGCTCCGTAATAAAACGGAATATCCCTTATGGGACTGCGAACAATTACCAATGTGCGTCCGTTAATTGTTAGGTCGAATTCAAGAATAAAGTTTTCATAAGTATTTAGTGATCCTAGCCAGTTTTCAGTGGCTGTTCCAGCAATCCATGCTCCTTTAAAATCCTCCCAGCTACCGTTGCCTACAACTTCGCCCCAATCGTCCATGTTTTTGAACTCAACTTTAGCTGCCTGAACCAATAATCCCAAACATACAAACAGCAACATTAAAACCAAAACTTTACCTTTTTTCACTTTTTCGGCAGGTCTTCAAAAAGACTGCACTCTACCCCCTTTTTATAAAATAACCTGAATTTTTCAGGATTCGAACCAAGTCTTCTACTTACTACTTCGAGGAACTAAACAAAGTTCCTTTCCTCACCATAATTATATTGTGTGAACTCTCTGAAGTTTTTATACTAAAATATCAATTTTGCTCTTTCCATACAAAAATAGCCACCCTTTGGTGGCAATTTTTAAACTTTAATTCCTTCTAAATAGATATCTTTAATATCTAGCTTTTTATTTAATCTTAAAAGATCCGCCCTTAAACCTAATGCTATAGTTCCCCTATCTGATAATCCTAAAGCCTTAGCAGGGTTAGATGTAGCACTTCTAATTACCTTTGAAAGTTCGATCCCCCAACTAGCCATATTCTTAACCGCTTGGTCCATTGTAAGCGAGCTACCAGCTATAGTTATACCGTTTGTAAGGGTAATTAGCTTACCACGTACCATTCGTCTACCATAAGTTCCATCAGGAACGCCATTAAGAGCTACAGAGTCCGTAATTGCAATCACCTTATCATGAGGTTTAACTTTGAACAAGAGTTTTACTACGTCAGGGTGTATATGAATACCATCACAAATAATCTCAGTAAAGAGTTCGTCATATAGTAGTGCACCGCCAACTACTCCTGGAGATCTATGGTGAAGTGGAGGCATTCCGTTAAAAGTATGGCATGTTGAACTAATTCCCCATGTCATTCCGTCAAATAGCTGTTCTATGCTTGCAACTGTATGTCCGGCAGATACTTTGAGGCCATATTTTACAGCAATCTTTATAAGCTCTTTTGCCATAGGTATCTCTGGTGCAATCGCAATATATTTAATCTGATTTGCGTACTTTTTCAAAAAATCTTCAAAAGCTTGTGGATCTGCAGGCTTAATAAAGTTAGGATCGATGGCACCTGGTCTTTCTGGAGAGATAAAGGGCCCTTCCATAAAAATACCAGCTACATTTTCAGGAAATCTTTCACAAGGTAAATGCTCTTCTAACATCTCCAAACCGCCTTCAACGCCCATTAACATGGTTGTCGTTCCATGGCTAAAATGGTAGTCTGCAGCCTTTTGACATCCTTCTAGATCACCCAAATTAAAAGAAGAACCCATAGCTCCATGAATATGGATATCAATATAACCTGGTACTAAGTAATCGCCGTTAAAATCTATACCTTCATAAGGAGAGTCGCCAAGACCAACCTCGGTAATCAATCCATCTTCTATAATTACATAGCCAAAAGCAATTTTTTCTGGAAAAACAATATTACAATTTTTAAAAACGGTCATGTTTAATCCCTCCTACCACTTAAGTCTATAATACCATATGCTCTCTTTTAAGGCTAAATAAACCTGAGCGTGACATGGAAGATATTATTTTAGCTTTCTGCTTCCTGGTGTAGTTATTGGAAGTCCTTGCCTACAATAAGGACATTCTTCGCTTAGAAAACTCTCTACCTTAATACTGAGAAGCGGTAGGTACAAAACTCCAGGATCAAAGCCACTTCCTCTATCTACTAAGGAACAAACAGCCTGCACCTTTCCTCGAGCCTTTTCTACTACTTCCATAGTCTCTAAAACTGAGCCTCCTGTTGTTACTACATCCTCAACTACAACAACCTTGCTGCCTGGCTCAATTGCAAACGACCTTCTTAATTTCAGTTCGCCATTCTCTCTCTCAGCAAAGATGGCTTTTTTGTTTAACTGTCTACCTAATTCGTAACTTAAGATGATCCCTCCAACAGCTGGACCAACTACCATATCTACTGGCACATCTTTGAGTTTTTCTACCCATATACGGACTAATTTTTGTGTTATTTCAGGGTTTTCTAAGACTCTTGCACATTGAATATACTGGTCACTATGTCTTCCACTTGTTAGCCTAAAATGGCCACTTAAAAGAGCATCTACACCCTCAAAAAGCTTCTTAATCTCTGTCATGACTCCATCTCCCTTAAAATAGCGTTTAGAGCTTTAGCTGGGTCAGTAGCTTTAGTAATAGGTCTGCCAATGACTAAATAATCACAACTCATATTGATAGCTTCCTTCGGAGTAGCAGTGCGTTTTTGATCCTCTTTCAAACCAGATTCTAGTCTAATTCCTGGAGTAACTGTCACAAATTTAGAACCACATACATTTTTGATATTTTTAGCCTCCAGTGGCGAACACACTACGCCGTCTAAGCCGGCTTCTTTGCAAAGTAACGCTCTTTTTTCTACAGCTCTAACGATGGTTTGCGCTCCACCGACGCTTTGCCAGTTGGCCTCGCTTAGCGATGTCAATACAGTTACACCAATAAGCTTTGGTGGAGATTCAACCTTTAGAGACGCTTCTTTTGCCGCCTGAAGCATCTCTAGACCTCCTGAGGCATGAACGTTAACTATATCGCAAAACCCAGCAACTTGTAAAACAGCTCCATAAACAGTCCTTGGGATATCGTGGAATTTTAGGTCCAAAAACACATTATAGCCTAGGTTTCTAACTTCTTTAACATAGTTAAGCCCTTCTTTTAGAAAAAGCTCTAGGCCAATCTTTACGCCTAATCCTTTAGGTAGCTCCCTCAACAGGTTATTGGCTTCGGTTTTATTTGGAAAATCTAGAGCTAGATAGATTCGATCAAGCATTTAGGTTCCTCCTTGCAATACCTATTAGTTCCTCTGCACTAAGGCTCTCTTTGTTTAGATAGGTTTCAAACTCTTCTGGAAGCCTCTCTAGTAGATTTGGTTCCTTAAATAACCCTGAACCTACTTGGACTGCACTAGCACCTGCCATAAAAAACTCTAAAGCATCTTCTAGACAGGTAATTCCACCGACTCCAATAACTGGTATTTTTACATTACCTGTAACCTGATAGACCATACGGATTGCGATAGGTTTAATTGCCGGCCCAGACAGACCACCGGTGATATTACCAAGTAATGGTTTTTTAGTCTTCGTATCTATAACCATACCTGTTAGGGTATTAATCAAAGTCAGAGCATCTGCACCAGCTTCCTCTACAGCAACGGCAATTTCCACTATATCTGTTACATTAGGCGAAAGCTTTACCCAAAGAGGTAATTTAGTCTCCGATCTTACGGTTTTAACCACTTCATAGGCGATGTCAGGAGAGGTTCCCATACTGATTCCACCGGCTTTTACATTGGGGCAAGAGATGTTAATCTCTAAAGCACAAACGCCAGAATCTGTTAGTTTCTTGGCTACTTCACCATACTCATCTATGGTATGCCCTATTACGTTAACAACTACAGATAGATCCTTTGTCTGCAAAAATGGTAGGTAG
>JAQVYS010000024.1 GCA_028708605.1 Bacillota bacterium
GCTGGTTAAGGAACAATGTCAAGAATTGTCAGCTTTGGTGTAGATGCTAATTTGTTTTTGGAATTAAGATGAGTTGTTGAAAGCGTTAGAAAAGCTTACCGCCGGTTTAATCTAACAATATGAGGTATAAAAAATATCGAGGCATTGGTACTTGATTCGCAGACAATTAAAGTTTATAATAGAAGATAATATTTTCTAACAAATCTAAGATGGGAACAAGTAATCAGTGATACTGTAAGAGAGCTAGGGTTTGGTGCGAGCCTGGTCAGTAGAACCTGATGAAATATCATCCCTGAGTGTATAACTGAACTTCTAGTAGGTTATGCCGGTTGCCACCGTTATCAGGTTAAAAGAGGATCTTTATAGATCAACTTGGGTGGTACCGCGGGTTTAAAGTATTTCCCGTCCCTTGGTGGGGACGGGAATTTTTTTGGAGGTACAACAAATGGATTACAGTAAAACTTTACAGCTTCCAGCTAAGATCTTTCCTATGAGAGCAAATCTTCCTGAGCGCGAACCCCAGATGCAAAAGCAGTGGGAGGATAAGAAGGTTTACTGGAAGGTGCTGAAAAAAAACGAAAAAGGAACGAAGTTTATTCTTCATGACGGACCACCATTTGCAAACGGACATATCCACATCGGTCATGCATTAAACAAAACCTTAAAGGATATTATTGTTAAATATAAGGCCTTAAGAGGTCATTACACTCCGTATATTCATGGTTGGGATACTCATGGTCTTCCAATTGAACAGGCCATGATTAAAGAGATGAAATTGAATCGCCACGCACTCGATCCTGTAGAGTTTCGTGAGAAATGTAAAGACTACGCTTGTCACTGGATTGATGTCCAAAAAAAAGATATGCAACGTCTTGGTCTATGGGGTGATTGGGATAATTCCTATATTACCTTGACTCCTGACTACGAAGCTGTACAAGTCGGTGTTTTCGGTGATATGTTTAAAAAGGGCTACATTTACAAAGGCTTAAAACCAGTATACTGGTGTACTAGTTGTGAAACTGTTTTAGCTGAGGCTGAAATCGAATACGGAGATCACAAGTCTCCTTCTATCTATGTGGCCTTTGATGTAGTAGAAGGCAAAGGAAAGGTCGAAGAAGGCGATGCATTTATAATCTGGACCACCACGCCATGGACAATTCCAGCAAACCTAGCTATTGCTCTTCACCCTGACTTTGATTATGTTAGAGTGAAAGTTAAGGAAAAGACTTATATCTTTGCTGAAGGCCTTTTAGAAACTGTAGTTAGTACACTAGGTTTTGAAAGCTATGAGGTACTAGCTAAAGTCAGAGGCGCAGAACTTGAGGGCATTAAGTGTAAGCATCCACTCTATGACCGTGAATCTGTAGTCATCTTAGGTAACCACGTCACACTAGAGTCTGGTACTGGTTGTGTACACACAGCCCCTGGACATGGTATAGAAGACTTTGAAGTAGGTCAACAATATGGATTACCAACGTTTTCTCCTGTTGATGACAAAGGCTATTTTACAGAGGAAGCAGATCAATATGCTGGCCTTATGCTCGATGAAGGTGGCAAACTGGTTGTTAAGGATCTTGACGAAAACGGCCACCTATTGAAAATGCACTGGATTACTCACCAATATCCTCACTGCTGGAGATGTCATAATCCAGTTATCTTTAGAGCTACTAGTCAGTGGTTTGCGTCCATTGATGGTTTTAGAGAACAAACACTAAAAGCCATAGATGGTGTAAAATGGATTCCTTCTTGGGGTAGAGACCGTATCACTAATATGGTCAAAGATAGGCGTGATTGGTGTATTTCACGGCAAAGGACATGGGGAGTGCCACTTCCTGTGTTTTACTGTGAAGACTGTGGTAAAGAGTTGATCAATGATGAGACAATTCACGCAGTTCAAGAGTTGTTTGCTAAAGAAGGTTCAGTAGCTTGGTTTAAATATTCTGCAGGTGAGATTCTGCCTGAAAAAACTAAGTGCTCTAGCTGTGGAAGTGAGAATTTTGTTAAAGAAAAAGATATCATGGATGTGTGGTTTGATTCAGGCTCTTCTCATGCTGCAGTATTAAGAAAAAGACCAGAGCTTTCATGGCCAGCTGATATGTATCTTGAAGGATCAGACCAGCATAGAGGTTGGTTTCAGTCCTCACTTTTGACCTCTGTTGCAACAACAGGCGAGAGTCCTTACAGATCTGTTCTAACTCATGGTTTTATCGTTGATGACAAAGGCAAAAAGATGTCCAAGTCGCTCGGTAACTCTGTTTCGCCTAACGATATAGTAAAAAGGCTAGGAGCAGACATCTTAAGACTCTGGGTAGCATCAGCTGATTATACCTCGGATGTAGGTGTATCAGACGGCTTACTAAAACAGATTACCGAAGTCTACCGTCGTATTAGAAATACTTGTAGATTCCTTGTTCAAAATATCGCAGATTTTAACCCTGAGACTGACTCTGTAAAGTATGACGAGTTAAAATCTATTGATAAGTGGGCACTAGCTAAGCTTACTGATCTAACAGAAAAAGTTACAAAAGCATATGACGACTATCAATTTCATGTAGTCTTTCATGCGGTTCACAACTTCTGTTCTGTTGATATGAGTTCCCTTTACCTTGATGTAATTAAAGACCGTCTCTATTGTGATAGTAAAGATGGTTTAAGTCGCAAAGCAGCTCAGACTGTTTTATATGAAGTAACTAAAACAATTTTGCCGTTTCTCGCTCCAATTATTCCTCATACTGCAGATGAGGTATACGCTTATCTGCCAGGTGAAAAAGAGGACAGTGTCTTTTTAACTGATTGGCCAATACTAAATGATGAATATAAAAACCTCGACCTATTAGCAGACTACACCAAAAAGTTAGGAATAAGAGATGCGGCATTAAAAGTCTTGGAAAATGCTAGAGCGCAGAAGAAAATAGGTCAAGCACTTGAAGCGATAGTTTGGATCAATCCTTTAGACAAAGAGACTGAAGCTTGGCTAAAAGAGATTTTGGATGAACTACCAAGTCTTTTAATCGTATCTGATGTTAAGCTTGGTCGAGCTGATGATGATGTTGAGTTTAAGGACTTAGGGGTGTCTATTAGTTATAGCCTTGCTGACGGAGATAAATGCGAGCGTTGCTGGAACTATTCCACAACTGTAGGCGAGGACAAAGACCATCCAGAATTATGTTCGAGATGTAGTGATGTAATCAATTCATAACGCAATAGGGGTTGTTGCACAACTAACGATAAGTTGTCTGTGTGGCAACCCCGTTTTTTGTTCTAGATAAAGAGAACGAGCCCTTAAAAACAGCTCGTTTTTTGTTATGTAAAAAAACATGCACTAAGCATTGGGGTCAGATAATCAATTAGCTTTGCCTTTCAATTCTGAGATGCTTATTTTTGAAGATTACTCAGTTAGACTGCTAAGCCATGTACTGGAGGGACTAAACTAAGAAAAACTCTTGACATCATATTCCTTTTTTGCTTTACATATACAAGCAAAGAACCACCAGTTTAAGAAAGTACATGTAATGAACAAAAGAACGTTTTAAGTTTCTCTTTACGGAGAAATTAGTACTAGGGGTGTGACGCCAAATGGAAGATCAAAGGAAAAAACTTGCTAAACTCCTTGAAGAGCTTCAAGTTGAAATGAAAAGTGCATACTGGTTAAGTGAAAAGAGAACATGGTATTTGCTTTGGCGTCAGTTTATAGCAGGTCTTGCTAGAGGGGTTGGAACAGCACTTGGAGCTACATTAATTGCTGGTCTTGTTTTTTACATAATAGGTACACTAGCAAGCATGAACTTACCCATTATCAGTCAGTTTTTAGCTCGTCTTATTACATTAACCCAAATGAACATGTAGACTATGGTATCAAGTTCAGGAGGATGATTTTAAAAGATGAAAATAAAACAAGATTACTTAGGAGAAAAATGGTTGCAGAAAATTAAAATGAACCAAACATCAAAACGCAACTCTAATCTGTTTCTGTGTATCTAAAAAACTTTTGAAGCGGCAATAGTTTTAGAATTCCAAACAACCATTTTTATAGGAGGGACGTCTTTCCTACGATATGGGAAAGACTTAAACTACAGTGCATGTCCCTATTATCGATGCATGTCAACACCCTAGCATATGGGTATTCGAGTCTGTTATTTGTCAAACTACTCAGTGACTACTACTTTTGGTATAAAGACCTTAATTAAACTAGTGTTTACGCAGTGCGATGTAGGACTCGGAGATAGTTCATATTGTAGTTAAAATACAGGAGCGTGAGGTTTTTCTTAGATAGATCCTTTTTTATAGCTCTGTTATCTAGGTATAGACATCACGGCTCAAGTAGTATTTAAGGTGGTTAATGCTTGCTTATTTGTCATGTCAAAGAAAGAAAACAGATACGATTTTTTGACTCAAACACCTTAGTACTTAATTTGGAGGAGGAATGCTAGTGAATTATGACGAAATTAGGGGAAATTTAAACAAACGTAAAGAAGAATTGACTCAGATTATTGAAAGAATAGATGGACGCACTAGAGAAAGGCTTTCTGAATGGGCAGGTGAACTTACTACCTTTGACAATCATATTGATATTGGTGCTGCTCTCTTTTTGAGAGAACAAGATCAAGTTATAAGGTATAGGGTGAGAAAAGCTTTAGAGGACATAAATACAGCTGAAATTGCACTAGAAAAAGGTACCTATGGAGTTTGTGTAGATTGTGGTAAACCTATAGATGATGCTAGGCTTAATGTTTTGCCTGAGTCTGCTAAATGTATCGATTGCGCAAATAAGCTGATAAACGACAGGACATATTTGATCTCTCAGGGAAGCTTAGAACCAAACGAGTTTTGGGATGAAATGGCTGTATGGGGTAGCTCAAATACCATTCAAGATGGGCAAAATGAAGTTGAAGATATGGAGGATGAGCCGCATTAAGCGGCTAATTTTATTGCAAAGCTATAAAAGGCAGGGTATTATAGTTTAGAAGGAAGGAGATTGATTTTCGTGGTAACTTTAATTGTAGCTATTGTCTGGTTATTTTTGGATCAAATTATTAAATTCATCTTGCCAAAGGTTATGTCTTGGTACGAAACACTTGAAGTTATTCCCGGAATCTTAAATATCTCCTTAGTTAAAAATGACGGAGCAGCTTTTGGCATACTTGCAGGAAAAACGTGGTTTTTGATTCCTATCGCTATAATCTTTGTGATTTACCTGTTTTTACAGCGTGAAAAAATAAGCAAGATTCCCTTTGCTAAATGGGGAGCACCCATTGCAGCAGCAGGAACCTTAGGCAATGCTATTGATAGAATTTTCCGAGGGTACGTTATTGATTTTATTGATGTACCATTTTTTAGTGTTTTTAACATTGCTGATATTGGTATCACTGTTGGGATTTTGTTAATTGCTGTAGGACTATATCTGCACGAGAGGGATCAGGAGAATGACACTTCTAACAATCCAGGTAAATAGCGCAATCAAAGAGAGATTAGATAAATACGTTGCTAATAACTCTGAGTTTTCCAGGTCTATGGTACAAAAACTTGCAAAAGAAAGCCGAATCTACTTAAATAATAAGGTTGCCAGAGTTAGTGACATGGTGGTTTTAGATGATATTATCACTATCGAAAAACCAGAAATTGAAAAGACTCAATTAAAACCAGAGAAGATAGACTTGGAGCTTATCTATGAAGACCAAGATTTATTAGTAATCAATAAACCTCAGGGTATGGTAGTGCACCCTTCGAAGGGTCATGAATCAGGTACATTAGTTAATGCTTTACTTGGTTATTGCATGGATTTATCCAAAATTGGCGGAGAGATTCGGCCTGGCATTGTTCATCGACTTGATAAAGACACCAGTGGATTGCTTTTGGTTGCGAAAAATGACAAAACTCACAAAAGACTTAGCCTAGCCCTTAAGAAACATGAGATAAATAGAGTATATGTTGCAGTTGTGAAAGGGCGAATGGACGCAAAAGAAGGCACTATCTCTGCGCCTATTAGCCGTCATCCGAAAAAACGCACATCGATGGCTGTTGTAGAAGGCGGACGCAACGCTGTAACTCACTTTAAGGTTTTGCATTTGTTTAAGAAGAATAGTTTTGTCCGATTGGATCTTGAAACTGGAAGAACTCATCAGATTCGAGTTCATTTAGCGTTTGCAGGTCACCCTGTTTTAGGTGACGTAATATATAATCCTAATGCAAAAAATGAAGATGGGGTTTTAATGCTACACGCGGCAAAACTTGAGTTTATGCATCCTATAACTAAAAAGGCCATATCTCTTACAGCGCCGCTTCCAGCAAGATTTCGTACAAAATTACGTGAATTATATTGACAAAGGATGAAATGTTTAGTATCCTTTTTACGGAATCCTTTAAGATGGTCCAGTGAGGCCACAAGGGCAAAAAGTACGGATATTTTGTGATGCCCTTATGACCACCTGGAACAGGTGGTTTTTTTTGTGAAAAGGGGGTGGGACAGGTTGTCGGTTTTTGCTAAGAAGCAGCTTTTAGATAGTAACAGTTTTAAAAGGACACTAACTAGAATTGCTCATGAAATCCTAGAAAAAAATGCAGAACCCAAGAATATTTGCCTAGTAGGTATTAAGACAAGAGGAATTCCCATAGCAAAAAGATTAGCATCAAAGATTAAAGAGATTGAAGGCTTAGATGTATTAACTGGTGATTTAGACATTAGTTTGTATCGAGATGATCTTACTGAACTAAATGAAGATCCACAATTACAATCTAGCAATATTAAAGGCGATATTACAGGTATGGATGTAGTTTTAGTTGATGATGTGATATTTACTGGAAGAACTGCAAGAGCTGCGATGGATGCACTGATTGATCTTGGAAGACCTAGAACGATTCAACTAGCAGTGATGGTTGATAGAGGACATCGTGAACTCCCTATTCGTCCTGATTATGTAGGGAAAAATGTACCTACAGCAAAAAGTGAAATTGTGTTAGTAAGAGTGGAAGAGATCGATGGTGAAGACAGTGTTTATATTAGTGTAAAAAAATAATTACCTTTAAGGTCAGTCCCGTGAGGCTGAAAAGGTTGAATTAATAGCCTTTCCCACACGGGCCAGAAGGAGGACATTATGGCTAATAAAGTTGTTGACGTAAATGAAAGCTTGCCCCTGGCCCAAAATGCAGCTTTAAGCTTGCAGCACGTTTTTGCGATGTTTGGTGCAACAGTACTCGTTCCATTTTTGACAGGTATGGATCCATCAATCGCGCTTTTGGCTTCTGGTATCGGTACTTTGATCTTTCTCCTTTGTACAAAAGGACAGGTACCTGCTTACCTAGGTTCATCGTTTGCTTTTATTTCTCCAATCATTGCGGTTAGTGCTAAGTGGGGATTGCCCTACGCACTAGGTGGAACTGTTGTGGTTGGCCTTTTTTATGCTCTAGTTGCAGGAATTATTGCTCTTATCGGAACAAATTGGTTAAACAAAATCCTGCCCCCAGTAGTTATTGGTGCGGTTATTATCGTTATTGGTTTGCATTTAGCTCCTACTGCAGTAGATATGGCATTCTATAATAGTGTGGAAGTACCACTTCCTGAGACTGCAGAAGAAAGAGTTGATCTTTTAACAACTGCAAATGTAGCAAGTGTTGATTTAGAGAATAACGTAGCTGTAGTAAAACAATATGATATGAAGTTTGCGATGGTTTCATTGTTTACTTTGGCTATAACAGTATTGGTCTGGGTATTTGCAAAAGGATTTATTGCGGTCATACCAATACTTATTGGTATAGTTGCTGGCTATCTTTTTGCTTATACACAAGGCCTTGTAGATTTGTCTATAGTCGCCAATGCTGCATGGTTTAGAGTACCTACCTTTACACTACCCAAATTTGGCTTAGGTGCAATTATGACATTGCTTCCAGTTGCGTTTGTTACTATCGCCGAGCATCTTGGTGATGTGCTTGTTATTGGAACCATTGTAGGTAGAGATTTCTATAAAAAACCGGGTTTACACAGAACCATACTTGGAGATGGACTTGCAACAGCAGCAGCTGGTATTTTTGGTGGTCCTCCTAATACTACCTATGGTGAAAATGTTGGTGTATTGGCAATTACTAAGGTTTTTAGTATTCGTGTTATAGCAGGTGCAGCAATACTTGCGATTTTCCTAGGCTTTTTTGGCAAACTAGGCGCTGTTTTACAGACAATACCTAGCCCTGTTATGGGAGGTATTTCTATGGTGCTCTTTGGTATTATTGCTTCATCAGGTATTAGAACATTAGTTGAAAGTGGTATCGATTTCTCCCATCAGAGGAATCTGATTATCTCATCTGTTATCTTGGTTATGGGAATTGGTGGAGCTTCACTACCACTATTTTCAAATGCTTCATGGGGGCCATTATCATTAGAGACTGTTGCTCTCGCAACAATAGTTGGTATACTACTCAACCTCATCTTGCCAGATCAAGAGAAGAAAAAAACTCAAAAAGACAAGAAAAGCGAAGCCACCGCGTAACAGGTAAAACACCATAAATAACGAAAGAGGAGTTAGAGACTCCTCTTTTCTTTTTGGAAAGATTGGGTATAGGGTTTTTAAGTGAGGTGTCGATATGAGAATTTGGGTGCGATATATCATACTTACTTCGTTTATCATTATCATCTTTGGCGGCAGTTCTCTGTACGTATACCTCTACATGCTGTTTTTTACAGTTTTACTGGCTCAAATATGGGTACAGGTTGCATTATTAAAGCTTAAGGTAGATCGTAAGGCTGTAGACAAAGGTTATTTTGTAGGCGAGAGTGTTCCAATTGTTTTAGAACTAGTGAATCCTAGCATGTTACCAGTTCTATGGGCTTATATTGAAGACAGCGTACCTACTGGTCTACTTGGCAAGGAACAACGCCTATTGTTTTCGCTTCCTAAAAAGCGTCGGCAAGTTTTAAATTATACTTTTAAGGCTAATCAAAGGGGCGTTTTTAGTTTTAGTCCAGTTAAAGTGGTTTCAGCAGATATACTAGGATTATTTCATTATTCCAAAGTGGCGGATGCCACAGATGAAATAACGGTTTATCCCCGTTATAGAAAACTTGTTTTTCTAGAACGAGGTTTTGTCGGGCCTAATTCTTATATTCATGCAAAGATGAGTTTAAATACTGATCATTTAGTTGTGGTAGGAAGTAGAGATTACCAAAAAGGTGATCCGTTAAACCAAATAGATTGGAAAGCAACTGCAAGGACAGGAGAGTTAAAAACTAGGCAAAGTGAGTATCGCAAGGCATTAACAACAGCAATCCTGTTTAATGCTAATTTAGACGACTATACTACGCAGTCAAAGTTCGAAGAGGCTATAGAGATAGTTGCAAGCTTTGCTAAATGGTTAATTGACCACAAAGGTGAGGTCGCATTTTTCTCAAATGGACGAAACTCTCAGCATCTTGACGATAGGGGCCTTCCTGTTCTTGGAGTCACAGCAAAAACCGACAAAGAACAATTTTTGCGAATCTTAAACTCTCTAGCTTTAATCAGTAATAGTCGTAGCTATCCTTTTTATAGGTTGTTTGATAGGGTCTTAAAGGAGATATTTTTTGGAAGTTCTTTGATTTTTGTTACTCCAGTTATCGAAGATCAGTTATGGCTAAGGCTTGCACAGGCGCGTAAAGCTGGGAAGCAGATTTGGATTGTATTGACAAGAAGGTTACCTAAACCACAACAAGGAATTTATCTTAGGAAATCTCAAAGCCTTAGCATTCCTATCTTTATAGCTGAACTGATCGAGGAGGATGGTACAATTGAAATTGGAGTACTCTGATTCGATCGCTTCCAAACTAGTGTTACCGATTTTTTCCGCGCTTCTAATTAATCAAATGTTAATGTCATTTGGCGAAATATTTGTTGCCGATTGGTTTTATTCAGTATTTTTAGTGTTTGCGACATTTTTCGTAGACATCATCGAACAAGCTCGGAAAAGAGCCAATGCACCGATGTTTATTATCCTTTTTACAGGATTTATAGTATATTTAGTCAGTAATTTAATATTAATTGAGAAGACAGGTATAGGTTTTACTCTCGAGAATCTTTTGTATGTTGAAGGGGAAATAATCTTTTATGCTTCCCTATTAATTTCTGTCTACTGGGGCATTACTCATGGCAATATGCTGTCTCAAGTAAGGGCTTATTGGAAAATAGAAGGTCAGGATGTATCCCAAAGAGACTTGTATACTACTGAGGTGACTCAGGCCTTTTCACCGCCTTCAATGGTAATTGGGCTACGCAGAGTTTTATTTTTGGGGTTTATAGAGCACCTTACTGTTTGGTATTTGGATTTTAACTTTTTCTTTCTAATTGCCTATTGGATTTTAGGATTTGTGTATATTGCTCTTTTGCAACGATGGGGTTTATCTATCAATATAAGGAGTGTAGGGTTAAAAGTTTCAACTGAATATAGTAGTTTGTGGATAAAATCAGTGTTAGTATTTTTGATGATAACCATGAGTCTTTCTCTTTTTATGCCAAAAGATATTTTTACAATTAGGGAAGGGGTTATTTCTCGTGCGATTGTTAATTTGCTAGGGAATGTACACTACGGTCAATCTCAGACAAGACAACAAGAATCCCTGCCTTTAGACGGGGAGTCAGTTAGAGCAGGAGGATTGCTCCAAAACGATACAGATTTGGATTCGCCGCCTACTCTTTCTCGCTGGCTCTTGTTAGTAATCTTTGTCTTACAGGTTTTAATAATGGTAGTTATTCCCAGCATTTTTATCGTTTTATTCTTAGGTTTTTTATTATACTCATTAATTGCATCAGAATATCATAAGCTACGTGGCTTGCCAAAGGTTTTTGTACTAATGTTCTTATGGTTCAAACGTTTGTTTATTAAAGAAAGAGCTTTTAACACTAAAACAGAGTTTTTGGATCTTACTATTGAAAAGGCCGACAATCAAACAAAACAAGTAAAAAAATTACAGAGCAGGGCTCTGTTTTACCGGCTAGTTAGACTTTGTAATGCTCAAGGTCTTAACTATAAAAACAGCTTTACACCGTATGAATATGAGAGAATGATTACAGAAAAATGGCCAGAGATTAGTGACGAAACAAGTCAGATAACAAACGACTACGTTTCATCTAAGTATGGTGGAATTAAGAGCAATCGCAAGCAAAAAGCCAAAGCAGAGGAATATTTAAGGCAAATTGGTAATTTTTTTAGACGAGTAAAGAGGGAAAGTGCTCCTAAAAAGCAGGAAATACCGCGCTTATAGGAGAATTGAAATTTGAAGCAAGTTATCGGTGTCTAACTTGCTGATAAAAAGTTTCTCATTCCTGGGGATTTACACCAGTTTAAGAAGGAATCTTAAGCCTATGGCGAAAAAGATATACTAAGCAACTTAACGCTACTTCTAAAAAGCTATGGTAAATTAAGAAGGATTTAGATGAGAAACGAAGAATTTTCCTAGGTAGTCGACTTTTGAAATTAAGCACAGTGTGTTTTGTTTTCATCAGGTCAATTTTCTCTTTGCACACATCCGTAGTAGGTCCTATTTTGGAAACTCACTTATAAGGAGGGGATGCTAGGAACAAAATTCCTATTATCTGTCTGTCCAGAGATTTCTCATGGTTGGTTTTGGTTATATTGGACTGGCTTTGGGGGGGAAGAAGTCAGGTTCCAAATCGAATGAGTGCAAGGAGTCCGAATTTACTGAGAAACGGCTTCACTAGGGTGGGTGAAGAACCGGGCTCAGTTATTGAAGGCTTTCTTATTGTAAACTTGACGAGTTGACAAAAAGATGCCTTTGACATAAAAGTTTACTCCATCAAGGAGACAATTTGTGAAGGAGTGAAGTTTTTCATGGCAAGCACATCAGTTACTCCGAATGCCACACCGGAGGTACAAGCTTCACATGGCAAAAAACGTAGCACTTGGGAGAGAATAAAAGAGTATCGTTGGTCATATGCCTTTATTACTCCGTTCATGTTGATCTTTACAGTGTTTACAGTAATTCCTGTTATTTGGGCATTCTTCTTAAGTTTAACCTACTATAACATGATTCAGCCACCAGTTTGGGTTGGAATGGAAAACTATATTAGATTGTTTTTAGATGACCAGCTATTCTACTTAGCAGTCAAAAACACATTCTACTTCTCTATCGTTACTGGTCCTCTAGGTTATGTGTTGTCGCTAATTATTGCTTGGCTTATTAACGAAGTTAAGTATCGTAAACTATACACTTTGATCTACTATATCCCATCCATCACTTCAGGTGTTGCGATGTCCGTTATTTGGATGTATCTTTATAACGGTAGTAAATATGGTTTGCTTAA
Organism: Bacillota bacterium; assembly: GCA_028708605.1. Taxonomy (GTDB): domain Bacteria; phylum Bacillota; class DTU065; order DTU065; family DTU065; genus DTU065. Next base: position 12,282 of record JAQVYS010000024.1, read on the forward strand.
CTACCTCTTGTTAAAGTGGGGTATTATTGAAGAACCAGTTTTATGGCTGAAAAACGTCAAAACGACTTTGCCCGCAATTATGGTAACGTCGATTTGGATGAGTATGGGAACCTCGTTCCTTGTCTTTATTGCTGCACTACAAGGTGTGCCTAATGAGTTGTATGAAGCCGCTCTTATTGACGGTGCAACTCGTTGGCAAGAATTCTGGCATATTACTCTACCTATGATTCGTCCTGCTTTGTTGTTCGGTGCAGTTATGACGGTTGTTAACTCGTTCCAGGTATTTGACATTACCGTAACAATGGCAGGCTTCCCAAGTACCCTATACTGTGCACACACGATCGTTGGTCACTTGTATGACTATGCGTTCTTGCGATTTGAAATGGGATATGCTTCTGCAATCGCTATCGTATTGTTCTTGGTAACATTTATCACCTCAACAGTACTACGTAGGCTACTCTCCTCTAGAGATGAGATGTAGTTTAGAGGCGAGATAGTAAGATCGTAGTTGCAATATTGGGAAAGTCTGAATAGTCAAATCCTAAGGAGGGACTGAAATGTCTGCCAAAAAAAGAAGAGCCCCAAGTAAGGGGAAGGCAGTTCAAAGAATTACAACCGGTCAGATAGTTATTTATGCAATTTTGACAATCGGTGCAGTAATCATGAGCTTACCGATCGTTTATATGATATCCACAGCTTTTAAACCAGCGACTGAACTGATGCTTTACCCACCAAGGTTCCTAGTTCGTGTTCCAACGACTAAGAACTTTAGTGACTTGGCTTTAGCGATGGGTAGTACTGATACACCATTTATTCGTTATATGTTTAACAGTGCTTTTGTTTCTACTATCGTTGTTGTAGGTACAATTATTTTATCAACTCTAGCAGCGTACCCATTAGCAAAGCACAATTTTCCTGGTAGAAACTTTATATTTAACGTTATTGTCAGCGCATTGATGATCTCTGGCCACGTTACGATGATTCCTAGATATCTAGTTATTCGTAACACAGGGTGGATTGACACCTACTATGCGCTAATTATTCCAGCCTTAGCTGGATCTTATGGTTTGTTCTTGATGAAACAGTTTATTGAGCCTATTCCTAATGAAATGCTCGAATCAGCTAAAATGGACGGTGCAAGTGAGTGGAAAATCTTTACCAATATTATTCTCCCACTTGTTAAACCCGCGTGGGCTACTCTTTCCATCTTCACTTTCATCAGCACCTGGAATGACTTCTTCACTCCACTTATTATGACAAAGAGTGACTCAATGAAGACACTTCCTCTAGCGATGAGAACAATTTCGGATGGTATGACGATTGCTCGTATGGGTGCCGCCGCTGCAGGTACTTTCTTAACAACTATCCCTGTAATTTTAGTCTTTATTTTCTTCCAGAGATATGTTGTAGAGACTATGACCTATTCCGGTATGAAGGGCTAATTGATTAAGAGGTGAATCTATAATGGTAACCGTACGGCTCGAAAATATAGAAAAAGTTTTTGAACAAAAAACACCTAGCGGTGAAGTTTCAAAAGTTTTCGCTCTAAAAAATATTAACTTGACTATTATTGATGGTGAGACCATTGCAGTTGTAGGGCCGTCGGGTTGCGGTAAATCTACTTTATTACGTGTAATTGCCGGTTTGGAAAAAGCAACAGATGGAAATGTCTACTTTGACGACAAACTTGTTAACGATGTAGAACCTAAGGATCGTGGCATTGGTATCGTTTTTCAGAACTATGCGTTGTATCCACACTTTAAATCCAAAGGCAATTTGTCTTTCTTCTTTAAGTTAAGAAAAACCAAAGAGGAAGTAATCAATGAACGTGTAAGAGTTACTGCTGAGACTCTTGGTGTAGGTTTTGAAGAGTTGTTAAACCGCAAACCCGGCCAGCTATCTGGTGGACAGCAACAAAGAGTTGCTTTAGGACGTTGTATTATTAAGGAACCTACAATCTTTTTATTAGATGAACCACTGTCAAACCTTGATGCTAAATTACGCGAAAGAACAAGGATTGAACTTAAACGTCTATTAAGAAGGTTCAAAGTAACAACTTTCTATGTTACTCACGATCAAGTTGAAGCTGTTACTTTAGGTGACAGAATTGCAGTTATGAAGAGTGGTCAAATATTACAGGTAGCTCCTTATAGAGAAATATATAAGCATCCAGTTAACATGTTTGTTGCAAACTTTATTGGTTTGCCACCGATGAAGTTTTTAGACGTCAAACTTAACGGACAAAAGTTAATTGGCGAGGGTTTCGAAATAGAAATCTCCTCAGAAGTTGCTAAAGCAATAGGTGATGAAAATCGCAAGCTGGCTCTAGGCATTCGCCCTGAAAATATAGAAATAAGTTCTAATCCTGAAACTGGTTTTTATAAGGCGAAAATCGATGTAATTGAACCTTTGCCAAACGAAGGAGCCAAATATGTATACTTCTCTTATGCAGAAAATGCAGAAAGTGTCGCAAAAGCCGAATTGAGTTACGAAGGCAAAGTAGGCGATACAATCTATGTGCAACTAGATTCTAAAAAAATCTATATTTTTGATAAAGATACTGAAGAATCAATTGTTGCGCAGGATAGAGTATTCTCGATTGTTAATGCTTAAAATAGCAATTTCACAGAGGGGAGGATTTAGTTTTGGCAGAAGTATTATTGAAAAATGTTACTAAAGAATATCCCAATGGTGTAGTCGCTGTTGATAACATCAACGTTACAATTGAAGATGAACAATTTTTAGTTTTAGTAGGACCATCAGGTTGTGGTAAAACTACAACTTTGCGTATGATCGCTGGTCTCGAAGAGATTACGAACGGTGACATCCTCATCGACGGTAAAGTTGTAAACAATATTCCACCTGACTCAAGAGATATAGCTATTGTTTTCCAAGACTATGTATTGTATCCTCATAAAACAGTTTATGAGAATATGGCTTTTGGTCTCGAAAACAGTGGTCTTAGGCATGTTGAAGCTAAAAGAGCCATCGAAGAAGCCGCAAGTATTTTAGGCCTAACGAGTCTTTTAGATAGATTTCCTGGAGAGCTTTCAGGTGGTCAAAAACAGCGTGTTGCTTTGGGTCGTGCTATTGTACGTCAACCTAAGGTTCTTCTGATGGATGAGCCACTTTCTAACTTAGACCCTGTTTTAAGATCCGAAATGCGTGCTCACATTAAGAGAATGCAACGCAAAAAGAAAGTGACAACTGTTTATGTAACTCATGATCAGCAAGAAGCTATGACCATGGGAGATAAGATCATCTTGATGTACAATGGTGTCATTCAACAGGAAGGTCCTGCAAGGGAACTCTATATGAAACCAAAAAATAAATATGTTGCAACTTTCCTTGGTAACCCAAGCATGAATATCTTCGATGCTAAGCTAGAGAAAGATGGAGAGAATGTTTATGCCGTTACAAATAAGTTTAAGGTTAAACTTCTACCTAAACATGCTCAGCAGGCTAGTGTTCAAGCTGAAATTGGTAAGGATGTATTCTTAGGTCTTAGACCTGAGTCAATGGAAGACGTTGAGTTTGTAACAGAGATTGACGTTGATCCAGCAAACGTCTTTACTGTGACGGTAGACTTATTGGAGTCAGTAGGTGCATCAGCTTACGTAACCTGGTTTGAAGGCGATAGTAAGTATGTTGCCGAAGTGGATGCTCATTCATCTGCAAAAATTGGTAAGGATGTTAAACTCTATGCTGATCCACGTGGTGTTCAATTGTTTGATAAGAACACTGAGGAATCGATCTTAGCTAGAGATTAATCGAAAATGTTTGCATTGGGGCTAAAATATTAGAAGGTATTTAGCCCCTTGTAAAGTATCTTTTATTTAGGAGGATGGATTTGTTGTTTTACCTTATTACAGGAAAATAACAAAAGTAACCCACCTCGTTGTTGGGGTTTATACTTTAGGATTATATTAGACGGAGGGGAGATAAGATGACAAAGAAAATTTGGTTTGCTGGTATTCTATCTTTAGTGTTTGTAGGTCTTCTAAGTTTTGTTGTAATGGCTGAAGGTACAATTGTTCTGGATGGCAAGTGGGTCTTCCAGTTTGATGATGACCTTGCTTGGGCTGATCCTGATTATGATGTGAGTGACTGGGAAAGCTATGCAAAACCAGCAGATGCTCCTGCACTTGGTTTTGGTTGGTACAGATACGATTTTGAGCTTCCTGAAGATTGGGAAGGCAAAGGCGATCTCGAACTCAATATTGCTGAACTATATGACTTTGATTGGACATTTATAAATGGTATTGGTATTGGTAATGGTAACCGTTCTGGTAAGAGGACCTATTCAATTCCTGCAAGTTACTTGAATTTCGATGGTAAAAACACTCTGGCTCTCCGTGTATATACCATTAACCCAGGTATTGGTCTTGATGGTAACATGGAATTAACTCTTACAGATTCAGTTAGCTTACTTAAGAATCCAAGCTTTGAAGTACCAGTTAATACTCCTGCAAAATGGACTGCTACTGGAACAGATAAGAATGTATTCTTCTGGGAAGAAGCAGCTACAGTACGCACAGGTTTCCGAGCTGTTGGCTTAAAAGGTACCGATGCTTTAGCTGAAAAAGAAGGCGCCTGGATGAGTGACATTATGCTTGTCACACCAGGTAATGAATACAGAGCACAAGCTTATGTTAAGGCTGAAGATCCAACTGGTGAAACAACAATTCAAATTCGTTTCTACAATGCAGATGGTGATGAAGTGTTGTACGAGAATGAGAGAGCTGTTAGCCGTAACTTAGGTCGTCGTACTTCCGATTGGACAAGAGGAAACTTGTATGGTACAGCTCCTGAAGATGCAGCCTATGCAAGAGTATGCCTCGTATCAAAGGATAACAGTGGTATCGTCTGGTTTGATGACGTTGCCTTTACGCTCGAATAATATAATAAGCTAATTCAAAGAAGCTTCTCCTCCAATAGGAGGAGAAGCTTTCTTAAAATTATGCCCTTTTAAATCGCCTCTGGAGGTGGATTTGTGAGAAAAACTCGTGATAAGCATTATGATACTTATAAACGTGAAGCCTTGGCTGCAGTCTCGGACCAAAAATCTGCATTAATAGCAGGCTTTATTGCTGGTTTAGGGCTTTTCGCATCCATATTAGGCTGTTATTTAGTGTTGTTATTTTTAATGGCAATCATGGGAACTTTGTTATCACTACCAACTCTGCATGAAGCAGCTGCAATAACAACTCAAGCAGTTGGATTAAGTGGGAATACATTTCGTATCTTCCAGGGGTTGTTGTCGTTTGCAATGCTTTTAGCTTTATTAGGAGCGTTTTCTGGAAATATGCATCGTGACAATAAAGTCGTAAAAATTTGGCACATAAGATTTGGCAAGGACTTTATTCCTTATTATTTGTTAGTATTCTTCTTAATTGGAGCTTACATTGTGTCATTTTTACCTCAAGCAACAATAACTATTTTAACAATGGGTGATAATACCGGTTCTGTTCCTCTGTGGGGAATAATCATTATTACAATTTTGGCTTCAATACCAATAACGCTTCTAGTTTACGATGGATGGTGGTTTTGGTACAAGAAGGTTATTCCTTTTTGGATTAAAGATGAAGAAACTCTTCTAAAGGCGGAGGAAAAAGCCAAAGAGATTGCGAATAACTAATTGTTAACTTCTAATAGGGAGTGATCCGATGTCACGGAATAGAAAACTTTTGTTAATGTTAGTTTTAGCATTAGCAGTTGGTTCACAGGTCTTTGCAAGTGTTTGGATTGATGAAATTTCAGCCGTAAAAACCGAAGATCTAAAAAGCTATCTTTCCTTAACACAAGAGTATCAAGATGATAATTGGTATAAAGTTAATAGCAAGGTTAGTCGCCTTTTAGAAGCAGAGGATGCAACTCTTGGTGGAGGAGCAGTAGTGTCGAACAAGGCTAATGCTTCTGGTGGAAAAGTAGTTACTGGTTTTGACCAAGCTGGTGCTTATATGGAGTGGGAGTTCGATGCTCCATCAAGAGGGCAGTATGAGATTTGGCTAAAATACAGCATACCTTGTAATGATGCTGATCCTGTTGTAATGGATATTACCATTGATGGAAAGCATCTCTTTAGTGAAACTACAGATCTGCACTTTAACTCTGTTAAATATGAAACTGCGGTCGAAACTTTAGAGTGCGTTGAACCTGCATCAGATAAAGGTAATGGTGTGCCTTTTGGTTTTATTATGGAAAAAGGTAAACACAGAATCCGTATTACTAACATTAGCGGAGAATTTGATCTCGATTATATTAGATTTTCTGGTCCTGTAAAGCATTTTGTTTTCACGCAAGGTGAAACATGTTCTGATTCAAATGGAGAGTTTGAAGTAGTCAAAGGTAATGCTGCTAGCCGTGGTAAAGCTGTACAAACAACAGATGCGCCTGGCGAATGGATAGAATGGACAATCGATGTTCCTGAAGATGGCCTTTACTCTTTGATCGTCCGTTACACTCAAGGAACACGTGGTGTAGAAAGCGTTAGAAGCTTCAAAGTTAATGGAAAAACTCTATTCCCCAGCTGGGATGAAGTAGTTTTCTACCCAACAGATGGATGGTCGGAAAAGAGAAATGACTGGAGAGAAAGAAGAATAGAAGATCCTGAAACCAGACAACCATATTACCTGTATATGCCAAAAGGAGAAATCACCATTAGGATGGAAACCGTATCTGGTCCATTAAATATCGACTATATTGGTATAATTACCAGGGACGGAGAAATTAAAGGTGAACTTAATTTTTGGGATTATCTAAGAATGCTATGGCAACAGATAATTGGGTTTTTTGTCAGCTTTAATTGAGGAGGTTAGCTAATGAGTAATTTAGAATCGAAGTATAATATCTTAGCAGTTCAAACTAGCAAAAAGATACGTAATAAATGTGGCTTTCAAGCAGGTATGTCAGTTATTTTAGCTGTTCTTGCTGTATATGTTCTTTTTGGTGCACTAGTTCCAACGATTGTATCAGCTTTTAGAACAATCGCAGCTGCCGGAGCAGCAGAATTGAGTGATAAAGGAAATGGTCTTTCTGGTGGCATGACTTTCTTGCTCCTAGTAGGTACAACTCTTTATCTTGGTGTTCTTGGTGTTATTGCAGCTGGATCAAGAGCAAAAGAAAAGCAAATCAAATACTTGGGTATTGAAACTTACTCTGACATCTATGTCTTTGTTATTGGCTTAATACTTGCTTTAGCAGCAACAATGTTTATAATGAAATTTGCTGTTTGGACTATCATTGCTCTTGTACTAAGTCCACTTTTGGCTATTGTGTCTCGTGGTGTTTGGTGGTTTGTTTATGCTAAACTACTATTTAAGAAGAGCGACTTAGATGCCGAAGCAACGATGGGCAAGTTTGATGGAATAAGATAGAACTAGCTGAGCAGCCTTCCAGGCTGCTCTTTTTCTAAAGTTAATCACTTAAACAGAGAATATTGGTTTTATCGATCACACACAAACCTAAGTGAGGTAACTGGTTCTTTAAACAAATTCCAATTAACTTTGTTTTACGATTACCCTCGCATACTAACTTAGTTACAGGTATTGTTGCAGAAAGTCTACAGGCGACTTTTAGTTTAGAAGGAATATTTTAGTGTATGACGAAAGAAGCCATTAAGAACAGAACTATTCTGCCAAGATTCGGGTATTATGTACAGGAGCTCTATTTCACTCTATCGTTCTATTTGGCAGCGATAGCTCCGATGGGGGGATTTAAATGTTTTTCCAGCTTTCGGAGGAGGATATTCTTAAAGTTTGTACCGAGTGCGAAAACCATAACGATGGTTACTGCAAAAAAGAAGAAAAATCAGTTGCTGAAATTAGACGATGTTCTGAATGGAATAGTTTCTATAGGGAAAAATGCATCAGACAGCGCTAGCTTAGAGAAAGACCTAGTTTTTACTGGGTCTTTCTCTAAAGATTGGATTGGTCAAATTTAGTAACTTGGGCAGGATATAGCACCAATTTGTGGAATAACAGTAGGTGAATGGGTGCAAGCGAAAGACTGGCTTAAGGTTTAGTTTTGAGGAGGAATTTATCATGAATAGTAATAAGATTAAGGGAAAACATATAATTACAGTACAGGCTTGGGGTTCCAAAATGAAAGAAGGAGAAGTCGGATGTGGTGAGTGTCAAGCTTCCTGCCAATCAGCTTGTAAGACTTCATGTACTGTAGGTAATCAGGTTTGTCTGCGTAAATAGGCTGGATATTTATGAAAGAAATTTTCGTAGGAAGACCAGAAAACACTCATCTATTCACAGTCAATGGGTTTAACTATGTTTTGGATGTGCCATCAGGTTCGCTACACCAGCTTGATGATGATGCGTATAAGATTATTGAAGCAATTATGCAACTTGAAAAAGAGAGTGTTTCAAGAGAAGATCTAATCTTTAGTTTACCAGATATAGACAGTCAAACTCTCGGAGAAGTTTTTAATGAGCTTCAAGAGCTAAAAAAGCTCGAACAACTTTTTACCAGTGATGAAATTCGCGATAATTTACCTAAGCTACCAACAGGACTCAAGGCTTTATGTTTGAATATAGCCCATGATTGTAACTTAGCGTGCGAATATTGTTTTGCTGCTAAAGGCAATTTTGGGGGACAGAAAGCTCTGATGTCATATGAGGTCGGAGTAAAGGCTATCGATATGCTTATTGAAGGTTCTGGGCATCGTCGCCACTTGGAAATTGACTTTTTTGGTGGAGAGCCTTTGTTAAATTTTGAAGTACTTAAGGAATTAGTCGTTTATATTCGTGAAAAAGAAAAAGAAACAGGAAAAATCTTTACACTAACGGTGACTACCAATGCTACCTTGTTAGATGATGATAAGATAACCTGGTTAAATGATCATGATATACTTTTGGTTTTAAGTTTAGATGGGCGGGAAAGAATTCAAAACGAATTGCGTCCTACACGGGATGGTCGCCCAACTTATAAACAAACCGTAGAACGTATTAAGTCTGCTGTTGATTCACGTGAAGGCGAGGGTTACTACGTTAGGGGTACTTATACTAGAGAAAACATGGATTTTGCAGCTGATGTATTGCATATGGTAAAGCTGGGATTTCGTCATGTTTCTATTGAACCTGTAGTAACCAAGAACGAAAAATTTGCTCTAAGAGAAGAGGATTTACAAAGACTGTACGGTGAATACGATAGGCTAGCTCAAGCTTACCTAGATGCTTATTTTAGTGGGAAACCTTTTAATTTCTTCCATTTTAGTGTAGATTTGCTTAAAGGTCCCTGTGTTGCCAAAAGATTAAGTGGTTGTGGAGCGGGAGTAGAGTATATTGCTGTCACTCCAGAAGGTGACATTTATCCTTGTCATCAATTTGTTGGCTTGTCAAGTTTTCTTTTGGGCAGTGTACATGAAAGTGGTATTGAAAAACAGCAATTGGTTTCTCAGTTCGAAGAAGCGCATGTATACAACAAAGAAGCCTGTCAGAAATGCTGGGCACGTTTTTTCTGTAGTGGAGGTTGCCATGCTAATGCTTATAACTTTAATGGCGACATTCTAAAACCTCATGAATTCTCTTGTGAACTTCAGAGAAAAAGAATCGAATGTAGCTTGTACATTCAAAGCCAAATTTTAAGCTTTGAACAAGCACAAGAAGCCTTTCGCTAAGAGACAATCTTCTTGGACTATTAAGAAAAAAAGGGAGGGTTATGTAGGATGAATATTAGTAAAACGAAATTGTTTACAATTATGTTGGCTATACTCCTAATTACCAGTTCTGTATTGGTGAGTGCCAAAACAGCAGAGGAGTTTTTAGCTGAAGGTAACAAGTACCTCAATCTCGACAACACTTATGATAGTGCTCAACCGGAAGTAGCTATTGCAAACTATATGGAAGCACTAGCTTTGGCACCTGATCATGCTGAGGCGAATCTTCGTTTAGGTCAAGCCTACATGGAAATAGCTGATTTGAATAATGCTATTAAGTATTTAGAAAAGGCATTGACTTTGAATCCAGAATGGGTAGAAGCTTTAAATAGTCTAGGTTTGGCATATAGAAAAGCTGATAATCTTGATAAAGCTATTGATGCGTTTACATTAGCTTCTGAATACCAACCAGAAAACCCAGCATTGTGGCTTAATCTTGGTGATGTCCTCACAGCAAAGGGTCTACTTGAACCTGCAATTGATTCTTATCAAAAAGCTTCGATGGTTGATGGTAAGATTGCAATTTATCAATTGCGCCTAGGTCAGGCTTTAGAAGCCTACGGTAATCTCGATGCAGCTTTAGAAGCCTATGAGAAAGCCATCGCAATTCAAGATGATCACGTTTATGCTAACTTCCACTTGGCTAATGCTTACCATCAAAAAGCTGTCTATGATAAGGCAGAGGCTAATTATAAGAAAGCTATTACTATTAATAGAAACTATGCTAACGCGTATATTGGCTTAGGAAGACTTTATCTTGATCAAGGAAGATACGATGATGCTATTGTTCAGTTAAAGGTTGCTGTTGATAAAAACAAAGCATATCCTCTCAGCTTTTATTGGCTTGGTATGACCTATAAAGCTAAAGGTGATAACAAAGCAGCATTTGAAGCTTTCCGAACAACTCTTCACCTCTGGCCAGAATATGAGCCAGCACAAACGGAATATGACGCCTTAAAAGGCAAGGTATAATAGGAAGACTAAGGGGCTGTTGCACAATTAACGACTAGTTAGTTGTGTAGCACCCCCTTTTTTTGTTGTAAATACAGAAAACGAGCCCTTAAAAAGATCTCGTTTGTGGCATAATTTAGTTATGGCAAACAAAAAACTATACACCAAGAATTATCAAGCATATTCTCCTTTTGCTATATGAGTGGTGTTCCATTATCTTACACCATTTATCACGCCCGTAAAGGTAACTTTAAGAAACATCCAAATACCAATTAGCGTTTTACTAATGTCCTCTTAAAGGGGATCTTATGAGTTGCAACCGATTCCCCAGAGAATAATGCGTATGTAATATTTGAATGTTGTTCTGAGCTTTAGAAAGAACACATAGTAGCTGCTGGAGATAGGATCACTCCCAAAACAGTTGGAACCCAAGCCTTTTCCGAAGTAGAGAACCTTTTTATAGATGCTTGACAATCATGACTGAAGCACGTGAGTTATAAGTAAGAGTGCCTTATAAGGTAATTGTAGAGAATACATATGCTATTAAAGCGATTAAAACAGTGATCCTTAATTTGGGAGGCGGGGCATAAGTTTCATGGCAAGATGTGGATTTAATTTTCAAACAAAACTGGGCAATAGAGACAGTCTCATTCGTTAGTATCTTCATTAAACATGGTTTGTTGTTAATTCTTTGCCAAAGGATAGTGTGAGTTACAATCAACTCAGACTCAGGACATACATTGTCATCTTTGCTATGCTTATTCTAGATGCGGTTGCTAGTCTATATTTCATCTCTAAGTACATAGGTGATTGCTACCGGATGTAGTATTTGACTATAGTTCGTGGTATTGTGCCTCTAATAAACCTTTATTGGCGATAATCAAAGAGGAGCTTCTGATTGGTTTTGCCCCTTTTTTTCAAACTGAGTTTGCTTTTTGTGGTCCCTTGTACAAGGTTTTTGGAGTAAAACTCAGTGATAGTTTCAAGGATTACCTCGATTAACAGACCTGCTAGCGAATCTTCAATTAGCTCAGAAGCGTTAATAACGCTTACGCCATGATTCTTTAGCAAAGCCTGGTCAAAGGTATTATCCTCTCTACTGCGTTTAAATCGATCGAATTTGTAGAACCAATACTAGTGCGTGCTGGTCTGACATAACGAGGATGACCATAGCTAAAAATGCTTCTCTAACACAGAGCGCCCTGAAAAAGTTCTGTCTACACATTTGCTAAGAATTACATACGCAATATTATTGGCAGACTCCTTTAATGTTTGGGCTGTGCATTTAACGAGCGCTTTAGAGTATGAGCTTCTGTAGAAACTCTAGCATATCAAAAGACCTTCATGATGATCACCCCATAGAGATTGTTGAAGCTAGCAGGAAATAAGACCAAATAATCTAAATAAGAAAGGAAATGGGGTGAATCGTGTGCTAAAGGCTGTGATTGATCTAGGAAGCAGAGCAGCTCGCATATTAATAGCTGATGTCTCTCGAAACTCGATTAATTTACATTACTCTAGAGGATACTTAACTTTACTTGGACAAGGCATTGACTTAGCTTCTTTAAAAAGACTAGATCAAGCATTAAACCATTTTTCTTTTGTTACGCAGAAAATGAGCATCGCTCCAAACAATGTGTTAGCTTTTGGCACAGAAGTCTTTAGACAAAACCCTAGCTTAAGTAAGGAAGTTAGAGGCTATTTTCCTGATTTTAAGATTATCTCAGGTGAGGAGGAAGCTATCTACAGCTTTGCGGCGGGTATATTGTCTCAGAAGAATCTTGAAGAAAATGAGCGAGTTTTAGTGATAGATCAGGGTGGAGGTAGTCTTGAAATTAGCTTTGGCTACCGATTTGAGGATCTTGTGGTCGTTGAAAAGGCTGTAAGTTTTCCTGGCTTTGGAACATTTAATTACCCTGAAAATCAAAGAAGTTTTTCTGAGGAACTGTTATTAAACTTTCCTACTAAGGATGAACTTGAGGACTTAAGACCAAAGAGTATTCAGGCTGTAATTAGCATGGGTTCAGTGGTGACGCAACTAGCTTTTTTGCAAAGTAGTAAACCCGAGTACCGAATTGAAGAGGTTAATGGGTTTGTGATCCAAAAAGAGGATCTAGCCAAGCGAATACGTAAGCAGCAAAGCTTAGGGGCGTTTTTGGATGTGCTTGATTATTATAGTTTAGATAGTATGCTAGTAAGTGGTTGGGGGACAAGACATGGAGCCTTTTTTAATGATCGTATTTTGGTTAGAAGATAACAGAATAATATTTTAAACCTCTCTTTGAATAGACTTAATGGGAGGTTTTTTAGTGAAAGATACATTTGAATATCCTAAAAAGATCGAGCCTATCGTGCTTAGGGTGTCTTAGATTCTGTCATAAAACAAGAGAGGAAGGGTTGCTGCTATTTTTAAGCAGGACGGCAAAACTGTTATAGTGAGTAACTTGCGCCATCTCTAAGACAGTTACAATGATGACCGAGTCATTGTACTTTCAAAACCCTTAGAGTATAAAAAAAGACTCTCTAGTGGATTTAGAAGGAAGCTTTGAAGTCCCTGGATTTAAGCAAATTAAGAACATCTGGGTAATTTCTCCGATGACACTGTAATAGGGTTTAATTTAGGTACTTTGTATGTAGTTATACTCGCAATTATCTTGAAGTTTTTTCCTTTCGTCAGCAAAGTCCTAGATCGATACCTAATTGACTAAATAGTATCCTTAAAGTCGACAGGAGAACGCTCTTTATCATCTTGATGGGAAGTGGTGCAAATGCTCTTATCACTATGGCACTTGCAACTTCAATTATCGTAGATATCATGATGATCCACTCAGCTATTAAACAGACTGATCAAAACAAAATAACGCCTTTGCCAAAGCAGGCTTTTAAGCTTACGCAGGTTATTGTATCAATTATTGTTGTGGTGCTCTTTGCAGCTGTATCAAGTGTTCTTGTTGACCTACTAGACGAGTCACATTTAAAAATCTGCCTATAGACCTCTGAAAAATAGACTTAAAGAAGGCAGGGCTGATCCCTGCCTTTTTAGTACAGCGGAGGCATGTCGTTTTGGTAAGATTCTACAAGAGCTTCTTCGCCCATTTTGATCATTTCTCGTACAATATACCCAATCTCGCCAGATGTCATATTGGCCCATCCTACATTTAAGAGTTTGTCGCCTAGGCCTATGCGCATGGCTGCCTCTAACTTAAGGGCATCAGAGGCAACTTTATAGTTGGCGATTGATCATCCCTCCCCTTATTAGTATGGGATTATTAAGATTTTTTTTTCATCCAAAGCAAGTCCCGATTTATTGGATACGGTTAGTATGTTTTTTTTGAAGTTGTAAAAAATAACGGTGTACAAAGATTTGGAGGTTTTTTTATGAGTAAGACTGCAAGTGCTCTTTTGACAAAGTGGTTTGCGATCTTTATTGCAACTATCTTCTCTTTTCGTTTTATGGCTAATGCATCTTGGACGATGGTCTTTTTAGTTAGTATTGGTGTAACTCTAACAAACTATCTTATTGGGGACTTAGTGATCTTACCTGCGATGGGAAATGTCGTTTCTTCAATAAGTAATGGCATTTTAGGGATTGTAGCGGCACTTATATTTGGAGTGTTTTCAAATTATTTTGCGCCAACAACTCTCCCTTTAGTAGTTTTTGGTG
>JAQVYS010000025.1 GCA_028708605.1 Bacillota bacterium
CCTTGGAAATAAATGGAACTCATAAGGATTATCTTGCGCTTGAGTACGCTGGCGAAGGTGAAAAACTCTATATTCCTACTGAACAGATTCAACTGCTACAAAAATACTCCGGTGTTAGTGATGACTCCCCTAAACTCAATAAATTAGGTGGCGGCGAATGGCAAAAAGTTAAGCAACGTGTTAATGCATCAGTACAAGCTATGGCAGAGGAGCTGATCGAACTCTATGCAGCAAGAGAGGCTTTAAGAGGCCATGCCTTTTCACCTGACGATGAGTTTCAAAATCAGTTTGAGGATGAGTTTCCTTATCAAGAAACACCTGATCAAAATAAAGCAATTGCAGATGTAAAAAAAGATATGGTAAGACCCCAGCCTATGGAAAGGCTTCTTTGTGGGGATGTAGGCTTTGGTAAAACCGAAGTAGCTATCAGAGCAGCGTTTAAGGCCGTATCAGATGGCAAACAAGTTGCACTTTTAGTTCCTACAACAATTTTAGGCATGCAGCATTACAATACTTTTAAGGAAAGATTTAAAAATTATCCATTTAATATAAGCCTCTTAAGCAGATTCCAGTCCTCTGCTTTCAACAAAGAAACCATTAAGAAGCTAACCACAGGTAGCGTTGATATTATTATAGGTACCCACAGATTGCTTTCTAAAGACGTTAAGTTTAAGGATTTAGGTCTTGTAGTCATTGACGAAGAACAACGCTTTGGTGTTGGACAAAAGGAAAAACTAAAGTATCTAAGAAAAAATGTTGATGTACTGACAATGACTGCTACACCTATACCTAGAACGCTGCATATGGCCTTAGTTGGCGTAAGGGATATGTCTTTAATTGAAACGCCCCCTGAAGATAGGTATCCTGTTAGAACCTACGTTACTGAATATAACCCTGAAACAATTAGAGAAGCGATTCTCAGAGAGTTAGCCAGGAAAGGGCAGATCTATTTTGTTTCAAATCGAGTCCAAGGGATAGAAGAGATAGCTTTTGAGGTGCAAAAACTTGCACCAGAAGCGCGGATTGCTATAGCCCATGGACAGATGGACG
Source organism: Bacillota bacterium (assembly GCA_028708605.1). Classification (GTDB taxonomy): domain Bacteria; phylum Bacillota; class DTU065; order DTU065; family DTU065; genus DTU065. Next base: position 1,051 of record JAQVYS010000025.1, read on the forward strand.
AAAAGTATCTTGAAAAGGTTATGGTAGGCTTCTTAAATAAGGAATTTGATATTTTGGTCTGTACAACTATTATTGAAACAGGTCTAGATATCTCCAATGTCAACACGTTGATTGTCTATAATGCAGACCAGCTAGGTTTATCCCAACTCTATCAGCTGCGTGGGAGAGTAGGAAGGACAAACCGTGTAGCCTATGCTTATTTTACTTATAAACCTAACAAAGTTTTAAACGAAGATGCTCAAAAACGTTTAAGTGCAATCCGCGACTTTACCGAGCTAGGTTCAGGTATCAAGCTTGCTATGCGAGATTTAGAGATCAGAGGCGCAGGGAACATCTTAGGCCCTGAACAGCATGGCTTTATCGCGGCTGTTGGCTTTGAACTATATTGCCAGATGCTTGAAGAAGCTCTCAAACAAAGAAAAGAAATCGGTGAAGAGAAGATTGAGACCTTCGAACCACAGCTAAACATAACTTTAGACGGTTATTTACCTAGTTTATATATACCAAATGAAGGTCAAAAGATCGAAATGTACAAAAAGATCAATGCTGTCACTACAAAAGGAGAGCTTTTAGAGATCGAAGATGAGCTCATAGACCGTTATGGCACCCTTCCAGAGGAAGCGGAGAATCTGCTTTGGTTTAGCCACTTAAAGTTACTTTCCTACGAGCTCCGTATCGAGGAAATTATCGAGCAAAAAGAAGTTACAAGAAACAGACAGAGCCTTGTTATTCGCTTTAGAGAGGACTCCCCTTTAGATGGAGGTAGAATCCAGAAAGCTTGGGAGAAATACAAAACCAATATAGGTTTTATCCATAGTAAGTCTCCACAGATTAAAGTCCACAAATGGGATGCTAAAGATTGGAATGCTAGGCGAAACCTACTTGATCTTTTAGAGATCTTAAAGGGTAATGAAAAAAGCAAGAAAACAAAACAGGAAAGTGAGGTTATGCACTAATGATCAAAGTAGTTGGGCTTGGAACCGGAAGACTAGATGACCTTAGCAAAAAAGCTGTATCTATTTTAAAAGAGGCAGAGCATATTGTAACTACAGCAAGTTGGCATCCTGTTTTTTCTGATCTTAAAGTCAATTTAGAAGTGTGGGACAGTCTTTCTTTAAGTCAAAGGATCGAAAGACTAAATAGATTAGGAAAAGACGAAGAGCTAGTTTTAGCTGTTTTAGGTGATCCTTTGTTAGACCAAGCTTACTTAAAAAAGGTTGAAAACGATCTCGAGTTTTTTAGTGCGTCCTCGCTTCTTTCAAAGCTAGAGCTTCCTCCTTTGTGGGAGCATGTAGATCTAGAAAGTTATAATAGTAGAGACTTAAAAACTGATAAGGTTATAAGGGTACATTTTGGACAGTGGCAAAGATTACAAGAGCTTTTACCAAAAGATACCAAAATTACTTATGTAGACTGTCTTAAAAAAGGACAAGCCTTAGTGGGGAAATTCTCTATAGATAATGGCTATGTCATCGTACCAAAGCTAGACGTCTCTAAAGAGGGATCTAGCTTAGAGGAGCTTCTTAAAACTATGAAAAGGCTAAGAGCTCCAGATGGCTGCCCTTGGGACAAGATTCAGACCTTTGAATCTTTAAAACCATATCTAGTAGAAGAGGCTTATGAACTCTGGGATGCAGTAGATTCAGGGGACGCCTACCTGATCACAGAAGAGTTAGGCGACGTGTTGTTGCAGGTTGTATTTTATGCAACGATTGCTGAAGAAAACGGCTTATTTGATTTAGAAAAAGTTGCTTCGAGAGTAAACGAAAAGTTAGTCCATAGACACCCCCACGTTTTTGATGATGTTATCGCTGACACACCAGAAAAAGTTATGGTTAATTGGGATCTTATTAAGAAAAGTGAAAAAGGCAAAGAAAGTAGAGTCTCTGCGTTAGATGGAGTCCCTAAACATTTGCCAGGTCTTCAAAAAGCTGCCAAGGTGCAGAAGAAGGCTGCTAAAGTAGGCTTTGACTGGGATGAGATTGAGCCTGTCTGGCAGAAGGTACAAGAGGAACTTGAAGAGCTATCTGAGGCAAAAACCCAAGAAGACAAAGAAGAAGAACTTGGAGATCTGCTTTTTGCCATAGTTAATCTAGCACGTTTTTTGAAAATTGACCCGGAGGTTGCACTTACTGGAACTATCAGTAAATTCCAGAAGAGGTTTAGATATATAGAAACCCACTCCAAAGAGCCTTTAGAAGAGATGAGTTTGGCGGAGATGGATGTCTTTTGGGAAGCAGCTAAAAAAGAGGATAAGTAAAAGCCTGATTATACAGACTACCTCTTGGAGGGGTATTCATGAAAAAATCTTTAATAATGCTGTTTTTTGTCTGTGCACTTCTTGCAGGCTGTGGAAAAAAAGATGATCTCCCTAAGCAACCAACCATATCTCTATATCTTACCGAAAGCGGCAAAACGAAAAACATGCCGATTGAAGAATACCTATATGGTGTTGTAGCAGGAGAAATGCTTCCAAATTGGCCTAGAGAGGCTTATGCTGCGCAAGCTATAATTGCGAGAACCTTTACAATGGAATTTTTAGAGCGTGGAGGTTTACATGATAAATATGGTACTGATCTGTCAGATGACATAACTGAAACCCAGGCTTATAACCCTGATGATATTACAGACGCTATCAAGGAAGCAGTTGATAAGACTAGAGGGTTAGTCGCTAAATTTGATGGTCACTATATTAAAGGGTGGTTCCATGCTTTTTCAGGTGGGGAGACAACTACAGCTAAGGTTGGGCTTAACTACGCAGAAGATGAGCCACAGTACATTAAAGTAGCTATTGATCCTGGGGTAGAATATGCTCCGCCAGATAACCGCAACTGGGAAGCGACATACTCGTACGAGGAGCTTACTAATCTATTAAGAGAGAAAGGGCATATAGATTTTGCAGTTACTGGGGTTAGCATCGGAGAGAAGAACGATCAAGGTCGCGTTACTCAGTTTATTATCTCTGGCGAAGGCGATTCTGGGACTATCCCTGGTGCAGAGTTTCGAATTGCGGTAGATTCTACCAAGTTAAAGTCGATTTGGGTTGCAAGTATTACTGAAACTAGCACTGGGGTTGTTTTTTCAGGTAAGGGCTATGGTCATGGGGTTGGCATGAGTCAATGGGGCGCATATGCCCTTGCTGAACAAGGAAAATCTAGTCAAGAGATTGTTAAACATTTCTTTGATGAAATTGAGATAGTTCAGGCATATAGGTAGTCATACCTGTCCCCTCGTTGTAATAGGCTGAAAGTAGGGGGGAGAGACAATGGCTATAGAAGAAAAACGTGTTGGTCAACTAAAAAACCATCAGGTTGTTTTAAAAAATCGCCAAGAATTAGGTGTTGAAGGTGTTGTTAGTGTAGACAGTTTCGATGATGAGGAGGTTGTCTTGGAAACAGAAGAAGGTCTTCTTGTAATAAGAGGAGACAATCTCCATGTTAGCCAGCTGAATATCGATGCAGGTAAACTAAGTGTTACAGGATCGGTAAGAACTTTAGAGTATTTAGGTGATAGTGGTCACAAATCTGGATTTCTTGGGAAGTTCTTTCGATAAAGTAGCATGAATGAGGCCAAAGACATAGTATGGAGAGCTATGTTAGGAGGGAATTTTCCATAATGATGCCTCTGGCCTCTCAACTGGTTTCAATTGGCTATCTGTTGTTGCTTGGAGCAATATGGGGATTTTTGTGGGAATTTTTAGAAGCACTTTTTTCTGATCGAAAAAAAAGGGCTGTGCTTCTTTTTGCTTTTATGCTCCCGATCTCTAGCGTACTGTGGTATATTAGCAATGGTGGAGCACTAAGGTATTACGTTCCAATTAGTGTTACAGTAGGAATTCTTGTGTTTTCTCTAATATCAAGAAGAACCATTGGTTCAACTTTGGCGCTGGGAATAAAAAGGATAACAGGTAGTATTTGGCTAATATTAAATATTGTGTGGATTGTTTTTAAATTGGCTATTGAAAGTGTTGGATTATTAACTTATTCTATATTCAGGAAAACAAGATCTGGTAGAGTAAAGACTGCAAGTAATAATTAAATACTTCTAAAGCAGGAGGGAATACAGGTGGCAAAAAAAGCGTTTAAACCAAATTTCATACAGCTATGTCTGTTAGTCTTCCTCCTGTCTAGCTTTGGTTGGAGTATGTATAAGATAATCTCTACTCAAAGGATTGTAAGTAATTTGCGTGGCGAAATCGAAAAGATTAACAGTACTATTTCGGATATTAGATATAAGCAACAAACAGTTGAGGCTGAAATAGCGAAATGGAACGATCCAGATGTCATTGAAGAATTTGCGAGAAAAGAACTCGGGCTTGTAAAACCTGGCGAAATTACTTACATGTTTAGTGAAGCAGTCCAACCTGCAACCGATAGCGGAGTGACTAAACGTACCGATTCTAGTAAAGAAGGTATACGAAACTGAGTTGACATTGTTATCTTGGTTGGTATAATATATTATGAAAAGCTAAAAGCTTAATATTATTGAGGAGGAGTCCCTTCTAGTATGTCCATTGAGGTTGGGAATGTTGTAGAAGGTAAGGTTACCGGAATTACAAACTTTGGAGCATTTGTTGAGCTAGGTAATGGTCAAACAGGATTAGTTCACATTTCAGAGGTCGCGGACGATTATGTCCAAGATATTAACAATTACTTAAAACTAAATGAAACTGTAAAGGTTAGAGTCTTATCTGTAAAAGAAGGTAAGATCGGTCTTTCTATTCGTAAGGTGGAAAGCGTAAACAAAGAACGCTCTCGCCGTAACAATAGAAATCAACAACCTGACAAAACATTTGAAAACAAACTTTCTAAATTTCTTAAAGACAGTGATGCAAGACAGAAGGATCTTAAGAAAAACCAAGATTCTAAGCGTGGTGGACGAGGTTCAACTCGTATAAGCGCAAATAGTAGTCTTTAATTGAAAAATTTGGGGGCATCCTTGTGGGTGCCTTTTGTTTTTAGGAGGCAAATATGGACGAGCGTGTCACATCTCAGTTAGGTCGCAGGCCGCAAGGAGACTACGAAATACATGAATTATGTCCGTGGGGCTACCCCTTAGTCTTAAAAACTCACCCGTATCTTGGAGCGATATCGCCAACGCTTTATTGGCTATCTTGTCCATATTTGGTGCGCTTTGTTTCTAAATTAGAGGCTGAAGGCCTAGTGAGTAAGTACGATAAGAGACTAAAGGAGGATCCTGTCTTTCAATCTGCCTTAGACAAAGCTCATGAAAGCTATGCTAAAGAGCGGAGTCTCCTCATTGAAGAGAGTGCCTTTCTTGACGAAAATATTATAGAGAAGCTAAAGACCTCCGGTATAGGTGGCTCTGAAAATAGAGAAGGCGTCAAGTGTCTGCATATGCACTTAGCTCATTTTCTTGCTACAGGACAAAACCCAATTGGCAAAGAGGTCTGGGAAGAAGCTTTGCCTTGGAAAGCTAAGGAGTGCCCAAGTAACTGCCCGCCTGTTCCTTCACGAGATCCTAAACCTTTAGCTGTGATCGACGCAGGAAGCAATACATGCAGACTCTTAATTGCTGGAGTCTATCCTGAGCCTTTAAAAAGTCCTATTATTAACGTTAATAAAGGACATTGGCAAGGGATCTATACAGAAACAACAACAACAGAAGCTGGTAGAGATATTAGAGAAGGCAAGAAAAAGACGGCACAGGCAGTAGAAAGGTATTTGAGTTTAATTGAAGCTGCAGGTGCTAAGCTAGTTAGAGGAGTGGCTACTGGAATTTGGCGCAAAGAGGGTTTGCCTGAAGGGAGTCTCGAAGTTATTTCTGGCTTAGACGAAGCTAAATATTCCTTTTTAGGGGCTTGTAGTTCTTTGCAACTAAAAGGTGATGTTACTGTATGCGACCTTGGTGGTAGTAGCCTTGAGATTATCTCTGGCACAGATGGTTCTATAAAAGAACGAGACAGTTTCGAACTGGGTTTTTGGTCTGTTTTTAAAGCTTTAGGTATAAACGAGTCTAAACTATCTAGCAAGGAGATTTTAGAGGTTAGAGAGTATGTCAAAAAAGCTCTAGGTCACATTCCTCTTAAAGGCCAGTTGGTGTTTATTGGAGGAACTGCAACTACCCTTGCAGGTCTTCAGCTAGGTCTTAATGAATATGATAGTTCTAAAATACATGGCTATAGGCTTGATTTATCTACAGTTTCCATAGGTTGGTTGCCTAGGTGGGCAAAAGAGAGGGAGTCAAGTATAGAACTTGGGGCACAAATACTTAAAGCTATACTGGAACTTAATGGAGATTCTTATGCAATTGTCAGTGATATGGGACTTATGGCAGGAATTTTAAGCAAATAATCGCTATAAAATTAAGAAATACTAATTGACCAACCTTGACGGATGTAGTAAAATACCTATTGTGACGTGCGAGGGTGGCGGAATGGCAGACGCAGCGGACTTAAAATCCGCTGGCCTAAGCGGCCGTGAGGGTTCGACTCCCTCTCCTCGCACCATTTTTTATCTATACAAAGGATTCATTCCGCTTTTGTTGAATAATATAGACTGTAAAGTTGCCGTTATTACTCAACAAAAAGGAGGGTCTAGTATGTATGCTCTTGCAAAGGTCATTAATCTAATCATTGTTCTTCTTGCCGCACTAATTGCTGTTTTTACTGGAGAGGCACCTTGGTTGTGGTTAGTTTCAGCCGTTGTGGTCGCACTTGCTGCACCAGCTAACGTTTTTGTGGCTAAAGCTATATTGGAAAATAGAGCTTTGTCAGTTAAGGCTAATGTGAGAAAGTTTGCAAGAAGGCGTATGAACACAGCTGGTTTTTGGTTTGTAATCAGTGCTACAGTGTTATGCTATGGTATTATAAAACTGATCAATATCGTAGATAATAGTTGGATTCAGTTTTTACCAGTAGCTGTCTTTATCATCGGATGGGTGACAGCTAGCAAATTCAGGTTTAATCCTGATAAGTACGACTCAGAAGCTGATAAACAGGCATAAGATTTGTCAAGATGAGGCTTCCAGGTATGGAAGCCTTTGTTTTTTGCAAAACCTCTTGACGGCAAAGCACTTTCTGTTATAATAATAAATGTCGCAGTTAGCGAATAACACTATTTTTGTGGCGGCGTAGCTCAGATGGTTAGAGCATGCGGCTCATACCCGCAGTGTCACTGGTTCAATTCCAGTCGCCGCTACCATGCGCCACTAGCTCAGATGGTAGAGCAGCTGACTCTTAATCAGCGGGCCCTGGGTTCGAGTCCCTGGTGGCGCACCATTTACATACTGCATGGTTGCAATAAGTACATAAGTGGACCTCGGATAAGTTCTCCGAGGTTTTTTCATTGATATTTCAACGTATTTTCCTGAATTTTACAGTTTCACGCAATAAATGGCTTTACAAACTTTTATGTGTCAACAGTTTGTAGAGCTATTTGTTTTCTAACAACGTATATTCACTAATAAAATTCTTTAAGCTTTTTGTTGTGGGATGTTGGGTGGATTTAGAGCTTGTTTAATCAGATCTAAATCATCATTATAGTTAAACCCATTATGTATCTTCATACTGGAATAGTTACTGCAGGTTATGGAACTCTACCATATTGCAGCGACCGATCAACGTCTAAATTGTATAGAAAGTTCTACCGACTCTAATAAAGTGGCACACCTGAAACAGGTGGATACGTTGGTTTTCAAAAGATAGAATATTGCCTCGATTTACACAGGAATAACCTTAGAAAAGGAGAACATATTTATGGCTAGCTCATAGTAGTTGCAGAATAAAGGTGTGGGGGTGTTATGGTGATACATCATCGTTTTTGGTGCTTACTTGTTATAGTCCTCATTAGCACAACCGCTATTTTTGCTGATTCAGTTAAGGAGGCAGATAGGTTAATCGAATCTAAAGATATAACAAACATCAAAGCCTCAATAGCAATTTTAGAAAAAACAATTGAAGAAAGACCGTTAAATGGAGAAGCCCAGTGGACTATGGCCAAAGCTCATCTTTATTTGGGAGATAGAGTTATCGATGGAAAATTAGAGATTTTTGAAGCTGGTAAAGCTTATGCAGAAAAAGCAGTGCAGCTTTTGCCAAATTCTGCTGATGCTCATTTCTGGCTGTCTGCGCTTATTGGTAGAGTTGGACAAACTAGAGGCGTCCTTCAAAGTCTTTTCATGGTAAATCCCCTAAAAAAAGAATTGGATATTGTACTAGAAATAGATCCAAACTATGCCGCTGCATATTTTGCCCTTAGTGTTCTTTATACTGAAGCGCCTGGTAGGCCATTAAGCATTGGCAGTAAAGAAAAAGCACTGGAAAGTGCATGGAGATCAGTAGACTTAGATCCAGACAATATTGAGCATAATGTTAATCTCGCGAAAGTCTTAATCAATAACAAAAAGACAAAAGAAGCGTTAGAGGTATTAAACAACGTTTTAGCCATGCCACACATTGACACTGAAGTGCAGCTTAAAGAAGAGGCAATCGCTCTACTTAAAAAGCATAAGTAGAGTAGTTTATCTAAATGTTTTATCTGAAGCTAGATTTAGGTTTGGAAGAAATTTGTCAGGAAAGTGTGATATTTAAGCAAATCCCCTTTTAATACGTTTTTAAAGGGGATTTAGTCTATTGACCAATTTTAGATAAAAGAGTATTCTGTTAGTAATAGTTTTTATAAAAAGACGAATCCTCTAAGCAATCTGCATCAAGCAGGTTGCTTTTCGTTTTTTAAACGATCAATTTCGACATAATTAGAGAACTGTCTTTAGATAAAGTATAGCAGTAGGTTAGTATAAGGGAGGGTAAGGCTAATGGGGTTAATGGTATGGGAGTAGTAGCTACGCACGAAAACGTTAGTTACAAAAGAATAGGCCGAACTAGCAGTCTGGAAAATGTGCTCTATAGTACTAAAACTGGTCTGAAACATTTTGGGCTGGCGTTTCTTGCAGCAATTAGTATTCCGGGGGTTTATGGCGTAACTTTTGGAATCCTAGCATACATCTATAGCTGGAGCTTAGCAAATAAGAGAAGTCTACCTGAAGCTAGATGTACCATGCTAGGGGGGTTAATAGGCATTTTGATTTACTCATTCTCTTTGTACTGTTTTATGTATTGGATCTTTCTATGGGTCTTTATGGAAATTTTTATGCTGAAAGCCAAACCTCTGTATAAAAACATCAAAACACTGACAATTTTCCCATCTCTTTTATACCCTGTGCTTATTATCATAGGGAAAAGCCTCGCTTTTCCACTTTTAACTTACATTGTGTATGCTTTACTATGTGGTGTTTTGCAGTTTAATAATTATCGCACTTTTGACATTTTAGAAGACAGAGACAGGGTGTGGGAGAGCGAAGAGTGCATCTCAATACTCATGGCTGCAATTCTACTTGGCACAAGCTTTTATAGTGTGAGTTATTTTGGCGTCAGCGTCGGTAAAGTTATTATGTGGCTAATAGTAGCTGCAAGTGGTATGCTAGGAGGTCCACTGTGGGGGGTTGTAGCTGCGACACTAGTAGCTTTTTCAGGACAGTTACTTAGATATGGCCATTACCTGATTCTGCTGGGTGCTTTTTCCGGTGTAATTTCAATGCTCAAAGGCTACTCATTACTTCTTTTTATATTAACTGTTTTGGTAGTGGTTATGGATAGAAATTTACATCAAATTGGCGCTGAGATGTTCTTAGCAGAGATCTGTCTACCATTTTTACTAAAGAAAGTACAACCCTTAAAATTTTCGATACCAGCTTTTACTCCTCAAGAAAAAACAGAGTCAAAAGCATTAGAACTTAAAGCTAGAATCGCCAAGTTCTCTGAGACATTGGAAGAACTTTCTAAAGTTTTCTCAGGAATACCTATAGAAAATGATGAAGAAAAGGAAAGTGTGTTGCCTTGTTTGGTAGAAGCTATAGCTGCGAAAGTTTGTAACAATTGCGGGCAAAAAGAATCTTGCTGGCAAAGAGGCTTTTACACAACTTATACAAATATGTTTAATCTATTAGTTGAGCTTGAAGGAGAGCTGTCTAGTGAGGCTTTATATGAAAAGTCAAGAAATTGGTGTAGCCAGCCAAAGGAACTTGCTGACTCAGCTCTATCCCTACTAAAAATGCGTGGACTCGACATTGTTTGGCAAAAACGCTTAATTGAAAGTAAAGGAGTCGTTGCAAACCAACTTAAAGGTCTAGCTAATGTAGTAAGCGATTTAGGGTGTCAACTTGATCTTCTGCAAAAAGACAAACATTGTAGTGAAGTCTCAAGCTTTGAACTTAAAAGAAGAGGTATAGATTTTAATTCGATAGAATGTAGTAGGTTCGAACACGGTGTTGCTGTTACCTTGAGTGTGCCAAAACGTAGTGGGCATTGCTTGGTTAAAGAGGTAAGGAAAATTATCTCTAATGTAACAGGGCAAGACTGTATTGTTGAAAAACACATTTGTAAAGAAGACTTCTGTGAATTATATCTCGTACCGAGGTACATATATGATGTAAATGCGTTTATAAGACGCAGACCTGCAGAAGGGTACACTCTGTGCGGAGACAGCTGTGAAGTGGCATCTTTGGGAAAAGGCAGACATTTGGCTGTTTTGTCAGATGGAATGGGTGTTGGGCCTGAAGCTGCAATCCAATCAAGTACGGTAGTGTCGTTTATTGAAAAGTTCACCTCTCTTGATGTGCCTAGTAACGAGACGCTAAAGCTAGTAAACTCTCTAAGTTATTTAAGTAACGAGGAAGAAACTTTTGCAACAGTTGATCTAGTGTTGCTGGACAAATATACCGGAGAGGTAAGACTCTCAAAGCTCGGATCTGCTCTGTCCTTTGTTAAACGAGGCAGAAGGGTGGAAACTGTATCAAGCAGCTCCTTGCCTGTAGGTATGCTTAGCTCAGTTAATATTATAGAAAAGATGTGCCAATTTCGGCCTAAGGACCTTCTTGTTATTCTGAGTGATGGCGTTATTACTCAAGGCTGTAAAGTGACTAAAGATTCTAAATGGTTAGAGACGCTTTTGATTAGCACAGAGGGATCGGCAGAGGTAATTGGAGACAAGATTTTTTCCAAACTCCCCCATGATAACCAGGATGATCTAACTGTTATGGTTTTAGAGTTAAAGTTAGTTTAGTAATAAAAAGTCGCAGATTATAGTCTGCGACTTTTTTTGTGGGCTACTTTTTTAGTCTTCTTTAAGATCCAGAAGACCTAACATGCTAGAAACAAAATCGGGATAAAATAATCGGCTCTACAAAATATGTAAATTACTGATAAGTATTTTACGCAAACATGATATCATAGAATTACAGTTTCAAATAAGGGTAGGAAATAGTAAAATAAAAGGTACAGAGTGGGACTTTTTTTCTTATGAAGGATGTGAATTTATGCTCTACGAAGCATTTAAAAAAGAGATGCTGCAACTTTTAGCGTTATCTAATGATAAAGTTCAAAGTGTAGTTGCCGCATTTTCAGGTGGTGCTGACTCAGTAGCATTGTTGCATCTTTTGTGGCGACTTGAAAAGGAGAAAGCTATATCATTAAGTGCAGTACACATAGAACATGGAATAAGAGGAAGATCCTCCTTAGATGATGCAGAGTTTGCAAAAAAAATTTGTGAGAAGCTTGTAGTTCCTTTGGAGATAGTGCATATTAGTGTACCTGATTATGTTGAGAAGCATTCGGGAATCTCTGTAGAGGAGGCAGCAAGAGTTCTCCGCTACAGAGCTCTAAAAGAAAGAGCTAGGAGTGTTAACTCTAATTTACTTTTGTTTGGTCACCATAGTGATGATCAGGTGGAAACTATCCTCTTAAATATCTTAAGAGGATCTGGAATTAGCGGTCTAAGGGGTATACCAAAGACTAGAAAAGACGAAGAGTTTTATTATTTTAGACCATTACTGGGCTTTTCTAAGAAAGATATTCTCGATTATTGTAAAAGCTATAGTTTAGAATATGTAGAGGATGAAACTAATTTTGAGGCTGATTACAAAAGAAATCGTATCAGGCTAGAGCTACTACCAATTTTAGAGACGTATAATCCTTCGATAAAGAATGCTTTGCTTAAATTGAGCCAAACTGCCTCAGAGACGGAAGACTTCATAAATGAAAAAATGGCAGAGGTTATGCCACAGGCCAAAAGATGTGATAAATATCTTGCCTTTGATTTGAAAGACTATGATAAGATGCCAACTACTTTTAGAAAGCAATATCTAAGAAATTTGGTAAAGGAGATAACGGGGAACTTTCCGGATTATTCTACAACCGTTGCTTTGGAACAGATTGCAGAAAATCAAGCTGGAAGTAGATATCTTCGTCTTTCAAGTCGGTTAGTTGTCTCAAGAGAATACGATATGGTTTATTTGGCGAAGGATTTTGAATTTTTACCTGAACCCAAGTTTTTGTTTAATAAAGACGAAAATGGTCTATATTCACTTGGGGATTGTAATGTGCACAGGGATTGGCAAATAAAAGTAGAATTTGTGACAGAGGAGCTAGTTGATCTTAGAAAAAGTACACCGTACTTAGAAACCCTAGATGAGAAAAAGTTGTTAAGACCATTAATGCTTAGAACACGAAAAGCTGGGGATGTCTTTTACCCTCTTGGAGCAAAAGGTCCCAAAAAACTCAAGGATTTTTTTATTGACCTAAAAATACCAAAGAGAATAAGGGGGAGAATTCCCCTTGTAGTTGATGCCAATGATCAAATTATCTGGGTCGTCGGTTTTCGCATTAGTGACTTAGTGAAAGTCGATGAAAATACAGAAAAGTATCTTACTTTGCGTATTGTACAAAGTTGTCATGCAGGTAGCCCTGTGCTATAATTACTCTGAATAATTGTTGGCAGAGAATATCGGGCTGTCTCCGGAAGGAGGACATTTAGTGAACCGGATTTTGAGAAGCTTAGTTATATATGTACTAATTGCAGTTCTGATGATATTTGCCGTAGCTAGTGTAGCTACGCGAACTGAACAGCCTCAGGAATTGGCTTATTCAGATCTTATAGATAGGATAGAAAATGGCTCAATCCAAAAGGTCACCTTTATTGGCCAATCGTATGCTACAGGAACCTATTTAGAGCAGAATAGAGAAGTTAGATTTGAAACGACATTACTCCCAGGTGCTTCAGCGAACCTGTTGGACAGGCTTACTGAAAGAGGAATTGATGTTAAAGTAGAACCAGAGCAGACTATACCATGGTGGGTTAGTTTCCTTCCTAATATATTCCTTATTTTACTCATGGTGGTCTTGTGGGTTGTGTTTTTCAATCAGATGCAAGGAGGAGGTAATAGAACTCTTTCTTTTGGCAAAAGCCGAGCTAAAATGCATACTGAATCATCAGTTAAGGTTACCTTTGAGGATGTAGCTGGAGTTGACGAAGCTAAGCAAGAACTCAGCGAAGTGGTGGATTTTCTTAAAAATCCCAAGCGCTACTCTAGTATGGGAGCAAAGATTCCTAAAGGTGTTTTGCTTGTAGGACCTCCTGGTACAGGAAAAACGCTACTTGGCCGTGCTGTTGCAGGTGAAGCTGGTGTGCCGTTTTTTAATATAAGCGGTTCTGATTTTGTGGAGATGTTTGTTGGTGTTGGTGCATCTAGAGTCAGAGACATGTTTGAAACTGCAAAACGCCACTCGCCGTGTATTGTATTTATAGATGAAATTGACGCTGTCGGTCGCCAAAGAGGTGCAGGTCTTGGTGGCGGACACGACGAGCGTGAACAGACACTAAACCAGTTGCTTGTTGAAATGGATGGTTTTGAAACAAATGCTGGAATCATAGTTTTAGCTGCTACGAACCGTCCTGATGTTTTAGATCCTGCTCTTTTAAGACCAGGCCGTTTTGACAGACAAGTAGTTGTTGATCGTCCTGATGTTAAAGGGCGAGAAGAGATCTTGAATATCTACATGCGCAATAAACCAATTGCCGAAGATGTCAATGCTGAAACATTAGCAAAGATGACACCTGGCTTTACTGGTGCTGATTTAGAAAACCTCATGAATGAGGCTGCAATACTTGCAACTAGAAAGAATCTTAGAGAAATTACCAGAGATGAAGTCGAAGAAGCTGTAGATCGCGTAACAATGGGCCCACCAAAGGCTAGAAAAATCATGTCTGAAAAGGACCGTAAAACCTTTGCTTATCATGAAGCAGGGCATGCTCTAGTAGGAAAATTAATTCCTGGTGGCGATCCTGTTCATAAGGTTACAATCGTAGGCAGAGGGCTTGCAGGCGGTTATACCTTGACACTTCCTGAAGAAGACAGGCAGACAATGACTAGGACTGATCTTACTAACTTTATTATGTATGGTCTAGGTGGCAGAGTTGCCGAAGAGGTCGTTTTTGGTGACATAAGTACCGGTGCTCAAAGTGACTTGGAAAGAACAAGTAAGATTGCTCGTAGGATGGTTACCGAATGGGGTATGAGTGAAAGGCTTGGACCAGTTGTATTTGGAAAGAATGAAGAACAGGTCTTTTTAGGAAGGGATTTTAGCCATTCACGTAATTACTCAGAGGAAGTTGCAGGTCTGATAGACTCAGAGATTAGAGGTATTATAGAAGATTGCTATACAAAAGCAACAGAACTATTAAAAGAGAATCGCGATATTCTAGATAGAATGGTAGAGGCTCTCTTAGAAAAAGAAACTCTAAATAGAGAAGAAATCGATCTGATCTTCGAAGGAAAATCACTGGAAGATTTAGAAAACCGTGATAAAGAACTTAAAAACAAGACTAATAGCGAAAAGACTAAAGTGGACAACAAGAAAGAACCACAAAATGTTGAAGAAGTTTTAGATAAAGTAATTGAGATATCAGAACAAGAAACTGAAGAAGAAGCCAAAGAGGAAAATCAGAAAGAGTAAAAATTCTGTGTTTCTAAAATGCTGTGGGAGGTGTAGTCTTGTCTGATAAATTCCGTATGAATAACATGAAGTTTTATGGGTATCACGGGATTTTCGCAGCAGAAAAAGAGATCGGGCAGATTGTCGAGGTTGATGTAGAGCTTGTATCTGATTTATTAGCTGCTGCAAAAAACGACGACCCTGAGATGGGCTTTAATCCAGTGGATATCTATACCATTTGTAAAGACGTTGTAGAGGGCAAGGACTTTAATCTACTTGAAGCTATTGCTGAAGATATTGCAGCCGAGCTAAATAGTCTTTATGATCTAGACGAAGTTATAGTTAGAGTTCGCAAACCTGGTGTTTCTGCAGGCGGTATAGTTGGGTCTTTGGAAGTTGAAATATGTCGCCAACCACAGTAATAAAAGGGCGAATTCAAGCAGAAGGGCCAGCTGGTTCTTCTGCTTTTTAATTCAATATATTAAAGAATCTGTTTAAGGATGGAGGTCTGGTTGTGGGTTATGTTCTTGCTGTTGACGGAGGACAGTCTACTACACTAAGTGTAATTGCTAAAACAGACGGTACTATTTTAGGTGCAGGCCTTGGAGGACCAGCAAATCATTTGCATGAAGAGGGAGCCAAAGAGCGCTGTAAAAAATCGATTAGAGATTCTCTTCTTGGCGCTATGCTTGAGGCAGACCTAAAAAGCGTAAGTTTTGATCATGTTGTTCTAGGTATGACCGGAGCAACAGATTTAATGAAAAGCCTCATCTGGGAAGTACTAAGGGACTATACGACTTTAGAGCATTTTCAATTTGAACATGATTCAGTTACAGCTTGGGCTGGAGGCACCGGAGGCGAGCCCGGAGTTGTAGTAATTGGTGGCACTGGTTCAGTTGCTTTAGCTGTAGATTCCAAGGGCAACCGTGCAAGAGTCGGCGGCTGGGGTTACTATATGGGAGATGAAGGCAGTGCTTACCAGATCGCCCTTATGGCTTTATCTGCCGCTACAAAAGGCTACGAAGGTAGAGGACCAAAAACCACCCTTTCTCAAGCTTTTGTCGATCACTTTGGTGTAGATGATCTTTGGGGTGTTCACGCCAAAGTATATTCAAGTGAAATGGATAGAGCTGACCTAGCTAAACTCTCTAAAATTGTTGGAGACGGAGCAAACAAGGGAGATCAGGTCTGTTTAAATATAATGTCCAAGGCAGCTCATGAGCTTGCGCTCCTGGTCATTGCTGCTGCTGCTAAGGTAGACTTTACTGATGTGGAGCCAATTGTTTCTACAGCCGGCGGAGTTTGGAAGGCTGGACTTCCTATTTGGAAACCTTTTGAGTTAGAGGTATTGGGATCTGTAGATAATGCAAAGGTGACAAAGCCTATATATCCTCCGTCTATCGGAGCTTTAGTTCTAGCCTTAAAAGGCGCAAGTGTTTCCATGGAAAAACAGGTTTTTGATAATATAGAAAAAACTCGTGCTATTATAGAAAGTAAAAAATAAATCTGCTTCAAAGTAGAGAGGGGTCTTTTAGATGAGCGTTTTAGATCAACTTAAGGGTGGACTAGTTGTTTCTTGTCAGGCAAAAGAAGGCAGTCCATTTCGCAAACCTGTAATTATGGCTGCAATGGCCAAAGCTGCTGAGCAAAGCGGAGCAGTAGGCATAAGAGCTAATGGGTATGATGATATTAAAGCAATTCGTGAGGAAGTTAACCTGCCGATTATTGGTATTTTAAAAAATGATTATCCTGGCTTTGATGTCTACATTACCCCTACATTTGAAGATGCAAAGCTAGTAGCTTCTGCAGGCGCTGACATTATCGCTATAGATGCTACACCTAGAAAAAGACCGAACGGTGAGACCTTTAAAGAATTGATTGATAGAATACACGATGAACTTAATCTATTAGTTATGGCTGATTGTTCTACCGCAGAAGAAGGTCTACAGGCAGCAAAATTAGGAGCAGATATAGTCGCAACCACAATGAGTGGTTATACTGAGTACTCCAAAGAAACCTTAAATAAAGGCCCGGATGTAGCTATGCTACAAGCCTTAGTCGAAAACGCAGGAGTACCTGTTATAGCAGAAGGCCGTTTTAATGAACCAGGTGATGTACAAAAGGCTTTGAGCATTGGTGCTTTAGCGGTTGTTGTAGGCACTGCCTTAACAGCTCCAGAGTGGAGAATGAAACAGTTTACTGAAGTAACAAAACCTTTTAGAAAATGAGAAAAGGCCTGCATCTGCAGGCCTTTTTAAACTTTGTTATAATTAGCTAAGAAAAGCATCTTTATCAAGAGAATTGAGATCAATTTGTTTTGAGATAATGTTGTAGATTCTAGAGAGTGAAGGTGCCGAGACATTATAAGTCTGTGCGAGTGATTTTTGAGTAGTAGGTATTGCCAGAAGCTTTGTAAGGCAGTACTCTACTGCCCCTGCCCAAGTTTTTGGGTTTCTTATTTCAGGAACTTCAGATGCTTGACCAAGATAGTGCTGCCAAAGGAGAATTGCAGCTTGTATTTGCGTTGCAGAGTAACGATCTAACATGAATTCATGCAAAACCTTGGAAATCTTTTCTAAAGCTTGGCTTTCTTGATTAATTTTAGTTCTAGTTTCGCTAAGTGGTTTAAAAACAACTGGAGAAGTTTTTCTTTGACCTATTGAACTAAACTTTGAACTAAAGTCGAAAGCGGGCTTTTTGCCATAGTGGATTACAAGGCAAGCATCTAAAAATTCAAGCCAAGTTAGATAAGTAGCTAGAGTGAAGTTGTCTGCTTTTATGCCGTTTGGCCAATCTTCATAGAGACTATTTAAGATATCCTTATCTTTGAGATTCAATAGCAGTTTAGTTAAGGAAGCAGGTTTTTTATCTGGTTGACTTCCGTAAAAAGATGTGCAAATCCATTCGAAAAGATCTAAATAAGGTAGCAGATCCTCTGTTAGTGCCTCTTTTGGACTAAAGTCTATTAGTTGCATAACTTCCGAAACAAAACGTGGTAGATTTGCAGAGAGAAAATCCTTAACAAAGGAAGAAAACGTAACCTGTTCTTTGTCACTAGTGTTTTTTTCATAGGAGGATATCAAACTTTGTTGAAGAGGTGCAAGCGAGGTAGGAGGCAAAGTATGGTGGATAAAGTCAAATTCAAAGATTTCTCCTAAAGGGACCAATCTACCAACAAAGATCGACCATGGTGGGGTCATCTCAGATAGCTCAGGATTTGCAACTAAATATTTTTGTTTTGTCACAATTTCTTCGAGAAGAATCCAAAAACCTGGCTTAACTTCAATTGCCTGATAGCAGTTGTTATAACTTGCTAGCCAGCCTGAAGTTAAAAACCTCTCTACATCATATAGCTCGGAACGTTTTTCGAAGAAGTGTTCTAAAACAGTTAAATGTGTCTTAAGAAGCTTGTAATCATGTATATACCAGTCCAAAAACGGACCCATTTTTTCATCAGGAATATCAGTTGGTTTTGTGTAAGAGTTTTGGAAATAAACATCGAGCGCTTTTTCAGTTTCATCTGACAGGGTAGATGTAGCAAAATCTATAATCTTCCACCTTAAAGAGGTAGCTATTTTTTGCCTATTCATAATCTCGTTCCAAGAGTCGGGTTTGATAAGACAGCAGTCGATATAGCGTTTTTTACTTCCACAAGGGCATTTGGCCTTGTAAGGCATATGCATTTTAGATCCCACCTTGGGTTATGTTTCTGGATAATTGTATAAAGTTATTTTCTATTTACAAGAGGTCCAATCCTGCTAATGAAAAATATCTATAAGTAGGGTGTGGAAGTATAAAAAGATTTTCAGTAAAAAAACACTTAGTTGTATGTCTTTGGGATTATCTTATCCGAATGACTAGGTGAAAGCAAAAAATAAGATGCTAGATTAATGGGGGGAAAAAAGTGAAGATATTAATTGCTGCGGATATGGAAGGAATCAGTGGCGTTGCTGATAGGTCGTTTGTTTTAGAAGACGGTTTAAACTACGAACTAGGGCGCTTTTTAATGGAAAGCGATGTTAATGCAGCTATAGACGGAGCAATTGCGTCTGGAGCGACAGAGATTCTAGTTGTAGACGGTCACGATGGAGGGCATAACTTAAGAATAACTAACTTAAATTCTAGAGCTGTTCTATTAACAGGTTCTGCGAGACCCTTTCCTATGATAACAGGCTATGAAGAGGCTGATGCAGCTATTTTTATAGGTTACCATGCACAGTTTGGTACGTCTCTAGCTCTTCTAGATCATACTTATACTTCAAGACTGAAATTATGGATTAATAATGTTGAAGCAGGGGAAAGTTATATGAACGCACTACTTTGCGGAAGCAAAAATGTTCCTGTTATCTTATATAGCGGAGACCAGGCTTTAGCTGAAGAAGTAAGGTCGTTTTCTCCAGATAGTTTTCAGGTTGTTGTAAAAGAAGCATATGGAAGATCAGCAGCTGGTTCTCTCAATCCGCAAAAGAGTGGTTTTCTCATTAAAGAAAACGTTAAAAAAGCCTTAAAAGCATGGCAAGACGGACATATTAAGCCTGTAACAACAACAGACCCTGTGGAGATAAAAGTTCAGTTTATAGTCAGTGAAATGGCAGAGCAAGCTGCAGTCCTGCCAGGTGCTGAGCAAATAGACCCTTTAACTGTAGTTTCTATCCAGCCAAATATTGAACTAGGAGTAAGAGCTTTTTTAGCGATGATAGCCTTAGCCAAAGCTCCACTGTTTTAATAATGAATCATGAGTATTATATGCAGCTTGCACTGTTAGAAGCCAAGAAGGCTTACGATTTAGGTGAAGTGCCAATCGGGGCTATTATAACTAAGGGAGACGAGATTGTTGCAGCTAGTTATAATCGCCGGGAGATCGATAAAAACGCTTTAGCCCATGCAGAGATCCTCGCCATAGATGAGGCTTGCCGAAAGCTTGGAGGGTGGCGACTAGTCGGTTGCACAATGTATGTTACATTAGAGCCTTGCCTAATGTGTGCTGGCGCTATAATAAATAGCCGCATAGGGCGTCTTGTCTACGGCTCTTTCGATCCTAAAGCCGGTGCTGTAAGTTCGCTTTATAATGTTTTAGGAGATAACAGGTTAAACCACCAGGTCGATGTA
Source organism: Bacillota bacterium (assembly GCA_028708605.1). Taxonomy (GTDB): domain Bacteria; phylum Bacillota; class DTU065; order DTU065; family DTU065; genus DTU065. The sequence goes on from JAQVYS010000025.1 coordinate 20,948, forward strand.
GTTCATGGTGTTCTCTCTAATGAAGCAAGCCTTTTGCTCAAACAGTTTTTTCGGGATCTAAGAACTAAGAAGCAAACGTAGGGTATTTTTAGTTGGAGTGTAATTTTTAAGACAGAACAAAGCCTTCAACAAGGTTGAAAAACAGAGTCAACCGTAGTATAATCACAAGCTAGGAGAGAATGAAAAAGTAGATACTTTTTATACTAAGATTTAGTCTAGAAGCTCAGACTTTGAAACGGATCTACAGACTAACTTTATGAGTAGCTTAGAAAGCGAATATAATTCTCTTCTTTTTTAGGGGGATTTCTAAGCACCCGATGTAAGCATACAATAAGGAGAAGTACCCAAGTGGCTGAAGGGTCCGCACTCGAAATGCGGTAGGTCAGCTAAGCTGGCGCGGGGGTTCAAATCCCCCCTTCTCCGCCATGCTATTAGTATTATCAGCGTGATGGAAGCCTTAAATTATTGTATTTTTCAGGTACAGAGATCAGTACATTCTCCTTAAAATGACACTATGCACTAGAGCTTTTTCTCTTGTCACAAAATCTTGTGCATGCTATAATAAGATTCGCAGCACAAATTTGATATCGTTTAAGCGAGTAGTTTTTTCGTGGAGGGATGCGAGAGTGGCCGATTCGGCACGCCTGGAGAGCGTGAGAGGGGGGAACTCCTCCGTGGGTTCAAATCCCACTCCCTCCGCCATTTTATTGGTATTGATTTTGCCGTGCTAGACGGGGAGGTAGCGGTGCCCTGTAGCCCGCAAACCGCTATAGCGGGGTTGAATCCCCATCTTAGGTAGAGCTTTGTGGAGTCTGCCTCTAGTAAGTGATGTTGACGGTTGGGTCCTGCGCGACAAAGTCTCGTAAAACCCGTCAGGTCCGGAAGGAAGCAGCGGTAAGCGAATCACTTTGGGTGCCGCAGGGTTTCCTGGCTCGAGTTAACTGCTAGGGTTACGTTCGGAAGGTTTCTATCGAGGGTGGGTGCACGGCTTTTTTCTCTGTCTTGTTGACAGAGTTTTTTTTATAAATCAAATGGTAAATATCTCAATATAAGGTATACTTTATTGTGGGAAAAGGAGGAAAGTGGGATGGCAAGACTGTCGTTGTATCGGAAATGGCGACCACAGGGTTTTGAGAGTGTTGTCGGGCAAGATCACGTGATCAAAACGTTGCAAAATGCTATTGAAACAAGTCGTATTGTTCATGCCTACTTGTTTGCAGGACCTAGAGGTACTGGCAAGACCTCCACAGCTAGGCTACTTGCTAAAGCTTTAAATTGTGAAAAAGGTCCTACTACTCAGCCCTGTGACGAATGTGAAAGCTGCGTTGCAATAAGAGAAGGACGATCTTTAGATGTCTTTGAAATCGACGGTGCTTCAAATAGAGGTATCGATGAGATTAGACAACTGCGAGAAACTGTAAGGTTTAAAGCTACCCAAGGCAAATATAAAATCTATATTATTGATGAAATTCATATGTTAACAATAGAAGCATTTAATGCACTGCTTAAAACATTAGAAGAACCACCCGAAAATGTTGTTTTTGTATTTGCAACTACAGAGCCACAGAAGGTACCAGCTACCATTTTGTCAAGATGCCAGCGTTTTACGTTTCGGCGTATCCCAACAGAGGTTATTGTAGATAGGTTAGTTGAAATAAGCGAAAAAGAAGGAGTCAAGGTTGAAGAAGGAGCGTTACATATCATTGCAGAGACATCTCAAGGTGGTATGCGAGATGCGCTAAGTCTTCTCGACCAAGCAATGGCTTTTTCAAAAGATGTCGTCACATCTAAAATAGTTCAAGAGATGCTAGGACTAACCGATGCAGAAGCTTTAACTTCGTTTTTTACAATCCTAGCTAATCAGGATCTAAAAGGTGGCTTGGAACTCATAAGGAGTGCGCTTTTTGGTGGCAAAGACTTGATCTACTTTATGGAAAGTGCTATGCAAGTAGCAAGGTCTCTTCTTGTAGTAAATGCTGACAAAACAGCTCCTTTGCAACCAGGAGAAATATTGCTTAGTAGAGATCGCAAGGATTTTTTGCAGATCGTAAAAACACTTGATAGTGTTTATTTGGTTAAGATAATTGAAACATTAGCTGAAGCTGTCCAAAAGGGAAAACAAACTGCAGATCCAGAACTGTTTTTTGATCTCGCTTTGGTAACGCTAATAGAAGATAAAGAAAAAAGTAATGAAATCGAAAGTTTGCGTTCTTTAGTCGAGGACCAAAATAAAAAGCTAACTGAGCTAGAAAAGAAAATCGGAGAAGGAAAATCCCAAGTTAAACAAAAATATGATGTAGTCACATATTGGAAAGAAATGCTGGAAAAATTAAAATCCAAAAAAGACACTCTAGAGTTTTATGCATTTTTAGTCGTTGCACAGCCAGTTGCCTTTGATGGACATAATCTGTATATTAACTTCCCCGAGACCTATGAATTCCATAGGGCTAATGTTGTAAACCCAAAGAACAAAAGTCTTATTGAAGCAAAATTGGGAGAACTAACGGGTTCAACAATTAAACTTCATGTAGATAAAACTCCAGGTGCAAAAAAAGACCCTGATTTTCTTGCTAAAACCCAGGATGTGTTTGGAGGAACTATCCTAAAACCTGAATAAGGAGTTGTTTTTAGTGAATAGACATATGGTTATGAAACAGATTGAAAAGATGCAAGCAGAAGTTGTAAAGCTTCAAGAAGAACTAGGTGAAAAAACTGTTGAAGCCAGTAGCGGTGGTGGAGTAGTAAAAGCTGTAGCAAATGGTAAACAGGAACTAGTTAGCCTAGAAATCGATCCAGAAGTTATCGATAAAGAAGATAGTGAAATGCTACAGGATATGATTATTGCAGCTGTTAATGAAGCCATGAGACAAGCTAAAGTAATGAGCGAAGAAGCAATGGCAAAGCTATATAGTGGGCTCAAAATTCCTGGTATGCCCAATATGTTTTAGCACAGCTTGTTTAAGGGGGAGATAATGAATGCATCTGCCAAGATCTCTTGCTCGCTTAATAAAGGAATTAAGTAAACTTCCAACGATAGGGCCGAAGACTGCTCAACGTTTGGCTTTTCACATCGTAAAGAGTGATCCGGAAAAAGTGAAAAGTTTAGCAGATGCACTTCTAGAGGTAAAGGAAACGATCCAGTATTGTTCTATTTGCGGAAATATCACTGATGATGATCCTTGTGCACTTTGTTCCGACGAAAGACGAGATAGGTCAGTTCTTTGTGTGGTGCACGGTGCACAAGATATTATTGCAATGGAAAAGACTAGAGAATACAGAGGCTTATATCATGTTTTAAATGGTGCAATCTCACCAATGGATGGTATAGGACCGAATCAACTCCGCATAAAAGAACTACTAGAAAGAATAAATGGTAATAATATAAAGGAAGTTATATTAGCTACAGACCCAAACGTTGAAGGTGAAGCTACAGCGATGTACCTTGCGCGCCTATTGAAGCCTTTAGGTGTATATGTGACTAAAATAGCCAGTGGAATGCCCTTTGGTGGAGATCTTGAATACGTAGACGAGGTCACTTTAAGTAAGGCTCTTGAAGGGCGAAGGGAATTGTGAAGTTTCAGAAATGTGCTTTTATCTGATAACTAACTGTGTTATAATGCATTTGATGTGAAAAAATATTAATATGACGGTTCTGAATTTTTAAACAGATTTAGAAGCCCATGATAAGGAGGATTAAAGATGACTAGTTCTCTTCTGAAAAAAACCAGAAAGATAAATATGCTACTGCAAAGAGCAGGTGGAGAACCAGTTAACCTGAACTCACTAGCAGAAATCCTTAGTGATAACATTGATGCAAACTGCTATATTGTTAGTGAGAATGGTAAAGTACTCGGGTACTATTTTGCTGATCATTTAGAGAGTACTGCTATTAAGCAGGTTGGTAATGATGTTTATTTTGACGAGGAATTTAATCAGGATTTACTACAAGTAACTGACTCACGTTCCTTTAATAAAGAAACTAATGCTGACTTGTTTAAAAACGACGGTCCTATTAAACATCAGTTCTTGCTTGTAGTTCCTATAAAGGGTGGAGTTGAAAGGTTAGGTAATCTCTTTTTAACACGTTCTGAAGACGATTATGTTGAAGGAGACTATGTTTTAGCTGAATATGGTGCAACTGTAGCAGCTCTCGAAGTGCTTCGCAGCAAAAATGAAGAGATTGAAGCAGAAGAAAGAAAGAGCGCAGCTGTAAAAATAGCTGTGGATACACTCTCGTTTTCCGAGATTGCTGCTATGAAGAAGATTTTCGAGAACCTTGAAGGCAATGAAGGATATTTGGTTGCAAGTAAGATTGCTGACGAAGCCCAGATTACCCGTTCAGTCATTGTTAATGCTTTAAGAAAACTAGAAAGTGCTGGGGTAATTCAGTCTCGCTCTCTCGGTATGAAAGGAACTTATATTAAGATATTAAACGATCTACTTAAAGACGAATTTGAGCGTAGAGATATGTAGTTTTAAAACGCATTGTTTCTTTGCAATCGCTACCATACAAAGTATAAAAGTCTCTAGAAAGAGAAAACCTTAACTTGACTGGGAATTTTATTTGGAGGTCAAGGAAATGAAAAACTCTTCTCTAGAGACTTACTCTTTAAAAACAGCAATCAAGGATGCATTGACAGAATGGTCTACAGCTAAAAGTTATTTTAATCAGGTTAGTGAACCAGAGCTAGTGGAATATGCAGTTTTAAGGTTAGAAGCAGCAGAAAAAAGAGTCTCGTTTTTATTGAGAAAAGCACGAGAAGAAGAAGGTGATCCTCCTTGAAAGTCAAATTTTTAACCAGGGCAGCATTAATTGCAGCAATTTATGCCGTAGGAACATCTATGTTAGGATCATTTGGGTCAGGTCCTATTCAGGTCAGAGTTACAGAGGTCCTTGCAGTACTGCCTTATTTTGACCCTGCAGCAATTATAGGAGTTACGCTTGGTTGTTTTTTAGCTAATGTGATTGCAGGATTAGGACCATGGGATATCTTTGGCGGTACTTTTATTACCTTGGTTGCAGCTATACTAACAAATAAAAGTCGGAGCAAAATCCTCGCTGTTTTATGGCCAATTGTCCTTAATGCCTTTGGTGTTAGTGCCTACCTATCGGCTATTTTTGAGCTTCCTTATTGGTATAATGTGGCGACTATTTTTGTAGGGCAGTTTATCGCAATAGGCCTGCTAGGCTACCCAATTATGTTGTATTTGGAGAAAAATACACATATTTTAGGACTAGACAACTATAGAACAAGTGGTGTATACTCTAATCCTGCTCAAAAAAAGAGCAAAAAAAGCTAATCTTTGTTTTGAACAAATTAAAAAAACTACTTGACGAAGGATTAGTAAAGTGATAATATTAAGATGTTGTCGCGAAATTAGATGGCAACCTAAAGAACCTTGAAAACTGAACAAAGCAAGATTATAGTACAGGAAAAACGCAACTGTATTATAAGTAGACAGACGCGTTAGAATTATTAGTTCTAAAGATACCCGTAAGGGTGCTCTTAGAACCTCGT
>JAQVYS010000092.1 GCA_028708605.1 Bacillota bacterium
GAATACCCCTACTTCTCAACCCTTGACATCAATACCACGCACTCAACGTGCGTGGTTTGTGGAAACATATCAACAGGGGTCGCTTCAATGAAGTTGTAGTTTCCCTCTAGTAATTTAATGTCTCTAGCTAAAGTATCTGGATTACAAGATACATAGACAATTCTTTGAGGCCCAAACCTTACGATATCTTCTATAACTCTTTTTTCCATGCCTTTTCTTGGTGGATCTACAACGAGAACATCAGGAGGGGCTTTTTCTTGTTTAAATGCATCGGCAGCATCTATAGCCTTAAAATGGACATTTTCATTCTGATTCAGCCTAGCATTAGCTTCAGCGTCTCTAACTGCAGCTTTTACAATTTCTACCCCTAGAACATCCTTGGCCTCCTTAGCAAGAACAAGAGTAATACTGCCGATTCCTGAATAAAGATCAATCACCTTTTTACCTTTGACATTGGCATATTTTAGAACTAAAGAATAAAGCTTCTCAGCTTGGCTAGTATTATTTTGGAAAAAAGATTGCGATGAAATCTTAAACCTTAACCCTAAAAGCCTCTCTTCTAGGTGGTCTTTCCCCCAGATCACACGTTCTTTTTCGCCAAAGACCTTTGAACTCCTAGACTTGTTGATGTTTTCGACTATACCTACTACTCCGTCTAACGAACTACAATCTAACCTGTGGGTCTTAGGAAGAGGCTCTGATACTACAACCGTAGCTAAGACCTCTCCTGTTTTTTCACCACATCTAAGCGCTAGATGCCTAAGAACGCCTTTGTTTTCAAAGAAGGAATGAAAACCTTCTAATTCTGGAAGCACACCCTTAAGTGCCTTATTAACAAAACTATGGTGAATGGGGCACTCTGCAAAGGAGACAATGCTATGAGATTTAGGTGAGTAAAAGCCATACCTTAATTTACCTTCTTTCTCACCAATTACAAACTGTCCACGATTACGATAATGCCATGGATTATCCATGCCGATTATCGGGTTTATTTTGGGGTTTTTGATCTCCGCAAGCCGAATGAGACTGTCTTTTACTTTCTTTTCTTTCCACTTAAGTTGACCACTGTATTCAAAGTGCTGAAGCTGGCATCCCCCACACTCATAATAAACAGGACAAGGAGCTTTAGTCCGCATCGGTGAACTTTCTTGAATTTCCAATATCTCCCCTTTTGCGTAACGCTTTCCTTTTTGTGTATATTTTATATATGCTTTTTCTCCAGGTAAAAGGTACGGCACAAATACTGTGTAACCACCTTCAGTCTTTGCAATACCTTCGCCTTCTTGACTGAGATCAACGCCTATTACTTCTATTTTTGTGTCCACTCTAATCCCTCGCTCTTAGACTGTTTCTTTTCTTCTTATCTATTATCAAGTGAATGCTAAAGAATGATTAATAGGATTTTAAGGAAAACTACCTTTTGACAGCATAACTAAAAAAAGATCATCTAAACCATAATTTTTAAGGAGGAGAAAATGTGCGCCGCATCTTACATGTAGCTGCACTAGTGGCAGCTTTAGCTCTTTCTGCATTTTTATTTCTTTGGCAACCTTCGTCCTATGCAAGCCCAAACCGCTATGCTGGTTATATTGATCTTATAGCAAGGGTCATCGCTGCAGAAGCACAAGGCGAACCATATGAAGGCCAAGTTGCAATAGGGGCTGTACTCTTAAACCGTGTCCAAAATTCAGGATTTCCAAATACTGTCCCTGGCGTAATCTACCAACCACATGCTTTTGAGTCTGTTACTAATGGTTTGATTTGGCGAAGAACACCATCTCAAACAGCTTACAACGCAGCTAGAAACGCTGTTAATGGATGGGATCCCACCTACGGAAGCTTATTCTTCTGGAACCCTTCAAAACCTGTTAATAGTTGGATTTGGAGCAGACCAATTGTACGCTGGATTGGCAACCATGTATTTGCTCGTTAGGAGGTGCGAATATGCAAAAAATAACCTATGTAGTTTTAGGAATCTTAATTCTTGGCTTAGCTTTTTTTGCCTATAACCAGTATGGTGCCAGGCAAACAGCTGAGACAGGTCTATCTAATCAATATGCTAGAGCTTTTTTTGAACTAAGTAACAGTATAAACTCTGCAACAGCCAACCTAGGCAAAGCACTTGTCTCCCAGTCTGATACCCAGACAGCGCAATCTTTAGCACAAATCACCAGAGATGCTTTTAACGCACAGGCTCATCTAACCAATATGCCACTCCCACAAAGTATGTTAGTTAGAACATCTCAATTTCTGAATCAATTAGGTGATTATTCCCTCATGTTATCTAGGGCAACTGCTGGTGCCACATTAACACAGGAAAACCGTAAAACGCTACAAGAACTTTTTGAAAACTCTAAAGCGCTTGGTAATCAACTGGAAGAGATTCAAACCAGAGCTGAGGTTGGTAACTTAACTTGGAGAGATCTTAGAGAAGAAAGCCGCAAGAATCCCGCTGACTCCAATCCTTTTTCAGATGGTTTTCAGCTGATCTCAGATGATTTAAACCGCGTACCATCATTAGTTTACGATGGACCATTTTCTGCAGACCTCCAAAATACTCGACCAAAAGCTCTTGTAGGAGACGACATCTCTAGAGAAGAAGCAGAACGTATCGCTGAACAAATAGTTAGCGAAGCAAATGGTAGAAAAATCGATCTTAGATTCGTCGAGGATGTACAAGGTCTGATTCCAGCCTATGGGTTCGAATCACAGGAGCGAGATTTTTACATTGATATCTCTAAAACAGGAGGCATGGTAACTCAATTTGTTAGTTCGAGACCAGTAGGAAGTACCAAAATATCTTTAGAAGAAGCAACTAATAGAGCTACCGAATTTATTCAAAAACAAGACTGGCCTTCTTTAGATATTACCTATTCTTTAGCAGAAGGCCATACCCTTCTAGTTAACTTCGCTCCTATTCAAGACAAGGCAATAATCTACTCGGATCTTATTAAAATTATTGTCGCACTGGATAATGGGCAAATACTTGCTCAAGATACACTTTCTTATATCATGAACCATCAGGACCGCAATATCCCAGAACCTATTTTGAGCCCTGAAGAAGCCAAACAGAAGCTTGCTGACAATTTAGATCCAACATCCACTAAGCTCGCACTTATTCCTAGAACAACTCGTACTGAAGCACTCTGTTATGAAATACGAGCTCGTCTAGAAGGTAGAGACGAAGAGTTTATTGTATACATCGATGCTTTAACTGGACAAGAAGTCAATATTCTCTACGTTGTTCCAGACACAAACGGAACTGTAACCATGTAATAAAGGGGCCATATGGCCCCTTCTACCTGTAAAGTTTTACTCTAGTCTGACCCATACCCATAGTTGTCTTGTGACCTGTGCCAGAAAAATACGCAAACTTACTTAAAGTGGTAAGAATTTTCCGCTCTTCTACAGAGAAATCGGCTGCATTTAACATAACTTGTCCAGTAAAGCCAATTTGAAAATAATTCGAAAAACGTAATACTTGACTAGACAAGTTAACTTTGGAAATAAGTAGTCTGTCATTAATATTTTCTAATATGTTCTCAGGTAATTCCGATTTAGAGTATTTGTTCCATTTACGTAAGTAACCGGTATACATCAGACTTGGTAGAGGAAGTAAGAAAGAATGTCCTTGGAGTCTAAATGATGTTGGAGTAACAAATCTTAATTCTAATTTTGTAGCTGGTGGACTATCAAGCAATTCTTTAAAAGTCTGGCTTCCAGTTATGTTCTCTTCAGAAGTGAAAGCGATCTTTGCAACCTTTACTTCCGTATTAGATATGTGTGTGGTTCCATCAGAAAGCTTTTCCATAATCTCTGGAAAAATTCCCCAGATCTCGTCTGAAAAAATAGTGTACCTTATATAACACTCTTGCCCAGCAATAAACTTAGTTAAAGGCCTGCGCCTGTTATTGGCTGGAAGCGATACTGTAAATGGCTTACCTACCGAACTATCATGGAGTCTTTGAGAAAGAGACGGATTTACTTTACGGATTGTGTTAAGAAAAAGCGCATGAATTTGCTGCCCAAGTGAAACATCAAAATCACGTGACTCAGTAGGAATGACTGTTACTATTACGCTTTGTGGCATCTTATCACCTCTGTTTTCTAAAATAAAGCTTTTTTGTAGAGCAGAGCCTTACAAAAATAGAGATTATTGCACCACTATGTACTAATACCACGCTCCTTTTTTTAGTTAGTTGACAATAATGTGTTACTCAACTTTCGCACCTTAAAAACTGCATGCGATTAAGTACTGAAAGTACTTTGTTACTAAAATTTTATAGTATTTGACCAAAATAGGATAAAAAAACACCTCATCGTTTGGTATAGTAGAGTTATCAGAATTCCAACTAATACCATACAGAAGAGGTGTCTCCTATATGATAACCGATAGAACACATAATAAGCAACTACCAAACGAGATAAACTTGGCCTTCAAGGAACTTAAGGTCTTAAGTCACCTAAGAAAGGCTGGGATTGTAAAATCCTTTGGTTTTTCCTGTTCGTATCTTTTTCAGTTGATCTTTTGCTTAATTTTTGAAAACAAAAATTGGTATCGGGTGTTAGAAAGCAATAAATCAATGGATCTTCCGGCAAAGGATGCTGTCTACCGCTTCCTAAATCAGTCCACTTTTGCATGGCGCAGATTCCTTTTGTTCCTTAGCTCATATACAATCGCTAAGGTTACACGACTTACAAGTCATCACCGCCCTAAAGTACTGATTATAGATGATTCAGCTTATGAACGAAATCGCAGCAAAGCAGTGGAATTACTAGCCCGATGCTTTGACCATTCCTCTCAAAAAATGCGCTTTTATAAGGGGTTTCGTATGCTTACTCTTGGTTGGTCTGATGGTGCAACCTTTATCCCCATAGACTTTTCTTTACTTAGCTCCCAAAACAGCCAAATTAATGGGATATCGTCTGCGGTAGATAAGCGTAGCTCGGGATATAAGCGCAGAATAGAAGCACTACAGAAGGCTACCGAACAAATCCCTTACATGATCAAGCGAGCTATAGAAGCTGGAGTAGATGCATCTTATGTGTTGATGGACTCATGGTTTATCCTACCATCTGTTGTAAAAGGCATCACTGATCAAGGTCTTGACGTGATTGGCATGGTCAAGAATCTAAAGCAACGCTATATTGTGAATAACAAACGCGTGAGTCTAGACCAGCTCTATCGATTAGCAAAGCCTGTAGCTGGCAAAAAGGATATACTACGTTCTATTCAAACGACCCAAGCTAACGGGGTTCCAGTTAAGATTGTATTTGTGCGTAACCGTAATAAGAGAAGTGATTGGCTAGCCATTTTAAGCACAGATTTAACATTAAGTGATCAGGAAATAATTAAGCTTTATGGAATCCGTTGGGACATTGAAGTGTTTTTCAAAACAACTAAATCTTTATTGAAGCTCCAGAAGGAGTTTCAAGGTCGTTCTTATGATTGTTTAATTAGCCACACAACAATTGTTTTTGCACGCTATATTGTTTTATCTTGGCAAAATCGGTGCAGCATTGATGATCGGACTTTAGGCGGAATTTTTTATGACATGTGTGATGAAATTGGCGACCTAGATTGGGCTGTTGCTTTGCAACAATTAATTGAGCTTATTGAAGATATAGTAAATAACACCAACAAGAAGATAAAAGGGTTAATCAAAAGTCAACTCCAACAATGGATTGATAGATTGCCCAGTTATATCAAGGCTTACTTACCAATTTCGGTCTGCGAAAGTTGAGGTGTTATATATCTATAGATTCTTCATTTAGTCTACTTTCTCCTAGTGATTAGCAAAAAAAGCAGGAGCACCGAGACAGGTACTCCTAATTACTATATCCATATGGAAAACTTTCTGAAATAGCTATTGGAAGCTTTCCTGTTGCATCTTTTTCACCAGTTAAAACCATCGCTAAAGCTTTAATTGATGCTTCTGTATAACCGTAGGTTGCAAGATAAACTTTTACGTCAGGGTACTGTAAAATATCCCATGGGTTTTGCAAAGCAACTGTGATCATTAACTTGTCAGCTAGTTTTCTTATGAACTCTGCTTGTTCATTTGTGGCATTTCGAGTAAGATACAAAACTACATCCGAGTTTTTTGCTTTACTTATAACTAGACTTTGCTCTGTGGTCGATGGTCGATATCCAAGAGCCACAGTCTCGAGGTTATCAAAGCCCCTTGAAGCTAGTTCAACATGCATAAGCTGACTGATCTTTTGATTGTTTCTGCCTCCTGCGCCTTGTAGGGTATGATCTACTACAACAAGTAAAATCTTATCACCTTTTTGTAAGAGCCTCGATTCATTTCTAAGTATTGTTATTGCTCCTAGCGCAACTTCCATAGCAACATCTTCAGCCTCTTTTGCCTCAGC
>JAQVYS010000093.1 GCA_028708605.1 Bacillota bacterium
TTATCTCGCTATTTTGACTAGGATATGGCGCATTTGTCGTCATCTACTCTGTAAGGTTTGTCTTGATATAATAAACGAAAGGTTCTAAAAAAGGTTCAAAAGTGACTTTGTTCTTTAAAAAATCAAAAAGAGTTCACATTAATCCGTTGAAGTAAATAGGTATTTAGAGGGTTTTTATTATTCATGTATAAGAAATTGATATTACATAAAAGGGGAAGGTTACAATGCTAGATTTTTCTTATCATATGCCTGTAAAAATTATGTGGGGGCAACAAATAATAGCCAAAGAAGGAGCAAATCTAAAACGATTTGGCAGAAAAGCGGCAATTGTCACAGGCAAAACCAGTGCAGCGAAAAGTGGTGCTCTAGCAGATATTGTAGCGGTTTGTGGTAAGAACGGACAATCTTTTCAAGTCTTTAATTCTGTGAAAAATGATCCACCAACAGGTAATGTTATCGATATTGCATTAGAGATCAATCAATTTAAACCTGACTTTTTGATAGCTATTGGGGGAGGATCGGTATTAGACGCGGCAAAGGTAATCGCAATATTGCTAACAAACGGTATTTCGCTAGACACTATTTGGCAAAGTCCGAAAAACAAACCATTACCTCTAGTTGTTGTCCCTACCACTGCCGGGACAGGTAGTGAGGTAACGCCTTATGCTGTTTTAACTGATAGCGTATCTGAAACAAAAAAATCGGTTGCAACTGAATTAATCTATCCAAAGCTGGCCTTTCTAGATTCTTCTTATACTGATTCAATGCCAATAGACGTCACTGTTAATACAGCAATTGACGCTTTAAGTCATTTGTTAGAAGGTTTTTTTGCTAAACGTGCTAATAATATGAGTGATATCTATGCAATAGAGGGTATGAAATTACTCGCAAAAGCTATGCCTAGTCTGTCTAAAGGTGAATTTACTGCTAATTGTAGAGAATATTTACTAGCTGGGTCTCTTTTTGGAGGCTTGACTATTGCTAAAACAGGTACTACACTAGTGCATGCATTAGGTTATTCGTTAACTTATTTTCATGAGCTTGCGCATGGCAAAGCAAATGGACTACTGCTCGGAGCATATCTAGATTATATAAATAAGAGTCTACCTCAAAAGGTTATGCTAGCTGTTAATACACTAGGCTTTGCGGAACTTAGTGGTCTTCAAACGTTCTTATCTGAGCTTTATACGGTAAAGCTTGACTTAACAACTCGGGAAATTGCCTTGTATGTAGAGAAAGCACTAAGAACAAGCAATATAGAAAATACACCTGGGAAAATGAGTGGATACGTTTTGGCAGATATTTTAGAACGCAGCGTGAATTAATTCATTTCTCTTATATAAGCCTATTATAAGGAAGGGGAGCTTACTAGATGGACGATTTAATTCATCTATGTATCGATACAAAAATTGATCAAGTGGCTTGTATGGTTTTTCCTGAACTAAACCAACAGTTAATTGATAACTATTGCCAAGAGATAAATTCTGTTACAGAGTATTATCGCAATGTACTTAATGAAAACACCATCTATAGCTCTGATGAATGGACAGGAGAACGATTTAAACAAGACTTCTTGATGACTTCGGTTCTTGCAGTAAGGCAAGGCAGGCAAACTGAAATCTGGCCAAATCTAAAAAAGACATCGGGAGATCTGATTGTTGATTGTCTGATGGATATGGTTGAGTCAGCTAAGACAACAATGTCACCTGATGAGATTGTTTCAAAGGGTCTTGTCCCAAAGGTTATTGGTGTTGAGGCTGCAACTGAGATCTTACACAAATATTTCCCTGGTAAATTTGTAACAAGAAATGAAAAGCTTGAATCTGGCCTAGCCTATTTTGTCTTTAATGGAGACAAAGCTAAAGTAGCTGAGCTTAATTATGCAGACTACATTAAGCAAATGGATCTTCTTTCAGATAGGTTAGACGAGTATATTAAGAAACACAATATCCATCTTGCAGAAAGCTGTAGGTTTTATGTATTAGAAAAGCTTCTTTCGCGTGCAGAAGAAGTATTAAGTACTGAAACCTCATTTAGTTAATAATTCAATCAGATTAGTCTCCGTAGGTATCACCTACGGATTTTCTTTTGTAGCCATGGTCTAGATTATAACCCTAAACCATAAAGTGGTTAGGGGTGATAAAATGACTAAAGTAAACAACAGAGCTACTATATTTTGGGCAATAGCAAGTATTTTAGTGGTTATTTTATTAGTTAAATATCCCGAACAGGCTTTCCAAGCGGCACTTGAGGGACTAAGAGTCTGGTGGGAGGTAGTTTTCCCGGCTCTCCTACCGTTTTTCATCGTCGCGGAAATTCTCATGGGAGTCGGTGTAGTAAACTTTGTAGGAGTACTGCTTGAACCTTTGATGAGACCAGTTTTTAATATACCTGGAGAGGGAGCATTTCCACTTGCTATGGGACTTGCATCGGGATATCCTTTAGGCGCAAGGATCACAAGGGGTCTGTATGATAAAGAGGATCTTACGAGAACTGAAGCAGAAAGACTAATATGCTTCTGCAACACAGCTAATCCTCTTTTTATGATTGGAGCAGTTTCTGTTGGCATGTTTGGTACAGCTAGAATTGGAACAACTCTGATCTTTGTTCATTATGTATCTGCAAGAATTTTAGGGTTTCTATTAAGTTTCCTAGAAAAAAGGCCGAAAAAAACAAGACAAAAAAGCGGCCGTAACACAAATATCTTTGTAAAAGCGTGGCAAAAAATGCTTGAAGCAAAGCAAAGAGACGGTCGCACCTTTGGTGATATTTTGGGCGATGCAGTTTGGGTAAGCGTAAACAGTGTGCTGAGAGTTGGAGGCTTTATTGTCTTTTTTGCAGTTTTGATTCGTTTGTTTGACTTAGTGGGTCTATCTCATCTTTTAGCAACAGTCTTGAACCTTGCTTTAGTTCCTCTTTTTGGAGAAGGCTTAGCCAGACCATTAATCGGAGGTTTTTTTGAGGTCACAACAGGATGCCAATTAGCAGCTGCATCCTCTGCTACTTTTGTCTGGAAAATCGCTATTACAAATGCAATCATAGCTTGGAGTGGACTTTCAGTCTTTGGACAAGTAAAATCAATGATTAAGGGCACTGACATTCGCCAAGGTTTGTTTATCAAATCCCGTGTTATCCATGCCGTTTTGGCATTTTTAATAACACCACTATCTTTAATACTATTTCCTCTTACTATGCCAGTTTGGACAGGTGCAACAACATCAGTTGGAAACATCGCTTTATTTGTAATTGTACTTGTTTTTGGCCTAATCTTATCTCTCATAATAGACACAATACAAAAGGCTAAAATAACTTGGCTCAGGTGGTAGTAGCTTTCGCCAAGGTTTTATTGTACATTTGAACTATTTAAGGTTATACTAAAATAAACAAGACATACAACACGAAGGATTTGATTGATTTGACTCGAGTCATTAAGATGATTAATCTAAGCTTAAAGTTTTCTTTAGTTGCTTTTGTTTTATATTTGCTTGTTTTTCATGGCAGGTCTTTAATGACTCTTATTACTAACGAGACATTACTTGAAGAGGTTCTTGTAAAATTAGGCCCAGCTGCGTGGATAGGCTTTCTAGTCCTCAATATTGTACAGGTGATTTTGGCCCCGATACCAGGGGTTGCGGTAGGCGTTGCTGGAGGCTTTCTGTTTGGATTTTGGGGTGGATTTATACTGAACCTAATCGGGATTCTTATCGGAAGTATAATAGCTTTCTTGTTTGCAAGATGGTTAGGCAGACCTCTAGTCGACAAATTTGTCAGTGGGAAGACTGCTAGTTTTTTAGAAAAAGTAGCTACCTCTAAAGGTATTAAAGGTATTGCCTTAATATACTTACTCCCTTTTTTACCAGATGACGCTCTCTCTTTCATGGTAGGACTCACTAAAATAAATTTCAGAACGTTTTTTTTGATAGTGGCTCTATGCCGAACTCCAGGCACTTTTGTAGCATCCATGACGGGTGCTGGGTTAATTAATTTACCGCTTTATTTCTGGATTATTGTTGGTATAGTTACGGTGTTACTGTTAATTATTTATTGGATAAAGAGTGAACAGATTGATCTATGGATAAAAGGATTAGTGCTTAGGGATTGATGGAGCCAAAGGCTCCATTTTATTTGGAGGGATAATATGTCTTCATTACCAAGGGTTGTAGTAGGTATGTCAGGAGGAGTCGATTCTTCTGTAGCTGCTCTACTGCTTAAAGAACAAGGTTATGAAGTTGTAGGAGTTTTCATGAAAAACTGGGATGAAACAGACCCAAATGGTGTTTGTACAGCCCAAGAAGACTACGACGATGTACGCAGAGTATGCGATAAAATCGATATTCCTTATTACACTGTTAACTTTGAAACTGAGTATTGGGAGAGAGTTTTTGAATATTTCCTCAAAGAATATCAAAAAGGACGTACTCCAAATCCTGATGTAATGTGTAACAAAGAGATTAAGTTTAAGGCTTTCTTAGAAAAAGCCTTAAGCTTTGGCGCTGAGTATATGGCTACAGGTCACTATGCCCAAATAGGTAGAGGTGACAAAGAAGATGATTATACTTTGCTACGCTCAACAGATTTAAATAAGGATCAAACCTATTTTCTTTGTTACTTGCAAAAAGAACAGCTTAAAAGATCCCTCTTTCCTATAGGTCATCTTAAAAAAGCTGATCTGAGGGAACTAGCACGCAAATATGATCTGCCTGTTGCTGAAAAAAAGGATAGCACGGGGATATGTTTTATTGGTGAGAGAAATTTTAAAGAATTCCTTAGCCGATATCTTCCGGCTCAACCTGGGTTAATTAAAACTCTTGAAGGAAAGACACTCGGAGAGCATCAAGGATTAATGTACTACACTTTAGGCCAGAGAAAAGGCCTTGGGGTAGGAGGACCCGGAGAACCACATTTTGTAGTTCATAAGGATTTAGCTACTAATGTTCTTTATGTAGGTCAAGGCGGTGATCATCCCGCTCTCTATTCAGTTGGTCTTACAGCTGTAGACCTTAGCTTTGTTTCTTGCAGTCCTCCAGGACTTGAGTTTTCTTGCACAGCTAAATTCCGTTATAGGCAACCAGATCAAAAAGTTTTTGTGCGGACGACAGAAGATGGCTGTGAGGTTAAATTTGAAAAACCCCAAAGGGCAATAACACCTGGACAAGCAGTAGTCTTTTACGAAAATGAGGTTTGTCTTGGCGGTGGAATCATCGATGAAGTTTACAATCCAAACCTTGATAGGTTCTTAAACAAATAGAAATTAAGCAGTTCTAAGATCACCTCTCCTTCTATAAGAATCGAAGGGGAGGTGATCTTTCTATGGTCAGAAAAAAAATTTGGGTAAGAACCACTTCCATTTTGATTGTGGGAATCTTGATCTTTTGGTTATTATATTGGTTTTTAAATGCTAGAATAGGTCCGGTAGTTGCTGAGATGAGTAGAGCAAGAGCGACAAGTATTGCAACTAGAGCCATAAATAACGCTATCTCTGAGCGTGTAGGTAAATCAATTATCTACGAAAAGATTATGCATACAGAAATGGGTAAAGATGGGCAAGTCGTATATCTTCAAGTCAACACAGGAGAGGTTAATAGATTGGCTGCTGAAGCCTCCCTAGCTGTGCAAGATACATTAAAAGAGCTGTCACACCAAGAAGTATACATTCCGCTTGGGCAAATCATCGGTGGAGAGATCTTCGCAGGTAGAGGACCCAAGCTTCCTATCAGGATTGTACCTGTTGGTACAGTGGAATCCTATGTACAAGAAGAGTTTTTGGAACAAGGTATCAATCAGACCTCCTATAAGCTCTATATAATTGTAACTGCAACTGTCAGTGTTGTAGTACCGTTTGTTCGAAGCCAGTCGGTTGTTAAAACAAACATTCCGATAGCAAGTATTATCATTCCTGGGGCTGTACCTCAAGTTTACTTTGGCGATTCTTCCGCTTCGCCACTTAAACAATTGTTGACTCCTAGCCAAAGTGGAAATTAAAAGAAGATAAACTAGGGCAAAACATGAATATTAGTAAAAAATGCCAATTATAGATGATATCTATTAGTTGTCTTGTCCTAGTTCCTGTGTTATTATAATAAAGCCACTTAAAAACGTGGTCGTTACGTGAAGTACAGATAGATTATACGATGATTTAAGAATTAATTTCAAAAAAGCTCTTGACAAACACTAACGAGTATGGCTATAATAAAAGACGTTGCTTGAATAACAAGCGGCGAACAAAGAACCTTGAAAACTGAACAAAGCAAGATTATAGTACAGGAAAAACGCAACTGTATTATAAGTAGACAGACGCGTTAGAATTATTAGTTCTAAAGATACCCGTAAGGGTGCTCTTAGAACCT
>JAQVYS010000094.1 GCA_028708605.1 Bacillota bacterium
TTTTAATCTGTGCATCTCTTGGCTCGAAGCTTGACATTTTGGCTGGCAGGATTTTATGAAAAAACTCTCTAACCTTATCTTTCAAGATTAAACAACTCCCTGCACAATTTTAAATCCTCTGTTCGTTTTTCAAGATCACCAGGAGTCTCTAATATTCCTGGGAGAGTATTAAAAAAACTGTCTTTGGCGATTATTCTTAAAGTCTCTACTCCCAGCTTTCCCTCACCCCAGTTGGCATGCCTGTCTAAGTTTGAGCCAAGTTCGCCTCTTGTATCGTTTAAGTGAAGGAGTTTTACCGCCTCAAAGCCAACAGTATCATTAATCTCATCATGTATTTTTTCCCATACCTCTTTTTGGCGAAGATCATAACCTGCACCAAAGGCGTGACAGGTATCAAAGCATACGCCAAGCTTTTTACCGTTTTCAGTAACTTTAATTATTGACAGAAGTTCTGCAAAGTCTTTGCCCAATTTCTGACCTTCCCCAGCTACATTTTCCAGTAGTATCTTTACGCTTTTTGCTGAGTCTAAAACCTTAGACAATCCTTCACCTATATAAGTTACCGCGTTTTCATCTCCACCACCTGGGTGTAGCACAAGATAGTCAGCGCCGAGTGTTTCTGCGCGCTCTACCTCACTTTGCAGTGCTTTAATGGATTTTTCTCTGACCTCTTCGTTTTTTGAACCTAAGTTGATTAAGTAGGAAGCATGAACAACAAGGGGTGCAAAATCTCCCCTACTGCTCCTAAATTCCTGTGCAGCCTCCTCAGTGATTCTACTGGTTCTCCACGTTCTAGGACTACTTGAAAATATCTGTAAAGCCTCAGAAGATGACTTTTTCCCTTCTTCAAAAGCTTTAGTGAGTGTTCCTGATATCGAAACATGCAAACCTAATTTCATTTATTGTGTAGGCTTAAAAAGCCGTCCCCTTTCCTAAAAATAGTATACGGACCTTTTTCTGCTTTGACTTTACTGACTCCTGCTAAAAATTGGTTAATTAGATTGGAGAGGATCTCTATGAGAAGAAAACGTTTTTTTAAGTATCTATTTGTTTGTTTTCTTTTAGTTCTGCTTCTTACCGGCTGTACGATAGTAATAACAACACCGGTTTACCATCCTGAAAAAACTGTCTATACACTTCAAAACGCAGTCCGCACTGAGAATAGAGATGCAATCAAAGCCTGTTTTCTAGGAAATAACATTTGGGTAAAAAGTGACTCTCAAGAACAATTTTGGACCAACGAACAAGCAACCAACTTCTTTTATTTTTTACAAAACAAGTATGCTCCAGCCACCACTCAGTTTGACTTTGGCCTTAAAAGCATCAATATATCTACCAAAAATGATACAGCCGTTGTTTTTGGATCTTTAGAAATGAAAGGACTTAGAGAGATCAACTCGCAGATATTTTCGATTTCTTACGACGGGTTTATCACATTTTATCTAGAAAGACTGTATGGTGATAACTGGCGGATTAATGGTTTTGACTTGTCATTACTTAGTGCTAGTGAGCCGATTGCGCCAAAATCCATCTACTAAATACTTACTTAGCTGCCTATACAGGCAGCTTTTTTATTTTCCACCTTTGTTTTAATTGATGTAATCTGTAGCCTCAGCTACAAAATACAAAGGGAGTCCAGTTGGACTCCCTTTGTATTTTAGATAATTATTATCCCTTTAAAAGTATTTTTGATAAGTATGAATATTAAGTTTCATTTTGCATACTCTATCTACTGATGGGAATAATTACCTTTTTCCTTTGGGGGGGTGCTTTATTGCGTTACAGATCTCTAATTTTAATTATGTTTATGTTATCAATTACTTTATTCGCAGATTCTATTACCATCCATAAAGAGTTTGGAGACATCAGCTATACAAACCTAACCAAGCTTGAATTGACTTCAGAGTTAATACTTGGAACCTATGATAAGGACTTTAAGATCAAAGACATCTCATTAAACCAAGTCATATTCCCAGATGGTTTTACCTATGATAACAATTTTTTTACAGTAAATAAAAACCAAATTTTAATTCAGCCCAAAAAAGCTAAACTCCCTCTTCCGTTTGGAAATTATCTAGCCATCTTTGAACTTTCTACCGAAACTGGAGACAATTACACACTCATACTTAGCTTTGCTTTTAAAAAAGAGATGCATTTATGGTTAAAGATTCCGCCTTACAGCGAAACAGATGCAACTGCGTGGCTAGGTTTTAAAGCACAAATTCTTAATTGCCATATTTTGGCTTCCTCAGACTTCGACCTATATGTCTATTTCTCTGCTTCTGAAGCAGACAAGCCTATCGAAATGCAACTTGCTAAAGAATTAGGCGATCCTTCTGCCATTACTTTATCTATGTGGCCTCAAAAGATTCTTTCTGGCAAAGGGGCTGATGAGGTTCAGAAATTTGAATTTTACATTGCTATTCTAGGTGACTACAGAAAATATCATACCGGTCTTTACGATTTGGATCTGGTCTTTACTTTGGTTGGCTTACCAGAATCTTAAACGTGTTCGCAACCTCTTACAGGTTGTAGATAGATTAAGGAGGCAATAAAATGCGTAAATTTTTTCCGTTATTCTTGTGTTTAGTTGTTTTGTCAGGAATGGTTTTTGCTGTGGATTTTTCTTGGGACGATAATAGCAACCTCGAAGATGGTATCAAAGTTCATTTTGCCAAGAACATAGGCTATATAAATGACTTTGAAGGAAGAACAACCGATTTCTACCGTGATAAGGACAATCCACCAGAAGCAGGCGTTAGAGCGTTGAATCTACCTAGTTGGAGTCAACAAGCTGAAGTTACCCTGAAGGCTAAGGCTTATATACCTTGCTATCTAGGTCTTACTGTCTTTGGCAACAATGGTGGTGCAGCTGTTGAAAGCTTTGGCCCAGGCTCCCAAAGCGGAACTTGGAACGGCAGCATCTGGTACATGCTGTTTGACAACGAAATTGGCGGTTTTATTGATGAAAACTGGGAATTCCTTGCAAGAGGCAAAAATGCAGAGATTCGTCCATTTCCTAAAAACGATCTAGATTTCGCCTACAACGCGTTTATCGAAGCATGTGACACCTTCCACACAGTAGTTTACTCAAACGACGCCTATACCTATGAGGTAGAGGCAGGTGCTCTAAAATACGCTAATGAAAATGCTGGAGTAAAGGACCTACCTCTAGATATGCAAAGTCAGTTTGCTTGGGCAATGGATCCATATGCTTTAGCTGAAGACGTAATTGGCTCAAGAGAGCTAGATAGTCTAACCTACAACGATCCAATTGAAACAACTTTCACAACCAACAAGTCTGTTAACTTTGGTAGTATGCCATATTGTACCTTTACTGTTGTAAAACACAGATTCCGCGTTCCATATGAAATGACTGTACGTCATGGTGAATATAGCGGCCAAGTCACCTTTAGGGCATACACAATCTAACAAAAATGCCCGGGCCTAAAAAGCCCGGGTTTTTCTCAAAAAGGAGGAAGATCATGAAAAAGTTGTTGTTGGCTTTGTGTATCTTTACGTTTCTAACCCTTGCCATATCTGCTGACCTGTTAATCGAACCTAGCCGTATCATCGTAGAGATCGAGCCAGGAGGTAAAACAAGTGGTGCAATCTCCATAATCAATACTGGGAAAAAACCCTTAGATCTAAAAGCTGTGTTATACGATTGGGACTTAGAAGAGACAAGTGAGTTAATTGAGCTAGAGGCAGGTTTAAAGGAAGATTCATTAGACAACCTTATTAAATTTAACCCTCGCGAATTTACCATACTTCCTGGGAAATCACAGGTTGTCCGGTATACGATTCAAGCTCCAGACGACAGTTTAGAACACAAAGGTATTGTATTTTTCGAACAAACAATCACTCCACCAAAAGGCTCAATGATAGGCGCTACAGTTAAAAACAAGATTGGCACTATCTTTTATGTTTCAACTCCTTTAATCGAAATGGATATAACCTTCGAAGATATTAGCTTAAGTAGTGAAAACGGGAACCATTTTCTCAAGGTTGTTGCCGATAACACAGGCAAAGGTCATATTCGTCTGATTATAAGTTATTTGCTCCAAACCAAAGAAGGCAAAACTCTTAAAGAAGAAACGCTACCTGACCAAGTACTACTAGTAGGAAAGAAGCTAAATTCATCTTTTCCTATCATAGGTGATCTAGCCCCTGGAAATTACCGCCTCATTGTGAATTTGAGCTACTCTGGTTATACCCAAAGAAATCAAGGAGTACTCGAATTCTCCATTCCATAACTATGGAGGGAGACTATATGAAAAAAACAACTGTATTTGCACTCTTAATAATACTTTCTCTAACAAGCTTTGGTGCATTTGATGAGTCAATCGTGGAAATCCAAATCCTTTACAACGACTCTACCTTGAAGTTTAAAGATGTGGTGGATTGTATAGAACAAGATGGTGTTATTCTTTTGCCCATTAATTCAATTTCTCCGTATATAGGCGCCGAACTAAATTACAATAAAGTTTTAGATGAATTTACTGTAACTTCAATCGACAAAGAAGCAAGTTATAAGATAAGCTCTAAAGGTTATAATCTACCAGATCTCACAGGTAAAACACCCGTTCTTTATGGTAGCGACCTCTACGTCCATAGTCTTTTCCTCGATCTATTACTTGAAGCCAAATCAGCTTACGATTCTGCCACTGTTGTTTTTACCATTCATCTACCTATAGCTAAGGTCACAAAAACGCAAAATCAAAACGCTGACCAAGAAACTTCTTCAGAAAAAGAACAAAATTACTACCAAATTCCTTACCGAAAGCTCTCGCTTTCTTCCATAAGTTATCGAATAAGTCAAGCCATTTACAAAGACCAAACTAAAACAACAGGAGATTTAAGGTTCAATCTTAGAGCCGGCAGCTCGGAAATAACAACTGGTTTTGGCGTTAAAAGCAGAAACTGGCAAAAACCGACTTTACAAAACCCTTACTTTAGATTAACCCGCGAGTTTGCTAACTCTCTTCTTGTTATCGGAAATACTGGATTCTATTCTAGAACCCGTTTAGAGGAACAACCACTTTTTGGTCTTTTCTATACTACCCCTTACCCCTCTAGGCAAAAAGCAGGGGTTTTCAAACTCGACCTAGAGGGAGACTATGGCGAAAAGATCAAAGTGTTTATCAATAATAACCTAGTCAAAACTGTAACTATACCTGAAGAAGGTCAACTCTCAACGAATGTTGAGCTAATTCCCAATCGCCTGCAAACGATTTCTATAGAACGTAAAAATAGTCCGCCACAAATTCTCACAGTTAAAAATGGTCTAGCGTTGATGCCACCAAAGAGCTACAACTTCGAGATTTACCTTGGCAAGTTTGGTTCAGTTGACAAAGAGCATGGCAACCTCTTTGAGCTAAACTTTGATGCTGGTTTAAACAGTAAAACTGCGTTTTTTTCATCTATTGTATGGCAAAAAACCTCTGCAGTTGACAATGTAAATCCAAATCTAAGACTTGAGATCCAAAGCGAGCCCTTCGAAGCTATAAGTACAAAGTACGGGGTTTTTATCTCTGAAAGAAGCGCGCTCGGCCACGAGCTCACGCTTGTTGCATCTCTTCCTCTGATGCACTGGCAGCTTAGCTACTTTTCCTTGCCTGAATCAATTAAAAACTATTGGTATAAAACGCCTGGCAGAGGGTTAAATTTCCTTGTTGAAGGAGCTCTTACTCCTAACGTAAGCGGGCAGATAGAAACCTTAGCATCTATTAGAAATAAAAAAACCGCTCTGCGTTTTTACAAAGGTCTACTAAGTTACTCACTCCAAAGCCCGAGGCTTAGACTAGAGGCCTCTTACGCTCACAAAGAAACCGAGGTAACAGAGACTGAGTTTGATCTCGTGGAAAATTCTATAACTCTTGGCTTATCACTTAAAAAGCCAACCTACTTTTTTAACTCTAAATACACCAATAAACATCTTGCTTTAGACACACTCTCTAGCAAAACAACGCTTTTGGAAAACAAAATAGCCATTGGTATTTCCCAAAATATCGGAGCAAGTCTTGAATCTTACTTGCGAAAAGAAGGCTCCTTAAAACAATCAGCGCTCTTTTCAGGAAGTTTGCAGATCAATCTGAAGCCCGCGTCGATTTATTCTTCTCTCATCTATGATACTGATCTTCAACCTTTACAAAGAACCTTAAGTCGCGAGTTTGTCTTAAGTGTTGCAACTAGACATA
>JAQVYS010000026.1 GCA_028708605.1 Bacillota bacterium
GAGGATTTCTTTAAGTTTTTGAGTATTATTAATCATGAGAGGTCCTCCTTCGGGGTTTGGTTTTTTTGTCACAAAACTTATACCCGAACTAAAGGACTTCTCCTTTTATTTACACAAAATATTTTACGCTATCCGCTTAAAACTGATTTTATACTACCTATATAGCTATCTGCACTTTTATATAGCAAAAGATGACTTAAAAGCTAATACCGGAGGCTATTTTATGAATCTCTTATGGCGTCTTGGAAAAGAGGCATCGAAATACAAGCGGTTGTACTTAGTTGCCATAGTTTCCACCTTTTTACTAACAATCATCAATCTCATTGCGCCAAAGCTACTCTCTAATATGACTGCAATTGTAGAACAAAAAACGGCGTTAGATCCTGTAAGAGAAATTGGGATTCTTACCGGAATATTAATCACGTTACGTCTTTTAAAAATCCTTTTTCGTTATCTAAGTAACTATTTATCTCATAAAGCAGCTTGAAATCTCGTTGAAGAGATGCGTGTTCGCGTTTAGAACCACATCCAAAACTTATCCATGGGCTTTTTCTCAGACAAACAAACAGGTGATCTAATGAGCCGAGTAATTAATGATACTGAAACCTTTGAACTTTTATATGCTCATATTATCCCTGAGATGATCACTAACTTTGTTACTGTAGTTGGAGTTATGGCTATTTTGCTTACAATAAACGTTAAGTTAGCACTATTAACGTGCATTCCTATACCACAGTACTTCAAGACACTTTCCTTTTTAATGGTACTATCTCTGAAAATATCGGCTATGCCGATCCTTCAGCCAGTCAAGATGAGATTATTAAAGCATCAAAAGCTGCAAGAATCCATGATAACATTATGGAAATGCCAATGCGGTATTATACTAGAGTTGGAGAGAGAGGAATGCTCCTTTCTGGAGGACAAAAGCAAAAGATCGCTATTGCCCGGGCTATTTTAAGAAAATCGCCAATTATCGTCCTTGATGAAGCTACAGCCTCTGTTGATGTGGAAACAGAAAAAGAGATTCAACAAGCTATTAATAACTTAGCAGGCACTAGAACGATCATACCGACAGCCCATAGGCTCTCTACTATCCAGAATGCTGATCTGATTTTAGTGCTTCAAGAAGGCACAATCGTACAAAGAGGCACTCACGAAGAGCTAATTGCTCAAGAAGGCTTATATAAACGCTTAAACCAAGCTCAAAACAAGCAACTTCAGGATGTAAACTCTGAAACTCTAGCTAGGCTTAGCTAAAGCATAAAAACAAAAGGGACTCTCACACAATTGACTGATCCGTCAATTGTGTGGCAGTCCCTTTTAGACCATATTAATGTTTGAACCTTTTATCTTCCAAGAAACTATTATTTTGCTTCATATAGCTTACACTCAATTACAACTTTTTTCGCTTGTTTTAGCTTAGGCGAACTTACCTCTTTTCGTATTCTGTAAATAACTGAATCTCCCTTTTTCTGATTACATCCGTGATTTCTCTTAAACTCCCTAAACGTTTTGAGGTTTTAATTCCACAGTACCGCTTTTGCTTTCCTACATGATTATCTGAACATGCAATCTTCAAAAGAGCATAGTTATTCGCATATTCTTCTGCCCTTTCGTTCTCAAAGTCAGTTCTTTCGGCATTTAAAACCTCAACAGCGTCAACTTTACGAGGGAAAAGCCTTATCATATCAATGTAAGACGCTTCTCTAAAGGGATGGGCATGAGCAAGAAATGCTCCACTCTCATGAGCTAAGTCGCAGTAATCGTTGAGGCTAAGACTAAGAATATCTGGATGGTCTAAAAGCCATTCTTTGGTAAGACCAAAAGTTAAAATATCTGTACCGTTTAACGACCATTCCCAGCCAAAGAAAACGTCAATACCGAGTTTTTGTCCTTCTTTAAATGCATTTTCGTATCCTACGCATAGGAGATTAACGCGTTCCTTCCAAGGTAAATTTCGAGGTACTGATGTGTTACCGTTAAAGAAATGATCTGTTATACACAAACCGCTATACCCTTTGTTTTTGTAAAAGCGGACAAGATCCACCCCTGAAATCCTAGAACACTTACTTACTTCAGCTGTATGAGCATGTAGTTCATATTTGTAAGTCATAAGAACATCATCCTTTATTATTGTAAATTCCAGGTCTTTTGATCTGCTGCCTGTGTCTTTATCAAGCATCTTTCTAGTAAAGACTCATATTAAGTGAGGTATTCGCAATGGATAGCAAAATCTATATAACGAAAGTTTATTTGAGTTTAGCCCAATACATTGATGATTTTGATTACTATACTTGCTGGTAAAATCAAAAAACGCAAAGAGCGTACAGTTATAAGTTCGCTGAATCATTCGAAGAAATCCAACAAAACCACGGTTTACAGCCATAATTACTAAGTGTACTGATAAGACCCGCATAGGTTTAAGCTTCGTTTCTCCAGACAATACCTTATTATATCACTATCTCCAACAATTTGAGAAGTTCAGCCGCCCTGCTTAAAATGCGAAGGATACAAGCACCATGGTATTATCATTCATATTTGATAGCTTTCTAAGAAAAATACTCCCAACGATCATTCAGACTAGGATACTTGCATATTGAGAGGCCGATAAGGAGATGAAGAGAGATAATCAATCTCGATGGTTTCGTCTATACCGTCTGCTATTACACTTGATCAAACTTTGTACGCAGAAACAAAAAGCACTGGTGCAATAATATCAAGCAATATATGAGGATTTCAGTTTGAATGAAATCATACAAATCAATCAGATATTCACAAGTATCTACCAGCAAAACTAGTTCGGAGCAATGTTCAAGGATGAGAGCTATTGTGTTAGCTCGTAACTTTATCCACACTATGCAATCTTTGCTCACCTTGTTGACCAAGGATTGCTTGCTGAACCTGATGAAAACAAGAAGAAACGCATATGCACGGTAGTCCGGGAGTAGTCGTACAGCCTTTAGTGATTAAAATAAATACACCTTTTATGCAATTAGGATGGTCCTGTGTTTCACTACACAGACCATCCTAATTGCATAAATGTCGCTTCACTTGTGATACGGCTCTCCACTTAGAATGCGAAAAACACGATACAACTGTTCTAGTAACATTATCCTCATTAACTGATGAGGGAACGTTAATGGTCCAAAAGACCACCTAAAGTCAAATTCCTTTTTAAAGTCCTCATCTACTCCTAAAGAACTACCGATTACAAAAGTAAACTGGCTGTTACCTCTTATAGTCCAATCATCGATCTGTCTTGCCATCTCAGATGAAGACAGTTCCTTACCTTCAAGATCAAGAAGAACTTTAAATCCTTCAAGCTTTGGCCTTAGTTTTTCGGCTTCAGCCTTTAACATTTTCTTGCATTCTTCCTCTTTCGTTGGAATAGGAAGATCAATCACCTCTACAACTGTGACCTGGCTATAGGGTTTTAACCTTTTCAAATAATCTTCAATTCCTTGCCTAAGATATTTTTCTTTGATTTTTCCAAGAGCAAGGATCTTTATCTTAACCAAGTAAACCCCTCCTAGAAAGCCACAATCTTAGAAGGTATGTGCTGACTTGCTATCTCCAACTGTACGTCCTTTCCTGGAAGAACACCCTTTGATTTAAGCGTATTTGCCACATCTAAAAGAGCTACTTGCGGTTTATTATTTTCTTCACTTAAATGTGCTAAAAAACAAGCGGGGGGGTTTTTTGACCTATTTACAATATCAGCTAAGATTTCTCCTGAATCCTCATTACAGAGATGTCCTAGCTGCGAAGAAATCCGCTTTTTCAAAGGATAGGGGTAAGGTCCATTTTCTAACATCCGTACATTATGATTTGCTTCTAAAACAACCATATCCAAATTATCTAAATATCTATCTAAATCCTTAGGACGCTTTCCTGTATCTGTAAGTATCAAGACCTTGCTTGACTCATTTTCAACAACAAATCCCAAAGGATTTACAGCATCATGATAGGTTGATATAGGAGTAACCTTTACCTCTCCCACAAAGATCGGTTCATTTGGAGTAAGATCACTTGTATTTTTAACCCCAGGATTTGAGCTTAAAGTCTCTTTTGAAGCCCAAATATTAGAGGATGTGTGTTTGGCAAAGGTTTTTATTCCTCTCACATGGTCTGTATGTTCATGGGTAATAAAGCAATCTGTAACACTTAGAATGTCAATACCAACACTACTAGCTCTTTTATTTAGTTCTCTCATCGAAATGCCAATGTCTATTAAAATGCTCCGACCGCAGGCTTCTATAAAAAGTGAATTGCCTCTGCTGCCGCTTGCTAGGATACATATCTTAATTTTTTTTCACCTCTTGCCACATATCTATTATCTCTGTAGATTTTATCACAAACACGAAGGATTTTGAAATATATTAGCGAATCTAACTGAAGTTGTAGAATCAGGAGGTGTTCTAAATGCCAGCATTTGTTAATAAAGAAGATTGCATCGCTTGCGGTGCATGCGCTGATGTTTGTGCAGTAGATGCTATTACAGTTGATGATGTTGCATCAGTAGATCCAGATACATGCATCGATTGTGGTGCATGCGTTGAGGAGTGTCCTATAAGCTGCATTACATTAGAATAATAAAGCTACCACAATCGGGTAGGAGGCTACCCATTATTTGAGTAGCCGACCTCCCACACCACCGTGCTTACCGTTCGGTACACGGCGGTTCCCTTGTTTACGCTGTAACATACTGGTAATAATCCGAAAAGTATAAGAAACCTAATTTTCGTACAACATCATTAGATAACGTTTTATTTAGAATAGGGCTATTGGAGATTCTCCAGTAGCTCTTTCTTGTGTTCGCATTCATCTAGGCTTCCTCTTCGGGCATGCCATAGGTTTGCAACATCTGGAACTTTGTTTTGGTTCGCTTCCATTGTTTCCAGTAGACCATGCTAATACGTCTCCTTATCCATTCGTCTGTTTCTTTTAGTAATGACTTTGTATCCGCTATCTTGAAGTAGTTTACCCACCCCATAATATAACGTCTGTGACCTCTTCTTTCAATCTCTTTATCAAGCTCGTTCAGCATGATGTTACTGAGTATCGGACTTAGTGGTCCGCCTTGAAACACGCCAATTTCTGTCTCTTCGAATTTGTGCTTTACTATAACCTCCGCCCTAAGGCACTTGTGTATTAGCGATATAAACCTGCCATCTTTGATGGTTCTCGATAATACTTCAATCAGCTTACTGTGATTTACTGTATCAAAATATTTCTCGAGGTCCGTGTCCACCACATACTTGTAACCTTCGTCCACATATGCTTGGCATTGTCTAATGGCATCGTGTGCGCTTCTTCTAGGGCGGAATCCAAAACTGTTGTTAGAGAACTGTTCTTCGTAGATCGGTGTTCGTACTTGAGCAATTGCTTGTTGCACTACTCTGTCTACCACTGTAGGTATTCCTAACTTCCTCTTTTTCCCGTTTTCTTTGGGTATCTCTGTCCGTCTAACAGGATTAGGTTTCTACTTACCGTTCAAAATACTTTCTTTAATACTTTTAAGATTCTTTTCGAGATACTTTCTGAGTTCATCGACTCCCATTCCGTCTACGCCTGGTGCTCCTTTGTTGGATTTCACCTTATGGAAGGCTTGATTGAAATTCTGGATGTCTATGACTTTCTCAAGTAGGTTCTCGGTTAGCATTTCCTCGATTAACTCGAGTACTATGGCATCTGCTGACTTCTCATGGCAAATCTTGTTTCAACCGCAGCTCGAAATATATCTCCTCGCGTCCATGAGATCTCCCATGGTAAGCCGATTCACTTTCACCCCATGTACCCACATCATCTACATTGGTATGTCCGTGTAGTTAATTGGATTTCATTTTGTTTAGCAAACTCATCCCATATCCACTGCCTAATGATGTTCGTGTTCCTTGGGTCAGGGCTTTGCCTCCAGCTTCTTTCAGATTCCACCTCGCAATAATCACCCTTGCTCTCGGCTAATGGTTGGTAACTACAGACCCCCATAGTGGACTTTCACCACCTAGTTAATCGACATGCATGGCGCACTAAAAATTAGACCAGACAAACTTGTCCGGTCTAATTTTTTAGAGTCCTAAATAAGTTTTTGCTTCTTTTTCTAACTGTAACAATTCTTTATCAGAAGAGGCTTCTAAATAGACCCTTACTAGCGGTTCTGTACCAGATGCTCTAGCAAGTATCCAGAGATCAGGTCTTAAGATAATCTTTACACCATCTGTCTTATTGACCTTTTCTACCTTCCATGGACCTACCTTGGTATGCTCAGTCTCTTTCAGCCAATTCATTGTGGCAACTTTCTTCTCATTACTTAGCCTTAGATCAAGACGTTTGTTTACATATTTCCCATATTTAAAAAAGATTTCATCTAATACATCCACTAATGGTTTGTTGTAATAGGCTCTAAGCTCTGCAATAAGAAGATCGGCAAGAATACCGTCTTTTTCTGGAATGTGACCTGTGATACTTAACCCACCAGACTCTTCTCCGCCTAAAACAACATCCTGCTCTCTCATTACCTGACCAATATGCTTAAAGCCAACTGGAGTTTCAATACTCTTGACGTTATGAGCCTTAGCTATAGCATCTAAAAGGTGAGTTGTTGCAACAGTACGTGCCACAGATTTTGGTCCTTTAGTTTCTATGAGGTAATTGTAGATCAATACTAAGACTTCGTTGGCAGTAATGTATCTGCCCCCTGTATCAATAACACCAAAACGATCTGCATCTCCATCTGTTGCTAGACCAAGATCAACGTTGCCATTTTTTACAGACTCGACAAGCTCAGACATATTCGCTGAGATAGGCTCAGGTGGCCTTCCACCAAAAAGAGGGTCCCGATTTGTATTAAACTCAAAAACCTCTACACCATTGTCACGAAGGATGCGTCCTATATAGGTTCTTCCTGCGCCATGCATAGCGTCATAGGCTATCTTTAAAGAACGAATACGATCAAAATTTACTAGAGTCTTTAGATGCTCTTCATACTCTCTGTCTGGGTTAAAGGTTTCTACATTTCCTTCTGGTACAGCAACATCGCCTATTTGGGCGATCTCTTTTTCTATAGCCTCTGTGATATCTAAAGACGCTGGGCCTGCATAGTCGGGGATAAACTTAATGCCATTGTACTCTGGTGGATTATGAGATGCAGTAAACATCAAAGCCCCGTCTGCTCTATGTTCTTTTACTGCAAAGGCAATAACTGGGGTTGCAGTATCTTTCTCAGTCATAAGTACTCTAGCACCTTCATTTTGCAGAACAAGAGCCGCCTCTCTGGCAAAACGTTCATTCATAAAACGTCCATCATAAGCAACTAAAATTAACGGATTCTCTGTTTTTTTTAACACATATCTTGCGATACCTTTTGCTACCCTTCTTGAGTTTGGAAGAGTAAACTCCTCGCAAAGTATAGCTCTCCACCCATCTGTACCAAAACGAATCTGCATTTGAATCCCTCCGCTTAATCACACAAATAAATTGACATCTAATATTCTATACCTTTCCTTGCACTAATACCCAGATCATAGGGATGTTTAAGCTTCTGCATAGAGGTAACTAAAGAAGCAAGTTCTATAATACTATCTGGCATAGCTCTTCCTGTAAGAACTAACTCTAAATGTTTAGGTTTGCCTTTTAAAAACCTTATTATGCTTCTCTCTGGGATAATCTGGAAATTAATTAAATAACTTATTTCATCAAGAACCAAAAGATCGTAGTTGTGCCACGTCTTTTCTACAGTTTCTAAGCCTTTTTCTGCAAGATCTATATCTGCTTTTGTAGGTTTTTCTAAGATAAACTTTCCACTACCAAACTGACAATAGGGTATTCCCAAAGTCTTTAAGATCTTTAGTTCTCCACTATCTGCCCCTTTTAAAAACTGGATTAACCCCGCTTTTAACCCTCTTCCATGAGCTCTCATTATCAGCCCAATAGCTGCTGTTGTTTTGCCTTTACCGTCTCCGGTATACACTTGAATTAAGCCATCTTGCATCGCTATTGCCCCTTATAGTTCCACCAAACAGACTTTTTCCCATTTAGTGGATTTACTCCTACGATATTTTCTACACCATAGACGCTCTCTAAAACATTTTCTGTAAGCACCTCATCTACATCGCCTAAATAAAACTTATCATCGCCAAAAAACAATAACCTATCACTAAGTGCCGAAGCTAAAGAGATGTCATGAAGTATTAATAGCAAAGAAAGCTGTTTTTCCTGCTTTATCTTAAAAAGTAGCTCTGTTAAATCTGCAATATAGCCTACATCTAGATGAGCTGTAGGCTCATCTAAAATAAGGAACTCCGGTTCTTGTGCAAGAGCTCTTGCTAGGCCTACTCTTGCAAGTTCCCCTCCAGAGATCGTGTCTAATGTTTTATCTTGAAGCACTTCAAGCTCTGCGAGTCTAAGCGCTTCATTGACTACTTCAAAATCCTTTTTTGTTTCTCTGCGAGTAATATGTGGTATTCTTCCTAATGAGACCGCATCTTTTACTTTAAAACCTGGTGTTATTTCCTGCCTTTGATTCATGACTGCTACCTTTTGTGCTAGTTGCTTTCTCGAATAGCTCTTTAGGTCACGACCAAAAAACTTAACTTGTCCCTCAAAGGGGAGGAGCCCTGTAATAGCGCGGACTAAGGTAGTTTTACCAACACCATTTGGACCTAGAACACTTAAGGTCTCACTACTTTCTACAGAGAAAGTGAGGTTATCAATAATAACTCTACTATCTAAATTCACTTGTAAATTGGTAACTTCAAGCACAGCCATTATTCTCACCTCAATTTAATTTTATTCTTCTAGTTCTGGGACTGGAGACCTTCTTCCTTCAGTTAAGTTTCGGCTCTGCCAGCGGCTAGAACGGTAGTAAACATAGTTTAAAGCAAACCCTACTATCGGCGAAAGAGCAATGCCAAGGAAGATACCTCTAGGACCCATTTGCATGGTCTCAGATAAAAACGTAGCTAGAGGAAGCCTTACAAACCACAGCGATAAAAGACTTATTCCCATAGAAATAAAGGTGTCGCCTGCTCCTCTAGAAAGACCACCTGTTGAAAACATCAAAGAATAGGCAATGTAACTCAAAGAGACTATCCTCAAATAAATAGTTGTCATCTCGCGCACAGTTAGATCCGGAGTAAATATTCTTACCCAAAAGTCTGGGAAAAACCAGATCGCACTAGTCGCTACAAGCGCAATCCCAATAACTAACAGGTTTGAGTACTTCCAAATCTCTTTAACTCTTTCTGGTTTATTTGCTCCCAAGTTTTGAGCAACTAAGGTTGACACTGCGAGTGATACACTTTGAGCTGGCATAAAGGCAAATTGGTCGATTCTGCCTCCTAGTCCATAGGCAGCAACAACAATCTCACCATTTTTGTTAACAAGACTTGCCAAAAAGAGCATAGCAACTGATACTAAAGCTTGTTGGATGCCAGCAGGTGTCCCAATTGTGATAAGCTGTTTTAAAAGATAACCATCTGGTTTTATTAAGGAACGATCCCAAGTAGCAACTTTAGCTTTTCTAAATAGATAGAACAGACCTAAAATAGCAGATAAGCCCTGTGCGATAATAGTTGCATAGGCAACGCCACTAATGCCCATTTCAGGAATAGGACCAATGCCTAAAATAAACAAAGGATCGAGAATAATATTTACAACAGTTGCAATAGCTAAAAAGTATAGCGGTGTAAGTGAATCTCCAAATCCCCTCATGATAGCTGAGATAACGTTATATAAAAAAGCAAAGATTAGGCCCGAAAGGAAGATTATGAGGTACTGGCTTGCAGGCTCTATCAGGCTTTCTGGAAGATTAATCAGTTCAAAGATTTGTCTATAAAAAATTAAACCTAGACTAGTAATTATAATTGCAGATATTACCATGAGAAATAACGAAGTATTAATAACCTTTCTTACACCTACTTCGTCTTTAGCCCCGTAGTATTGACTTACCAAAATAGTCGTGGCCATGGTAAAACCTATCGCAAGGGCAACCAGGAAGAATATTATTGGGAATGACGCTGAAACAGCTGCTAGTGCTTCTGTTCCGAGAAAACGCCCAACCCAAAATGTATCAACTGTATTATAAAGGGCTTGTAGAAAATTCCCTAAGAACATTGGCCAAGAAAAAGCAATTAAATGTTTCAAAATGCTACCGGAAGTAAAATCACGAGTTCGATCTTTGTTCACAAAATGCACCTCTCTTTTTTTGTTAAGTACTTTAATTAGTATAGTTTAAACCCCATAGAGGCTTTAAAAACAAAATTAAAGCAATCTAGCTAAGGCTTTTCTTACCTTTGTCTTTAATAAGTAAAGTTTTCTCTGCAGCTAGTATGCTTTAGATTAATTCTAGGTGACAGGATAAACGCTGTCAATGAGCAAACATTATAAAATAACCTAAGGAGGAAACTGTATATGCAAATGAATGTTAAATGGAATGGAAAACGTCAATTTATTGGTAGGTGTCCTTCAGGCCATGATCTAGTCATGGATGCTAGTTCAGATATCGGCGGTCAGGATCAGGGACCTAGACCAACTGAAGCTCTACTTAGCGCTATCGGTGGTTGTACAGGAATCGATGTGATTATGATCCTAGAGAAGATGCAACAAAAGGTAACAGCCTACCATATGGAAATCAGTGGTAAGAGAAATGATACTGAACCAAAGTATTTTACTGATATCCACATAAACTATGTTTTAACTGGTGAGAATCTAAGTGAAGATAGGGTAGCTAGAGCTATCGAGCTCTCTAGGGATAAATACTGTGGCGTAATGCACTCTCTAAAAGCTAATATTACCACATCTTACGAGATTAAAACCAACTAATTTGGAAAACCGAGTATGAGGCTACTCAAAACACGTAACCTCCTGCTCGGTTTTTATTTTTTGGAAACACTTTGCTGTTAAACTAAAGCGAATGTGGTGCAGTACATCCTAATTACATATACGAGAAATAACTCCATAAAGGTTAATTTCTTCCGCTTAGTGAGATTGCTCTTTTTTATCATGTAGATATACTAAAGGTGCTTTTTGTTCTAGAAAGAATGTTTTTTATTGATAACCAGTTGACTATTTACTAAAAACCCCATAAAAAGGGAACTTCTTACGCTCAAAGAGACTCTTAATAAGTAAAAGGGGAGATTAAAGTGTCCCTTGCCACGAAACCGCTGATAAAAGATGTAACAAGCTTGGAAGAGAGCTTAGCTTTAGTACACAGATTACAAAATGGCGACCAAGAAGCAGTAAATGACTTAGTTGCTTTATATGCAGACAGAATGCTTAGAACAGCAACACTCATTTTAAATGATTACCATCTTGCTGAAGACGTTGTTCAAGAGGTGTTGATTGATGCCATCACACATATAAGGCAGTTCCGTGGCGATGCATCTTTATATTCGTGGATATATACCATTTTAGTCAGACGATGCCGTAAACAAGGCAAAAGAAGATATCGCAATCTGTTAGACGTTAAATCTAACGAAAAACTAAATCAGCTTCCTGATGATACCCCTGATGTCCTGGAGCAATACATCCTTAAGGCAGAACATCACTCTGTGAGAAAAGCGATCAGTAAGCTCTCACTTGCTCACAGAGAAGTCATAACCTTGTTTTACTACGAAGAACTTCCTCTTGAGCGAATTTCGATAATCGCCAATATTACTCTAGGAACTGTAAAAAGCAGGCTCCACAGAGCAAGACTCAAACTCAAAAAATTATTAAGTAAGGAGTGCGGCTGATGGAAGAACGCGAATTCAAGTCCAAATTGAGATCTGAGATGACTGATTTTTCCTTCACTACTCTCAAAAAGAAGCAAATTTCAAACCAGCTGAAAGTCTCCTTAATTAGGCAAGAAACTAAAACAGTCAATTCTTTACACGCAAGAATCATTTCCTTTTGGCATGGCACTACTGAGATCCCGATCTACTTAGGCGTAGCCGCCTTAGTGGTATTGTTTCTTTGTGCAGGAATTATTGTTAATACATTTGCTGTCGATAAAACAGATGCACGGATAATGCTACAAGAGAGTGTCGCTAATCAACAAATCGAAGGAGGGGACACTCTATGATCCTAAAGCTTCGTATTAAAAATAATTACTTGATAAGTTTTGCATTTATCGGGATTATAGGCATCGTAGCCACTACAGTTTTTGGTGGAGACATTTTGTTTAGTCTTGCTGAAAAAGCGTATCTCAAATCAGATGCTGTTACAGCACTAACCTATTACGAAAAGCTGCTAGCAGAATTTCCAAACCATCATCAAGTACCTGCTGCCCTGTACAAATCAGCTAGTCTTTTAGAAGGTAAGGATGTCTTTTTGATTACAAAGACTAGCCCCTATATTCTAGAGGCTAAATTTGGTAATTTTCTTCTAGAAAAATTTCCAGCTAACATTCTCACCAGAGAAGAAAGATATCTAAAGATAATAAATGGATATCCAGATAGTGAGTATCTAGCCCAAGCGGCTTACAAGCTTGGAGAAATCTATCAGAAAAAAGGTGACTATGAATTAGCTATAAAGGCTTATCGTAAATCTCTATACGCGTCCACACCTTACCATCAAAACCATCAAAATTTCTTCAGAGTACATGCTGGGCTAAATCTTATTGATGTATACCTCGCTCACTGCCTAGTTGATAAGGCTTTAGAAACACTAGATTATCTAAAAACTGAAATGCCTTCTTCGGAAAGCTCGAAGCAGCGGCTAAAAGAAGACGAGATTTTAGCATTTAACACGCATCTAGAAGCAGAAGAGTTCGAACAAATCCCTGAGGACGTTGCGTTTGGTAGAGTAACCTTTTTTGGTACGCCAGTCCCTGGCGTACAGGTAATTTACCGCGAAATACCATCTAAGAGCAACTTTTATATGTATGATTATAATGAGTATCCCGCAGTTACTACTGATATGCAGGGAATATTTCAGATTCCACTGAATCCAAACAAGTTTTACGACGTATTGGGCGTCAAACTGGATTGGGAAGGTGCAAGGACTACCGAAGGTAAATACCTACAAGTCCTCAACGGGAAATTCTTCGGAGACGAAAGATCCCCTAAACCAATCGAGATAAACCTGGTAGATTGTATTACAGTCAAAACTCCCAAACCAAACTCCATATATGATGGTGGACCTCTTGAGATAAGCTTTGAACCTTACAAAAATGCAGTCTACTATCGTATCTCTTTTAGCTCTAGAGGAAGATTTCATAATCGCTCCGCTTTTGTGTCCTCAGAACTATCAACCCCTCCGGTAATCTTCCATACCAAAGACACAGAATTAGTCTTAAAGCCTGAAGATCTCGACGTTCCACAAGGTGCTGTTTCGGATGAGTATGGCCTATTGCCATATTGCTTTATTGGCAATATAAAGTCTGGTTCAAGTTACACCTTAGAGATCATAGCCTATGATGAAAATGGTCAAATCCTTGCAAACAACCATGGACTTTATGTAGGAACCGGTGTTAACCCAAAAATGGCTCTGCAAAAGGGAGATATCGAGCTCCTAGAAGAAGAGAAACTTTTACTGGAACGCAACATTGATAAAGCTGAGGAAATTCTTCTTACCAAACTAACTAAAGATCCAAAAGACACACTTGCACTTAAAACACTCGCTAGAATCTATGCCTTACCTGGAACTGCCAAAACACAATACGCGAATGGATTTAATGCAGAAGAGCTCCGTGAGAGGCTTGTCCTTCTTAATCCGAGCACTAAAAATCTCTACGAGCTTTCTACCTCATATTCAGAACCTAAGAAGATCTCTCTTTTCGAAGAATTGGTAAAGCGTGACGACGCCAATAGCACTGTTTTCTACCAGCTTGCACACCATTATCTTTGGGAAGAGGATGACTTTGAAAAAGCTCTAGATTACTATGCAATTTCGCAGTCCTTTTTGGATGATGCCATGGCCTTCCGAGGGTATTTAGGTCTTTATTTAATGACAGGTCAGACCTTAGAGGCAATTAATCTCTTAGAGACGCGGCTTAAAAAGGCAAGAGATAAAATACTCCTTAATGATGCAGACTATTTCAAACTTAGAACTAAACTAATACCCTACAATAAATCGTCGTGGCATCAAGATAATAAGCTTGACTATTTACCACTTATTAGCAAATCTTTTAAAGAAGCGCAAACTATCTGGAAAAAAAACAACACTCCTCACAGTAATTTCTTGTTTCTCATCAGTGAACTTACAAATGATGATTATTACCTTTATCGTGATGAACTAAAAATCAAGGTAAATAGTTATCTTGAAGCCTACTCTCTAATCGCCCCAGAGCTCTGTGAACTGATAGAGGTTCTAGCTGAAGATCTTTACCCGAAAGCATATAGATAAGTAAAAACCTGCAACCTTTGAAAGTTGCAGGTTTTGTTTTTAGTACATTTGTGGTCCAGCGCCTGCTGGCATCTCTGGCTCTGGTTCTGGAATATCTGTAACTAGACATTCTGTTGTTAGCATCATTGCTGCAATTGAAGCTGCATTTTGCAAAGCGCTTCTTGTTACCTTAGCAGGATCAACGATACCGACTTTAATCATGTTTACATATTCCCCAGTTAGAGCGTTATAACCTTCACCTAAAGGAAGGGTTGAAACTTGCTCGACGATGACAGCACCCTCAACACCTGCATTAGTTGCAATCTGTTTGAGAGGTTCAACTAAGGCTTTGCGTACAATTGCAACGCCTGTTCTGAAATCACCTACAGGAGCATCGTTTTCAGTCTTCTCTAGTTCTTTAGCAGCATGAATTAAAGTGACTCCGCCACCAGGAACGATACCTTCTTCAACAGCAGCTCTTGTTGCAGAAAGTGCATCTTCAATACGATGTTTCTTCTCTTTGAGCTCTGTTTCAGTTGCAGCACCTACTCTGATAACTGCTACGCCACCAGCAAGCTTAGCTAAGCGCTCTTGTAATTTCTCTTTATCATATTCAGATGTGGACTCTTCCATCTCCACTTTAATCTGGTTAATGCGGCCTTTAATAGCCTCTTGGCTACCTTTGCCACCAACGATTGTGGTGTTCTCTTTAGTCACACGAATCTTATCTGCATGACCTAACATATTAAGGCTAGTATTTTCTAACTTCATACCAACCTTCTCGGAGACAACCTGCCCACCAGTTAAGGTTGCAATATCACCAAGCATAGCTTCTCTACGGTCGCCAAATCCAGGAGCTTTAACTGCTACAACGTTCAAAGTTCCACGAAGTCTGTTTAAGATCAAGGTTGCAAGAGCTTCGCCTTCTAGATCTTCAGCAA
This sequence comes from Bacillota bacterium, assembly GCA_028708605.1. Classification (GTDB taxonomy): domain Bacteria; phylum Bacillota; class DTU065; order DTU065; family DTU065; genus DTU065. The sequence continues at coordinate 15,246 of JAQVYS010000026.1, forward strand.
TAATAAATAGTGGCTTACCAGTTTGCAATACCTTTTCTAGAACTGGAAGGATGTCCTGAATAACAGTAATCTTCTTATCTGTAATAAGGATGTATGGATCTTCTAATACAGCTTCCATACGCTCTGTGTCGGTAACCATGTAAGGGGAAACATAACCGCGATCGAATTGCATACCTTCTTCTGACTCTAGAGTTGTACCAAAGGTCTGCGACTCTTCAACGGTAATAACGCCTTCTTTACCAACTTTGTCCATAGCCTCAGCAATTAAGCTACCGATTTCATCGTCACCAGCAGATACTGAAGCAACGTGAGCAATACTTCCTTTATCTTCAATAGGCTTTGAGACAGTTCTAATAGCTTCTACTGCCTCTGCAACAGCCTTTTCGATACCTTTTTTCATTACCATTGGATTAGCACCAGCTGCAACGTTTTTTAGACCCTCACGGATCATAGCTTGAGCCATAACAGTTGCTGTAGTGGTACCATCACCAGCAATATCATTAGTTTTGGTTGCAACTTCCTTAACAAGTTGTGCACCCATATTCTCAAATGGATCTTCTAATTCAATCTCACGTGCGATGGTAACACCATCATTAGTGATTGTAGGTGAACCAAATTTTTTATCTAAAACTACATTACGACCTTTAGGTCCCAGAGTGACTTTAACAGCGTCAGCTAAAGCATTTACGCCTTTTTCTAACTTACGTCTACCCTCTTCTGCAAAAAGCAGTTGTTTGGCCATATTAATCCCCTCCTGATAAGTTAAATTTTTGAGTTTAATTAGTCAATAATAGCAAGAACCTCGGATTCTTTTACCACTAGGTACTCAACATTTTCAAATTTGAATTGAGTCCCAGAGTACTTAGCATAGAGGACTTTGTCTCCGAGTTTAACTTCCATAGGAACTACTTTTCCATCTTCGGTTGTGCGGCCTTTACCAACTGCAACAACCTCACCTGTCTGAGGTTTCTCTTTAGCTGTGTCAGGAATAACAATCCCTCCCACAACTACCTCTTCCTCTTCTATTGGCTTAATTACTAATCTGTCTGCCAAAGGTTTTATATTCATAGTTCAACCCTCCTAGCTGGATTTGTATGTTGTTTATCGATTAGCACTCGGCTCTTTAGAGTGCTAATGATTTCAAGATTAAGTTTATGCCAAATATCCTATGTGAGCAAACTTCAAAAACAGCGATTTTCGCCCAATATTTGGCATATAACGTATTATCCCCAATTTACGTCACTATTAAACGTTATCTCTTGCTAAACTTACCAAAAATTCTCTTTGCAAGTTTGCCTGCAAATGCCATCTCCTCAACTTTGAGCAGATAACAAACGCCAAAATAGGTGATAGCACTAAGTCCAATTACGGCAAAGAGCAAGATTGCTCTAATAGTTCTGCTAGTTGCAAAAGGAGACGCAAATCCCCAGCTAAAGTAAGCTACTATACCCATAATCAAACTAGCAATAATGCACTTAAATAATGACTTCATGACGCTTCTAAGACCAATTGGCCCTGTCTTTTTGCGCAGGAAGATAAGACCGAGCCCTGCTGCAACTATGACAGAAAGTGTAGTAGCTAGGGCAAGTCCGCCATGGCCCATAGAACCAACTAAAATGAAGTTAAAGGCAATATTCGTAATTACTGCACCTGCCGAGATAAACATCGGGATTAGAGTGTTTTTCATCGACCAAAAGCCTCTATTAATCACTTCTCGCCAGCTTGCAGCAAGAAGCCCTAACGAATAGAAGAATAAAGCTGTCGCTGTTTGTATACTATCACTCGGACCAAATGCCCCTCTTTCATAAACCACCTGGACAATTGGGGTTGTAAGCACTAAAAGCCCAATCATCATTGGCAAGACCAAAAAAGACATGATGCGGATGCTGCTATCTACGCTAGATACAAACTGTTGCCTATTCTTGGTAGCAGCAGCCTGGCTCATTGTCGGATAAATTGCTGTAACAACTGCTGAGACCACAATACCTATTGGGAGAGCGTATAAACGATTAGCATAGCTTAAAGCTGAAATCGATCCTTCTGGAAGCCCTGATGCGAGCATTTTATCAACCATTACATTAATCTCACCCATTGCTGTACTAATCAAAGTTGGCACCATAAGCTCTAAAATAAGTACAATCTCTGGCGACTTAAGATTGATATAGAACTTGTAACGAAATCCCGTTTTCTTTAGGGATGGAAGCAAAATAAGTAACTGAGATCCAATACCAAGAAAAGTGGCAATTGCAAGTCCATAAATTCCAAAATAGCTTCCTAAGGTAAAAATACCAGCAATGATTAAAATATTGTAAGGAAAACCCACAAGAGCTGGTGCAGTAAACTTCTGCAATGCATTCAAGATGCCTGAAACAATTCCTATCAAGCCTAGAAAGACGATTGTAGGAATCATCACTCTAGTTAGACTTACTGCTAAGTCAAAGGTCTCGCCTTCAAAGCCCCTTGCAAAAAGTCTAACAAGTGGACCTGCAAAGATTTCACCAGCTACAATCAAGATAAAACTAATCAGTAGCGTAGTATTTATAACGTTATTTGCAAGCTCCATAGCTTTGTCTTTGCCTTTATGAGTTGCTACATCTGTAAATACTGGGATAAATACTGTGCGTATAGCAGTTGCTACTGCTGCAAATAACAGACCTGGAATCGAATGAGCAATATTAAATGCATCGGTCTGCCAAGTTGAGCCAAACTGATACGCGATAGACATTTCGCGTACAAAGCCTAAGATCTTGCTAAGAGCCGAAGCTATTGCAATTACACCTGTAGCTTTTATTACTGTGTTTCGTACAGAGCTCACCTTCCATCACCTCAAAAAAATAAAAATAAGGCCAACAGATAAAATTCTTCTTTTGTAGTCTATTCCCTTTGAACCATATGTAAAACAGATTTGTTTTAAATCCCACATATTAAAAAAGAATAAAACCTGTAGGTAAAAAGTCTAAAATCACGAGAAAACGTCATCTTAAATAGAAAGGAAAGGCCGTAATTTGTGACCTTTCCACATTTGACTCTTGCAGGATTTAGTCGGTCTAAAATTTGGATTTAAATCTTCTTTTCTATTAGTGGTTTATTGACAACCTTCATATTAGATGGGACACTCTCTGTAATCCAAACGTTACCTCCAATAACTGCTCCTTCGCCAATTACAGTATCCCCACCAAGTATCGTTGCACCAGCATAGATTGTAACATTGTCTTCTATCGTAGGATGACGCTTTTGACCTTTGATTATATTACCATTCTGGTCTTTCGGGAAGCTTAAAGCGCCTAAAGTCACTCCTTGATAGACTTTAACGTTGTTTCCTATAACCGTGGTCTCTCCAATCACTACACCTGTGCCGTGGTCGATAAAGAAACTCTCTCCAATAGTTGCACCAGGGTGAATATCAATACCGGTTTTAGAATGAGCATACTCACTCATAATCCTAGCCAAGAGATCGAGGCCCCTCTTGCGGAATTCATATGCGATCCTATGGACAAAGATCGCATAAAAGCCAGGATAAGCTAGAATAACCTCATCATGACTTCTAGCTGCAGGGTCTCCTCTAAAGGCGGCCTCTACGTCTAAATTGAGCAATCTTTTAATGTTCGGGAGCTCTTTTACTAGAGAAAGCGCTTTTTCCCTAGAGTTTGTTAGTTCCTTGCATCCACCTAGGTTTATTGTACATTCTGGCTTACACTGATCTGCAATTGTATTATGGATTAGTCTAGTTAACTTCCAGTATAAAATTCCAAGTCTCTCTAAATAACAGACATGGTCATTAATATTATCATCACTGATACCTAAAAAATAATCAGGATAAAGCAAAGCCTGTATCTCTTCTAAAACAGCTATAACAGTTTGACTGTTTGGTCTTAGTATTCTAGGCTCTATATTGCGTTGACATAGCTTTGAAAGCTCTGATGCTATTTCAAATAGAACCTTTTCATCATTCATCTAGAGTCTGCCTCCTTAAATCTACCTAACCATTACTTACTCAAAACTTCCCTGTAAAAACGGGTAGAAAGTGTAATGGAACTATAATCTTGAGGTCCCCGTAAATCCTTTGCCATGCTTACACGAAGCGAAAAAGGCTGAGTTAGAAAGTTAAAGCCAAGTAGAAGCTCTGCTTTTAGATAGATCCCAGTCTCGCTCCAAGGAGAAAACCCCTTCTCCCAAGCGCTACCAAATGCCAAAGCCAGCCTTCCTTCTGCATCTTCCCAGATAAATGGACCTAGAACCACCAATTCTTTATCAAGAATCAAAGGAATAGAGGCGCTTAAATCTACAGTAAAAGCGTAGTCGCCTGTCTTCTCTGGCACATCCTTAATAGTTGTACTTGCTCTTTCTAGTGGATTATAAAAGGAACTCTGTGCATTAACTCTTCTACCTATAAAGCCTGCCAAAATCCCTGGTTTAATAGATTCTGCTTCAACTGACATCTTACCTCCATTTTTCGAGATATCAAAGGTAGTACTTAACTTCCTGCCAGTTAACACTGAATTGTCGTAAGTGGAAGTGAGTTTAAGATTGTAGTCATTTAACTTTGGGTAATAAGAAAAACCTACCTGACCTTTAAACCGATCTATATTATGATCGGCTGTATAGCCAATGTTCTTAGCAGCCATCTGTTTAATTACAAAATCCAGGTTCAGCTCAGTAAACTCTTGATTTGGAAATAACATGCTGACAGCAACTGATCCATTTCTAAAATTTCGCTTGTACTCAAGTTCTGATATTAGTTGGCTTGCTTTTGTAGAGTAAAATAGACTGTAACCTAACCTATTATAGAACCTGTTTTTGTAAGCTAATGAAAAACCTGCATTAAAGGTGTTTTCCTCTGGTCTAATCTCTAAAATCGGGTCTATGCTATATCCCGCACTTGCAGAACTAAGACCACTTATTATAGCAAAGCTGGTTCTTCTTGGGAAGCTATTATTTAAACGTTCTCTGTCAATTATAAGTGACTTTGGATCGATTGTAGCTCTTTTAAGCGGTTTTTCAGATCTAAAAGTAACGCTACTTCGTTTAGGGCTAATGAAGATCGTAGCGGTTGTATGGTCTCTAAATTCAAGTAGTACTTCCACAGGCCAATCTACAGCCTCTCTTGGACTTAAATTCAGAGTAATCTCGTACCCCTCTTTATCTTCTACTTGGTAGATGCTGTGAATCTCTAGATCCTCTACTTTGTCTTCGATTACAAAATCTTGCCAAAACTGCTCAAATTTTAGATCTCCAAAAACGCCCGATCCTAAAGCTTTAAAACTATCATTATCAACTATCCTATAACTACCCTTTTTTCCTTCCTCACTAACTTTTCTAAGTAGCTTAAAAACCTTATCTCTACCTGCAAAGCTCTCTAAGGTCCTAATAACTAAATATCCTTTAGTCTGTAGTCTCTTTTCCCAGACTTCAGGATACTTTAGGTCTGCATACTCAGTTATGAGTGGCTCATCTAAGCCTTTATGAAGTATCTCTTCTAAAAACGCTAACTCGAGATTTTCATGATAATTTAAGCTGTAGCTCTCTCCCACTAAATTAAAACCTAAACGCTCTCCAAATGACAAATCTTGGTCTAGCCCTTTATCTGTAAAGTAGCTACTTGCAGCGTATGTTCGGAGGGCTATATTTAGCCAGGCACTTTGTGTGCTTTTAGCAGTATTAGTACTTGACTTTGTATTGTTAAACCAAGAATTTGCTACTTCTCTGCCAATTACTGCACCAAGAAGACCGTCAAAGCTTCCGCCACCTGCATTATAGTAGCGGTAAAAGCTAGTTGGCAGGATGACCATACCTTCATTTGAAGTAGCTTTGTCTAAACTTGAGCCTTCTACAATTGTAAAACGTTTTTTTGTGTATGGTCCAAAATGTTTGCCATAATACTCTAAAACATCCACGGCAGTTTGCATTGCGAATACTGCCTCTTTTTCATGGCCCTTTAAATAATAAGTGTAAAGCTCTATATCCCCAAAAGTAGCCTCTTTAACAAAGAGCCCTGGGCCTGCAACTAAAGCAAGATCAAAGACTGGCGTCTCATATGTTAAGTTAACCTTTTTATAGATTCCTCCAAGAGAAATCTCAGATTGGTAATCTGCATTACTTGCTACAACAAGGGTAGAAGGCAGTAATAGCTCAGAGTTAATCATTGTTGCAACCCTTCTATTAGGCTCTTCTGGATCTAAAAGCTGGGGATAAAAGCCCCCATTTAAATAGAAGACACCGCTTAAGCTAAGGCCAAAGTCTCCTCTTTTATGTGCTACCTTACTCAAAAATTCCATCTCTATCTGGACACTTTGCTCAGGTAGAAGTTCCCCAATTGAAAGAACCATTCTCGCAGAATACAAAGAAAAGGTCTGAGTAACCTCAGATACTGGTTCTAAAGAGACCGGGAAAGTCTCATTATTTACCTTAACCCCTACTACATAGGTATAGCTGCTATCGAAATTTTGGTAAAAGCCCTTTGCTCTATAAAGCTCACTAAGATACGGATTGGGCTCAGAGCCAAAATTGGCTGGCAGTAAAAAAGATATTTCTGTAATAGTATGACTGCATTTATTGGTAAAATCGATCTTCATAGATCCTGCTAAAGTACTGGTATCAGGATCTAAAAATCCTTGGATTTCTACCCTAGGTGGGCTGTAATTTGGCCAAGAAGAATTAGGCTCCTGTGCAAAAATAGGCACAGCTAATATGAGTATAAAAAGCAAAAAAAGCCAGCAACTTTTTCTCATTCTAGAAGCCTCTCCTCTATCACAGATTTCCCTGCGTGTATGTTAATTCTAACCTAAAAAATAAGAAGCCTCAACAAGGCTTCTTATTTTTTAAGCACTAAATGACCGCTATGATACTCCGGTATAGCTCTAGCAGAGTTTACTTGAGCACAAAACTCTAAATCCTCACTAAAACCTAAACCGAGGAGAGCTTTGCCGTGCTCGCCTGCGTTAAAGGTCTCTATAGCTGTATCAAAGCTAGAAGCGATCATCCTAGAGGCCTTAGCGCTATCTGACTCTTCAACTTTAGTTAGTCTTGAAATCGCCAAACAAAAAGCCCCAGCACAGGCTGCATCCTCTAAAGCAAAGCTACCTTGGTTTCCAGCGCACATAATCGTAACGTCTTTTCCTAATTCAACTACAAAATCAGAAACTGCATCTAAATTTAAGTAAGAACCAATTAATACATTATCTGCGCCCACTGCTCTTCTTATAGCCTCAGTACCGTTTGTTGTTGTAAAAACAATAGTTTTGCCTTTAACTACTTCTTCTGTATATTCTAAAGGAGAGTTGCCAAGATCAAAGCCTTGGATCTTCACGCCACCTCTTTCTCCACCAAGAAGCACATTAGACGAGTCATATCTTAACTTTAAGGACGCAGCTTCATCAGGTGTTAAAACAGGAACGACATTTTTGGCTCCATTTTGTAACGCTGTAATTATTGTTGTTGATGCTCTTAAAACATCTATAACAATTACCGTTTTATCGACATTACTCCAAGCTTCCACAGAAGAAGGTGACAGCTTAACATCAACTTTCATACTAAATCAAACCACCATTCTACCTCTAATTAATAGCGTTTATTGGCTTGTGGCCTTTTAAGGCTGTAAGTACATCCAAAACCACCATCTCGGCCATTTTTGCTCTCGTGTCAATCGTACCACTACCAACATGAGGCGCTAAAACCACATTTTCTAGCCCTAAAAGCCCAGGATGCACTTGAGGCTCATTTTCGTAAACATCTAAACCTGCAGCTCTAATCTGCCCACTTTTTAGTGCCTCTACTAAAGCAGCTTCGTCTACCACTTGGCCTCTTGCAGTGTTGATTAAGATAGCGCTTTTTTTCATCAAAGAAAACTCTCTTTGGCCAATTAAGTGATGAGTTTCCTCAGTTAAAGCTACATTAAGGGAAACAAAGTCTGCAAGTTCCAAAAGATCATCTAGAGTTTCATATTCTAAATTGTACTTTTCTTCTAAATCCTCTTTGCGTTTTTTAGACCAATATACTACCTTCATGCCAAAACCACTAGCTCTTCTTGCTACTGCAAGACCGATTCTACCAAGGCCTACAATACCTAAAGTCTTGCACGAGACATCCAGCCCAAGCAAAAGGTCTGGAGCCCAGCCAGTAAACTGATTTTGTCTAACTAAGCTATCTCCTTCAACGATCCTTCTTGCTGTACAAAGGAGCAAAGCCCACGCAAGATCAGCTGTAGCTTCAGTTAAGACATCGGGAGTATTAGTTACATAAATACCACTTTTTGTAGCAAATTCAACATCAATATTGTTATACCCAACAGCATAGTTACTAATCACCTTTAACTTGGGAGCCTTAGATATTACTTCTTTATCTATTTTTTCACTTAAAAGGCAAATAAGTGCATCTGCCTCAGGTATTAGCTCAAGTAGCCTTGCTCTTGGCATCTCGTCTTTGGACGGAGCGCACAGAAGATCACAATCTGCTTCTAAGAATTTAATAGCATCACCTGGGAGATCCCTGGTAATAAGTACTTTTTTTCTATCCACAAATCGCCCTCCTCGATTTAAACCACTAATCTTTAGTTTATCACATCTCAAATGTGTTGCATACGCTATAAGGCACAAAAAAGTAACGCAATTTAGTATCTAGACATAAAAAAAGAGATAGCCTCATTCTTAGGGGCTATCTCTTTGCTGCAATTTATCCGTAGCGGTGTCTACAACGATTGTCTACTTCCTTGACACCTTCGATACTCTTCATTAACTCTTCAACCTTGTCTTTACGTTTGAGATTATCTACAGCTCCACCAACAGTAACCTTTCCTGCAATGCGGTCCCAGTCGATAACGTAGACCCTTCTTAAGTTAGGATCTTCATCCATAGCTGCTTCTAGCATATCAAAGATATTCATAAGAACACCTTGGCTGTGTCGGAACATAAACCGTGTGTAAAATGTTTTCCAGAAAGCAAGAACTGTATAACCTAGAACACCAGCAGCGAAGACTGCTAAAAAGAGGTTGAAATACCACGCAAGATTAATCTTAAAGAGCGCGTAAATCATAAAGATTACAAAGAAAAACCCCCATGAAAAATACAAGGGAAAAGGTTTATCTTTCTTTAGTCCCTTAGCATGAAACTCTGCAAATAGTCCACCTAAGATACCTGTCAAAAGCATACCAGGAATAATACCTAGTAAGATACTACTCCAGTTTTCTGTAACTGGCTTTAGGTAATTTGAAACACTAACATCAAAGGCCTCGCCTTCTGCTGTAACACCTTTAGCGAGTTCCTGATTTGTTTTAGCTATGCCAACGACAACTCCAACATAACCGCCATATACTATGGAAACAACTAAAAGAATAATTGGCAATAGGATAAGACCTGCCATAAAACCATATTTTCTCATCTGAGCTGGTTCTGATGTAGATAAAACCAATTTCGCTTTTTCGTCCTCATACAAACTAGCATCTAAATCGCGAGCCAATAAAAAACACCTCCGCCTCTATGGAACTACTAGCTATAGATTCGCCTTTTAGAGTCAATCTCCTCCACTAGTAGAGTCACTCCTTGGAATTTATAGCTTTGTCAATTAATGTTATTAGCTCTTGTTCTGGCATATTACCTGTTTTCTCAAGAACAACCTTTCCCCTTAAATAGACCTTAAATGTCGGGACTATTGTTATTTCTTCTTTAAGTGCAAGTGTCATATTTTCTTCTGTGTTTAGCTTACAGACCTTTAATCTACCCTTATATATTTCTGCTACCTTGTCAATTAAAGGAGACACCTGCCTACAAGGCATACACCAAGGAGCCCAAAAATCTACTAGGACTGGAAGATTCGATTCTGTCACCTCTGCTTGAAAGTTATTTTCATCAACTAAGATTACATCGCTCAAAGAAACCTCACTCCTTAGTAGATCCTTTACTTGTCATTATACATCAAAAAATTACTTAAGTCAGCATACAACTCAGACTTCGGGGCAGTTTAAAGGAAGAGGTGATGTTTTATGGCCCAAGATGTTAAATGTGAGGTTGACTCTTGCCACTATTGGGGCAAAGGTAACAAATGTAATGCAGAGCAAATTCTAGTCAACTACAAAGATTCGATAAGCGGCGGCAGTGATGTTGAATTTGGTATGATGGGAAACAAAAAGAGCACCGACAGTACTTGCTGTGAAACATTCCGCCCTAAAAAGTCTTAAACTTCATACCTGAACCTAGAATGTAAAAAGAGGACCGGATTTTGAACTGTAACCTTCTTAGTAGACATCTAAAAAGAGTCTACTAAGAGGGTTTTCTATTTTAGAAAAGTAATTACTTTTTAGAGAAGAGGTGGAAAATTATGGCAGAGAAGCGTTTCACAAGCAA